>NZ_JBWJVM010000029.1:0-92816 GCF_056428985.1 Streptomyces sp. CA189 | reverse complement strand
CCCCTGCCGGATCATCGCGGTGATCAAGCGCACCGCGCGCGGCTCGCACCGGCTGCGGCAGAACCGGCTCGACGCCGAGCTGCGTACCGATCGACCTGGCCAGGGAGCGGAAGAGCCCGCTGGAGGCCACCTGCTCCGCCAGCGAGGGAACCGGCTTCGGCGCCGCCTTCGCGGCCGCCTTCGCCTGCTTCTCCGCCTCCGCCGCGGCCGCCGCCGCCTCGGCTTCCGCCTCCGCCGCCGCCTGCTCGGCGCTGATCTTCTCGTACGCCGATTCCCGGTCGACCGGCTCCGCGTACCGCGAGTAGAGCAGCGAGGACTTCACCGCCTGGTCCAGCGCGGCCGCGTCGATCGGCGCCATCAGCGACTCCGGGGCCCGCAGCCGGGTCGCCGCCACCGGGGTCGGCGCGCCCTTCTCGCTGAGCACCGTGATCACCGCCTCGCCCGTCCCCAGCTGGGTCAGCAGCTCCTCCAGGTCGTAGTCGGAGTTCGGGAAGGTCTTCGCCGTCGCCTTCAGCGCCTTCGCGTCGTCCGGGGTGAAGGCGCGCAGCGCGTGCTGCACCCGGTTGCCGAGCTGCGCCAGCACGTCGGCCGGCACGTCTTTGGGGGTCTGGGTGACGAAGAAGACGCCGATGCCCTTGGAGCGGATCAGCCGGACCGTCTGCGTGATGGCTTCGAGGAAGGCTTTCGAGGCCCCGTTGAACAGCAGGTGCGCCTCGTCGAAGAAGAAGACCAGCTTGGGCTTCTCCAGATCGCCGACTTCCGGAAGATCCGTGTACAAGTCCGCCAGCAGCCACATCAGGAAAGTGGAGAACAGCTGCGGTTTGTCCTGGACCGCCGGGAGCTCCAGTACGGAGACCAGTCCGCGCCCGTCCGCCGCCGTTCGGAGGAATTCACTGGTGTCGAATTCGGGCTCGCCGAAGAATTCCGCGGCCCCCTGCTGTTCGAAGGCGGTGAGCGCCCGCAGAATCACGCCGGCGGTCACCGTGGAGAGTCCGCCGATGCCCTTCAGCTCGGGCTTTCCCTTGTCCGAGACGAGGAACGCGACGACCGCCCGCAGGTCCTTGAGGTCGATCAGCTCCAGGCCCTTGGTGTCGGCGTAGTGGAAGATCAGCCCCAGCGACTGCTCCTGCGTCTGGTTGAGCTGGAGCACCTTGGACATCAGGACCGGACCGAAGCTCGTCACGGTGGACCGCAGCGGGATTCCGGGGCCGATCCCGCCCAGCGAGTAGAACTCGCTCGGGAAGCCGGAGCCCTCCCATTCCTGGGCCACGTCCTTGGCCCGCTCCTCGATCTTCTCGTTGGCCGTGCCGGGCGCGGAGATCCCCGAGACATCTCCCTTGATGTCCGCGAGGAAGACCGGAACGCCCTGGGCCGACAGCTGCTCGGCGATAAGCTGCAGCGTCTTGGTCTTGCCGGTTCCGGTGGCCCCCGCGACCAGTCCGTGCCGGTTGAGCATCGACAGCGGGATGCGGATCTGGTGCTCCGGCAGGCAGGCCCCGTCCCAGAGCAGGGCCCCCAGATCGAGCGCGGGTCCGGTGAAGGCGTACCCCGCGGCGATCTGGCCGGCAGGGGACGCGGGGTCGGTGCTCTGGCTCATATATCACTCCCGAAATAGCACTATTCGCCACCTTTGCACCGTCATCGCAAGGCTGCGCCCGCAGGCCCCTGCCCGGTAGGCTTTCCGTGTGATCTTCAAGCGCATCGGAAATAGGCGGCCGTACCCCGACCACGGCAGGGAAACCACCCGGCAGTGGGCGGACGTAGCCCCGCGCCCGGTCCGGCTCGACCAGCTTGTGACCACGAAGGGCCAGCTCGACCTCGAAACGCTGCTCGCCGAGGATTCGACCTTCTACGGGGACCTCTTCGCCCACGTCGTGAAGTGGCAGGGCGACCTGTACCTGGAGGACGGCCTGCACCGCGCCGTCCGCGCCGCGCTCCAGCAGCGCCAGGTCCTGCACGCGCGCGTCCTCGAACTGGGCTGATCCGCCCTCCCCGGGCGCCGGGCGGGCCCCGCCCGGGTGTCGGATAGGTCCCGGTTGCGCCTTTCGGGTCAGCCTTGCCCTATCAACAGATGATTCAGTGGGCATCGGCAGCGGTCGGCATTACGCTGCGCACATGAGCATGCTCACTCCCCCTGGCATGGGCGGAAAGTACAAGGTCACGGGAGCGGCTTACCCCCGCATGTCCCGCCCTCGACGCCGCCGCCGGATCGTCCTCGTGGTGCTCGGATCGATCATCGGGCTGGCCCTGATCGCTTACGGGGCCGTGCAGCTCATCGATGTGTTCGGCGGCGACGCGGACAAACGCAAGACCGCCGCCGCGGCCAAGGACTGCGCCACCCCCGCCCCCAAGGCGGGCTCCACCGCCGCCGCCGCGCCGAAGGTCGTCCTCCCGCCGCCCGGCGGGATCACGGTCAACGTCTACAACGCGACCCCGCGCGCGGGCCTCGCCAAGGCCGTCGGCGACGAGCTCAAGGCCCGCGGCTTCACCCTCGGCAAGGTCGGCAACGCCCCCGCCGACTTCGACAAGAAGGTCCCGGGCGCCGGGATACTGCTCGGCTCCCCGCAGACCGACAAGGCCGCCTTCTCCGTCCTGGGCGCCAACCTCGCCGGCGCCACCCAGCAGACCGACACCCGCGAGACCGGGGACATCGACCTGATCCTGGGCGACGCCTTCAAGGAGCTCACGCCGAAGGCCGACGCGGACAAGGCCCTGGCCGCCCTGGCCAACCCCCAGCCCGCGCCCGCCAAGACCTGCTGACCTGCTGAGAAAGCCCGGCCTCCCAAGGGGGGCCGGGCTTCTCGAAGGTGCGGGCTGCTCGGAGCCGGTCCGGGCTACTCCGCCGAGCCGTACATGCGGTCGCCCGCGTCGCCCAGCCCCGGCACGATGTAGCCGTGCTCGTTGAGCCGCTCGTCCACCGCGGCCGTCACCACCGTCACCGGCGTGCCCGCGAGCTCGCGCTCCATGATCTCGACGCCCTCGGGCGCGGCCAGCAGCACCACCGCGGTCACATCGTCCGCACCGCGCTTGATGAGCTCCTTGATCGCCGCGACGAGCGTGCCGCCGGTGGCGAGCATCGGGTCCACCACGTAGACCTGGCGGCCCGAGAGGTCCTCCGGCATGCGCGTCGCGTACGTGGAGGCCTCCAGGGTCTCCTCGTTGCGGACCATGCCGAGGAAGCCGACCTCGGCGGTCGGCAGCAGCCGCACCATGCCGTCGAGCATGCCGAGACCGGCGCGCAGGATCGGTACGACCAGCGGCCGCGGGTAGGAGAGCTTCACGCCGGTGGTCGGGCCGACCGGGGTGACGATGTCGGCCTGCTCGGTGCGCACGTCCCGGGTGGCCTCGTACGCGAGCAGGGTCACCAGCTCGTCGGCGAGCCGCCGGAAGGTGGCGGAGTCGGTGCGCTTGTCGCGCAGGGTGGTGAGTTTGTGCGCCACCAACGGGTGATCCACGACCTGCAAACGCACAACATCCTCCAAGACTCAGCCGCCGCACTTTCACCTGCGACCTGCGACGCCGCTACCTGCGACCCCTCTACCTGCAAAAACGGCCGCAAACACGCGACCAACACCCAAAAGGCTACGCGCTGCGCCCACCCCTTCGCGCCCGAAGCGGCGGCCACGCCCGGAAACCCCTGGAGATGCGACCCGGCCGGACCCCCAGCACGCTGGACTGATGACCAACGCAAGGGTGATCGCCGCAGTCGACGGATCCGAACACAGCCTCAAGGCCCTGGAGTGGGCAAGGACTGCGGCACTGCGCCACGGCGCCGGGCTCGTCGTCGCCCACGTGCTGTCCGACAGCGCCCAGCTGTACGCGGCACGCCGTTCCTCCCTGTACGACCGCGCCGAGCCCGAAGAGGCCGAGGACCCCGTCAGCGTGCGGATACGGGCCCACCTGGCGGCGGGGGGCCCGCTCCCCGCCGAAGTCCGCTACGAGTCCTTGGAGGGCTCGGTCCCGGAGGCCCTCCGGGACATCGGGGAGGGCGCCCGGATGCTGGTGATGGGCTCCCGGGGCCGCGGCGGCTTCGCCGCGCTGCTGCTCGGCTCGAACAGCCGCGCCGTGGCCAGCAGCGCCGCCTGCCCGGTGGTCGTGGTCGCGCACGAGGCGCGCGGAGTGGACGTCGCAGCCCAGCCCTCGGCCGGGCGGGTGGTGCTGGGACTGCACGCCGCGGAGACGCCCGACAACGTACTGGACTTCGCGTTCGCGGAGGCGGCCGCGCGGGCAACGACGCTCCAGGTGGTGTCGGCGTACAGCATCCCGCCGTCGCCGACGATGGTGATCGACAGCCCGTTCGCGGTGATCCCGCCGGAGGCGCTGGTGGGGGAGGACGAGGACGCGGTACCGGCCGAGCGGGAGATGCTCCGCTCCCAGACGGAGCGGCTGGCACCGTTCCGGGCGAAGTACCCGACCGTGCCCGTCGAACAGGCCGCGGTGCCCGGGGACGCGGCCGGACGCCTCGTCGCCACCTCGAACTCGGCGGCGCTGGTCGTCGTGGGCCGCCACCACCCGCGCCGGCACATCCGGTCCCTGATGATCGGCTCGGTCGCGAACGCCGTGCTGCAGCACGCGCACGGGCCGGTGGCGATCGTCCCGACCCTGGCGGAGCCCACGTAGCCGAAGTCGCCGGGATTGTCGGAATCCGACCGAATTCCTGCCGAGCCGTGGCAGAAGGTGGCATCAAACGGCCGGTCCGAGGGAAGGTGGGGGTTCGGGGGGACGGACCGGACCGGACCAGCCAGGGGCGGTGACCCATGCCCGACGACGATCACGAGCCACTGGAGACCACGGCGCAGCGCAGAGCTCGGCGCGCGCAGTTCCTCCGCGACCTGCACGAGGCCCGGGAACTGCGCGACCGGGTGCAGCCCAGACGCGCCCGCGCCGCCCGCATGCGCCAGCAGATGCGCATGCGCACCTTCCGCTGGTGAGCCCCGCAGGGGCCCCTGCGAAGGCCCCTGCGGGGTCCCGCCGGAAGCCCTGCCGGGCGCCCGTACGCCCGCCGCCCGGCCGCCGCCCGGCCGCCGCCCGGCCGCCGTCGCGCCCCCGGCACGAGGCCCCGTACAACACGCGCGGCCAGCGCCACGGCGCGGAAGACCTCTCGCAATGGCTCCGTTTCTGCCACGATGCCGACTGGGCGGGGTACGAAACGGCGAGCACGGCGGCCGTTCCACCCCCACCCACCTCCGGCCGGGGGGAACTCCAACCGGCACGCCTATGACCAGTGGGAGAGTCACGGTGTATTTCGCCGCACTGCTCGCGCGCACCGAAGACGGGTGGGAAGCGAGCGACATGGAACTCGACGATGTCGAGTCTCTGAGTGATCTGATCGATCTCGCCCGCTCCGCCTCTGTCGACGACGACACGGTGGTAGCCCTCATCGAACAGGAGGACACCTGGTTCGGGGTCGTCCGGGTGGACGGCGAGGAGGACCCGCGCTACTACGTGTCCAACGCCTCCGCCGCCTCCCGCAGCTCCTACGGCTCGATGCTGACCGACGAGCTGCTCGGCAAGGACGACGAGGACGACGAACTCGACGAGCTGGACCTCGACGGCACCGAGGACGGCGAGGACGAGGTGGTCGCCTCTTACCCGGACGGCGGACCCTCCGACAGAGACCAGGAGGACGAAGACGACGACTCCGACGACGGCCACGACGTACGGGCCGGATCCGAACCGGCACCCGCCGGGCCGCTCGGCGACCCCAGGCTGCTCGACGACCTCGGGGTGAGCCACAAACAACTGATGACCCTGGACGGGGACGCCCTCTCGGAGATCGCCGAATCGCTCGGCGCCACCGAGGTCCTGGAGTCCGTCCGCTAGTGATCCCCGCACACCACCACACCCCGCAGCCCACCCCGTACGCACCCGATCCCGTACGGGACCCGTGGCAGGACTCCATGCGCCTGGCGCTCCAGGAGGCGGCCCGGGCGGTGCCGGCCGGCGACGTGCCGGTCGGCGCCGTGGTGCTCGGCCCGGACGGGAGGCTCCTCGCCACCGGGCACAACGAGCGGGAGGCGACCGGAGACCCGACGGCACACGCCGAGGTACTGGCGCTGCGCCGGGCGGCCGCCGCCCTCGGGGAATGGCGGCTCCCGGGATGCACCCTCGTGGTGACCCTGGAGCCGTGCGTGATGTGCGCGGGCGCCCTCGTGCAGTCACGGGTGGCCCGGGTCGTCTACGGGGCGGCCGACGAGAAGGCGGGCGCCGCCGGGTCGCTGTGGGACCTCGTACGGGACCGCCGGCTCAACCACCGGCCCGAGGTGATCGCGGGCGTACTCGCGGGGGAGTGCGCGCAGCAGCTCACGGACTTCTTCCGCGACCTCTGAGGGGTGCCGGGGGCATGGATTTCAGAGCACGGGTCTCCTTGGGCTAAGCTCTCTCTCGGTAGCGTGTCCGAGCGGCCGAAGGAGCACGCCTCGAAAGCGTGTGATGGTGCAAGCTATCCGTGGGTTCAAATCCCACCGCTACCGCTCTGATCGAGAGCCCCGCCCCGCAAGGGTCGGGGCTCTTGGCGTTTCCGGGTTCCGGGTCCCGGGCTTTCGGCGTCCGAGGGACACCCGCGTGACCGCCCGCGCCCTCGGCCGTTGTCACGGCATGACCAAGACCCAGCGCATCCTCGCCGCCTTCGCCCTCGCCGGGGCCGCCGCGGGCCTCGCGGCGCCCGCCGCCTCCGCCGCCCCGATCGCCCCGCTCACCCTCCCGGACCTGCCGGCGCCGCAGGGCATGCCGGAGGGCGCCTCGCCGTCCTCGGTCCCGGAGATCGGCGAAAAGGTCGCCGGCGGCCTCAACCAGCTCAACCAGCTGATGGAGCTGCCGAACCAGCTCGCGCCCGTGATCGCCCCGGTACAGCCGATCGCCGACCTGGCCGGCGGTCTGGAGTAACCCTTCGGCGCACAGCGCGAAGAAGGCCCCGACCAGAGTCGGGACCTTCAACGGTTGGGACGGGGGAAGTGGCATCGGGGGGACAAGCCACTTCCCCCGATGAGGACGGAACCTGCCAGTCCAAGCCGCAGTCAGGGGGGAAGCTTGCGGCTCGGACCCCGCAGTGAGGTCCTGTCCCTCGCTCACCGATTTCCTGCCAGAACCGGTGGGCTCGTGTTCAATACTGCGCCTTCCGAGGCCGTCGCCACACCGGCAAAGGGCCTGCGTCGCCGGGCCATTGGTCCTTAAAGGCCGGGTGAGTGTTCGAACCTGACCGGATAGACTCTCCCGACCTTGCAGGACCGGTTGGGGAGGCCGACAGCGCACGTGGAAACCAAGAAGCTGCTCTCGGGCGCCCTCGTCGTCTTCGTCTTCTTCGTCATCATCACTCAGCCCGAAAAAGCCGCCGAAATGGTGAAAATAGGCTTCCAAGGAATCTCGGATGCCGCAACGGCGATCGGCGAGTTCATGACCGAACTGGTGCGCTGAACCCGTACGCTGAAGCGGTTTCCGGACTTCCCGGCCCCCCACTCCGACGGGTGGGGGGCTTTTTGCGTTCCCGCACACGGGGCAAGATGCCCTGTTATGCCCAACTTGCCCTCAACACGGCGATATACGGTGCTTGCACACAGCGCACATGTCTTGTGATGCTATGACCGCTTTTGACGGATGAGTTGATGACGTGACGTGAAGGGGTGGCGTGACCGTGCCGGCCAGTACTGCGCCCGAGGTGCCGCCCCAGCAGGACCCGCAGCAGGAGCACCCGCAGGAACCGCACCGGGACCCCGTGCAGCCTCCGCACCAGGGGTCCCCGCAGGCCCTGCACCAGTCCCCGCACCAGGGCCCGCCGCAGGCTCCGCACCAGGCCCCGCCGCAAGCCCAGCCGCCGGCCTCCCCACCGGCCCCGCCGCAGGAGTCCCACGTACCGCCCCAGCAGGAGGCCCCCGAGGAGCCCCCGGTCGCCCCCAGGCCGCAGAGCCGGGGTGCCGACACCCGGGCGCTCACCCAGGTCCTGTTCGGGCAGCTGAAGGACCTGCAGCCGGGCACCAGCGAGCACTCCCGGGTCCGCGGGGCCCTCATCGAGGCCAACATCCCGCTCGTCCGGTACGCGGCGGCCCGCTTCCGCAGCCGCAACGAGCCGATGGAGGACGTGATCCAGGTCGGCACGATCGGGCTGATCAACGCGATCGACCGGTTCGACCCCGAGCGCGGGGTGCAGTTCCCGACCTTCGCGATGCCGACCGTCGTGGGCGAGATCAAGCGCTACTTCCGCGACAACGTCCGCACGGTCCACGTCCCGCGCCGGCTCCACGAGCTCTGGGTCCAGGTCAACGCCGCCACCGAGGACCTCACCACCCTGCACGGCCGCACCCCGACCACCCCCGAGATCGCCGAGCGGCTGCGCATCAGCGAGGACGAGGTGCTCTCCTGCATCGAGGCCGGCCGCAGCTACCACGCGACCTCCCTGGAGGCCGCCCAGGAGGGCGACGGACTCCCCGGCCTGCTCGACCGCCTCGGCTACGAGGACCCCGAGCTGGCCGGCGTGGAACACCGCGACCTGGTCCGCCACCTCCTCGTACAGCTGCCCGAGCGCGAGCAGCGGATCCTCCTCCTGCGGTACTACAACAATCTGACCCAATCGCAGATCAGCGCCGAGCTCGGCGTCTCCCAGATGCACGTCTCCCGACTCCTCGCCCGGAGCTTCGCCCGGCTGCGATCCGCAAACAGGATCGAGGCCTAACCGGATCGAGTGGAGATCATTCTCCTCGTTTCCTGACACACCGGTAGATTCCCGCCCTAGAGCAGGCCTATCGTGTTCTGTCGCTGGAGATACTTGTCGACATGGCGCTACAGCGTGTTGCCGACATGTGACATTCTGCTGGAACCGCGTTTGCCGCAGCCCCGCCTCCGGTATTCAGGTGGAGGCTGCGTTCCTCCGACGGGCGCGCAGATGAAGCGCGACCGTCCGCGACCTCAAGGGGGTGGCATGTCCGTAGACCAGGGCAGCTCACAGGTGCTCACGCTCGTCAAGCAGCGTGAAGTGCCGGCAGTGTCCCACCGCTCGGAAGCCATCGACACCCGGATCGACACCCGCACCCTCTCCCGCTCCCTCTTCAAGCGGCTCGCCGGCCTCGACGCGGACAGTCCCGAGCGGACGTACGTGCGCGACACCCTGATCGAGCTGAACCTCCCCCTCGTGCGCTACGCGGCGGCTCGCTTCCGCAGCCGCAACGAGCCGATGGAGGACATCGTCCAGGTCGGCACGATCGGGCTGATCAAGGCCATCGACCGGTTCGACTGCGAGCGCGGGGTGGAGTTCCCGACCTTCGCCATGCCGACGGTCGTCGGTGAGATCAAACGGTTCTTCCGGGACACCTCCTGGTCCGTGCGCGTCCCGCGCCGACTCCAGGAGCTGCGCCTCGCCCTCACCAAGGCCAGCGACGAGCTCGCCCAGAAGCTCGACCGCTCGCCGACCGTGCCGGAGCTCGCGGCCGTGCTCGGAGTCTCGGAGGAGGACGTCGTCGACGGCCTCGCCGTGGGCAACGCGTACACCGCCTCCTCGCTCGACTCGCCCTCACCCGAGGACGAGGGCGGCGAGGGCTCGCTCGCAGACCGGCTCGGGTACGAGGACACCGCGCTGGAGGGCGTCGAGTACCGCGAGTCGCTCAAGCCGCTGCTGGCCAAGCTCCCGCCCCGGGAGCGGCAGATCATCATGCTGCGGTTCTTCGCGAACATGACCCAGTCGCAGATCGGCGAGGAGGTCGGCATCTCCCAGATGCACGTCTCCCGGCTGCTCACGCGCACGCTCGCGCAGCTCCGCGTCGGCCTGATCGGCGAGTAGCCTCCGCGGTCACCGGGCACGGGTGCGCGGACAATCCCACGCACCCGCTTCCCAATTGACGGCACGTCAGGAAAACTGCCGGGATGCGAAAGGCATCCCGGTCAGCCGCCCTCCTCGTCCTGTGCGCCACGTCCGCCGCCGCCCTGACCGGCTGCGGCGGCCCGGCGCGCGAGGGCTACGTGGCCGTGGGCGCGGCCGCTCCGGGCCCCGAGCGGGGCACCGGGGAGAACGTCGCGCCCCAGGCCGGAGTGGAGTTCCAGCCGCTTCCGCAGGCAGTGCCGGGATCCTCCGCGTCCTCCGGCAGCACGCCGGGCAGCACCTCGGCGGAGATCCCGGGCGAGGTCCCGGGCGCCACTCCGGGCGGGGTCCCCGGCGGTACGCCGCCCAGCGCCCCGGGGTCACAGCCACCCGGCGGCACCACCCCGGGCGGAGGCGCGCCCACCACCCCCGGCGGCTCCGGGAACCCGCCCGGCACCGCACCCGGCACCAGGCCTCCCACCACCCCGGGCGGTACGCCCGGCACTCCGTCGATCCCGCCCCCGAAGCCGGGCCCGTCCACCCCGGCGCCGCCTCCGGCCACGCCCGCGAAGCTGAGCATCGGCGCGCCCACCCGTACCGCCACGGCGGAACGCTGGTGCGAGCAGGTCACGGTGACCTTCACCAACACCGGGGGCACCGCGGCCCGTTCGGGCTCGGTCAGTTTCGCGACGCACATCATCGGCGCCCTGGGCGTCGACTGGGCCACCATCAACTCGACCCAGCCGCTGCCCGCCCCGATCGCGGGCGGCACGGCGAAGACGCAGAGCTACCGGATCTGCGTCGAAGCCTGGCGCGTCCCCCTGGGCATGCGCGTGGAGACCCAGAAGGTCACGGCCACCTGGAACTGAGCCGGCGGCCGGGTCTCAGAGCGCGAGCCAGGCCACCACGGCGACCAGGACCACCACGGCGAGGCCGACGCCGATCCACACGCCCGCGCCCGGTCCCGACTTGCGGGCGGCACGGTTCTGCATGCGCGAGCCCGGGACGGCGGGGGCCGGTGCCGGCTCCTCGACGAACGCCCGGAACATCTGGGTGCTGCCCGCGGGGTCGTAGTCACCCTCGGGAGCCTGTGCGTTGTGGTTCGAGTCGTGATTCGCAGCCATGCGCAGGACCCTAGCGGGTTTTCCGATTCCTTTACCGCCCAACCCTTCGATTCATTTGCCTGTAACAACCATCTGCTTCTATGGTTGCCCAAAGCAACGACATTCGGAGGGGGGACCCGGTGACCGCGCCGCCTGTGGAGACCGCGCCGCTTGTGGAGACCGCACCGCCCGCACCGCCCGCACCGCCCGTGGAGACCACACCGGTCGCAGAGGCCACACCAGCCACACCGGCCACACAACCTGCCACGCGTCACGCCGAACTGGCCCGTCAGCTCACCGGCATCGGCGCCGTCAAGCGCGACCTCGCCCGCACCCTGCCCTCCGACTGCCCGCCCGGTTCGGCGGCCGTGCTCACGGTGCTCGACCGCCACGGCGAGATGCGGCTCAGCCGCCTCTCCGAGTACCTCGCCATCGACATCTCCGTGACGAGCCGGCACGTCGCGCACACCGCCGACCGCGGCTGGATCACCCGCGACACCGACCCCGGCGACGCCCGCTGCCGGATCCTGCGCCTGACCCCGGCCGGCCGCGCACTCCTCGCCGAGCTCGGCGCCCGCCACACCACCGCGCTGGAGAAGGCCCTGGCCGACTGGTCCGACGCGGACATCGACCACCTCACCGTCCTGCTCGCCCGGCTCCGATCGAGCTTCACGCTTCCAGACAGCTAGACCGAAGGAAACACATGGCTACGACCACACCCACCGGTGTGCGGGGAGGCGGCCGGCCGGAGACCACGTCCGACAGCGCGCCCATGACCCACCCGCAGATCATGAAGGCGCTCTCCGGGCTGATGCTCGGCATGTTCGTGGCGATCCTGTCCTCCACGATCGTCTCCAACGCGCTGCCCCAGATCATCGGCGACCTCGGCGGCACCCAGTCCTCGTACACCTGGGTGGTCACGGCCGCCCTGCTCTCGATGACGGCGTCCACCCCGCTCTGGGGCAAGCTGTCCGACCTCTTCAGCAAGAAGCTGCTGGTCCAGATATCCCTGGTGATCTACGTCCTCGGCTCGATGGTCGCCGGCATGTCCCAGAACACCGGCATGCTCATCGCCTGCCGCGTGGTCCAGGGCATCGGCGTCGGCGGCCTCTCCGCCCTCGCCCAGATCGTGATGGCCGCGATGATCTCCCCGCGCGAGCGCGGCCGGTACAGCGGCTACCTCGGCGCGGTCTTCGCCGTCGCCACCGTCGGCGGCCCGCTGCTCGGCGGGGTCATCACCGACACGAGCTGGCTCGGCTGGCGCTGGTGCTTCTACGTCGGCATCCCGTTCGCCGTCATCGCCCTGGTCGTGCTCCAGCGCACCCTGCACCTGCCCGTCGTCCGCCGCGACGTCAAGGTCGACTGGCTCGGCGCCTTCCTGATCAGCGGCTCCGTCTCGCTCCTGCTGATCTGGGTGACCCAGGCCGGCAGCTCGTACGACTGGATCTCCTGGCAGACCTGGGCGATGACCGGCGGCGCGCTCGCCCTCGGCCTGCTCTTCGTCCTCGTCGAGTCCAGGGCGAGCGACCCGATCATTCCGCTGCGCCTCTTCCGCAACAAGACCATCAGCCTCGCCTCGGCGGCCTCGCTCTTCGTCGGCATCGCGATGTTCTCGGGCACCGTGTTTTTCAGCCAGTTCTTCCAGTTGGCCCGCGGCGAGTCCCCCACGATGTCCGGAATCCTCACGATTCCGATGATCGGCGGACTCTTCGTCTCCTCCACCGTTTCCGGTCAGGTCATCACCAAGACCGGCAAGTGGAAGGCCTGGCTCGTCTCCGGCGGTGTACTCCTGACGGCCGGACTCGGCCTGCTGGGCACCCTGCGGCACGACACCCCGTACTGGCACATCGCGATCTACATGGCGCTGACCGGCCTCGGCCTCGGCATGATGATGCAGAACCTGGTCCTCGCCTCCCAGAACCAGGTGGCCCCCGAGGACCTCGGCGCCGCCAGCTCGGTCGTCACCTTCTTCCGCTCGCTCGGTGGCGCGATGGGCGTCTCCGCCCTAGGCGCGGTCATGGCCAACCGGGTCACCCACTATGTCCAGGACGGCCTCGCCGCGCTCGGCCCGAAGGCGGCGGCCATGGGCCACGGCGGCACCGGCGGGGGCGCGATCCCCGACCTCGACAAGCTGCCCGAGCCCTTCCGCACGGTCGTCGAGTCCGCGTACGGGCACGGCGTCGGCGACGTCTTCCTCTACGCCGCCCCCACCGCGCTGCTCGCGCTGGTGCTGGTGGTGTTCATCAAGGAGGTCGCCCTGAGGTCGAAGCCGGCGGCCCACGAGCCGGCCGCCGCCTCGGCGGAGTAGCCCGGCGGTCTACGGGGCTGCGGGCGCGGCGGAGACTGCCGGTGCGGCGGGCGCCGGTGCGGCGGGTGCTGTGGGCCCCGTGTGCGCCTCGATCCCGGCGATCAGGACGTTGAGCGCGAGGCCGAACTCCCCGTCGGGCGGCCGCCGGACCGTGCCTCCGCAGCCGTGCAGGAACTGGGAGACGGCCAACTGGGCCCCGGCGCGGGTGGCGTCCGTCAGGCCGGTGGAGTCCAGCAGCCCGTGCAGGGCGGCGTCGAAGGACCGCGCGTGCGGGCCGATGTTCGGATACGCGGCGGTGAGGGGAGCCACCCACGGGTGGTCCACGAGCAGCCTCCGGTAGCCGCGGGCCAGTTCGAGCAGATCGTGCTTGGTGTCGACGTACCAGTACAGGGACATCGCGGTGACCCCGAGCCCGGCGGCGAGCCGCCTCATGGAGAACCGGGCCAACCCCTCCGCGTCCAGCAGCCGTACGGCCGCGGCCGTGATCCGCTCCCGGTCGAGTCCGGCGGTGGCCTCGCCGCGCCGCCGGGCGGACGGAGCCGGCCGTACGGCCAGCCAGACGCTGGTCCGGGCCGTGCCGGGATCGGCCGGGATGACCATGGAGGCATCCTCCTCACGAGCGCGGGACCAGCCCGGAATGCCCGGTCCGCCCCCTTGATGCTAGGGCCTGCCGCCACCTTCCCGTCCGCACCTTCCCGTCGTCACCCGGAGGCCGGCCCCGCGGGGCCGGCTCGGGGTTCCGGCGGGTTTCAGGGCGTCGTCGACGCCTGCGACGTCGGTGCGGTGAGGTCGTAGAAGGTGGCTCCGCCGATCGTGGAGGCCGCGAAGTTGGCCTTGACCCAGGTCTCGATGGAGCTGCTCACACCCCCGCCGGGGCCGCCCCCGCCGCGGGTCGCGGTGCCGGTCTCGGCGCCGCCGGTCTCTCCGCCGGCTCCGGCGCCGCCGGCCCCCGCGCTGCTCTGGCCGATGAAGTAGTGGATCTTCCCGGCGCTCACGTACTCCTTGAACTGCTCCAGGGTGGGAGAGGGGTCGCTGCCGTTGAAGCCGCCGATGGCCATCACGGGCCGCTCCGAAGCCAGCTGGTAACTCGCCGCGTTCTGCGAGCCGATGGCGGCCGCCGCCCACGTGTACCGGTCCGCTTCGGCGCGCAGCGCGGCCGTGGCCTCGGCGCTGGTCCTCGTCCCGCCGAGCAGGCCGCCCATGCCGCCTCCGCCCGGGCCGCCGCCGGTCCGGGTGCTCCGGCCGTCGTCGGCGGGCTGGTTGCCGCCGGGTGCCTGGCCGCCCTGGGCTTGGCCGCCCTTGGGCATGCCCTGCGGTGCGGCACCGCCGCCGGGCATCCCGCCGCTGCCTGGCATCTCGGAGCCGCGCATCCCGCCGCCGGGGCCGCCGCGGCCGCCCGCGACCGCGGGGCCCGCCGTGACGATCGAGCCCGTGTGCGGGGTGGTCACGGTGGTCAGGCAGTACGCGAGGGGTCCGGCCAGGGCCACGCCCAGGCCGACTGCCGCCACGCCGAGTGCGGTACGGCGGCCCAGCCGCGCGGCGAACGGCAGCAGCAGGGCCGTGCCGAGTCCGACAGCGAGGACCGACCAGCGCAACCACGCCACGTACTCCGCGGAGCGGCCGAGCAACACGAAGGCCCAGTACGACGTGAGTGCCAGGGTCCCGGAGAGTGCGAGGGAGGCGGCCCGACTGCCCCGCTCCTCCCAGAGCACGGCGATGCCCATGCCGACCAGGGCGGCGGTGTAGGGGGCCAGGGCGACGGTGTAGTACTCGTGGAAGATGCCCTGCATGAAGCTGAAGACCACCGCGGTGATCAGCAGCGCCCCGCCCCAGGCGAGGAAGGCCGCGCGGGCCATGCCCTCCAGGGTGTCGGTGGCCCGGCGGGCCCGCCAGGTGACCACGAGGCCCGCGACGAGCAGGATCAGCGCGGCGGGCAGCAGCCAGCCGATCTGGCCGCCGATGTTGGAGGAGAACAACCGGTCGATGCCGGTCTCTCCCCAACTCATCCCGCCGCCACCGCCACCGCCGCCACCGCCGCCGACGCTGCCGGTCTCCTCGCCGTTGATCCGGCCGAGGCCGTTGTAGCCGAGGGTCAGTTCCAGGAAGGAGTTGGTCTGCGAGCCCCCGATGTACGGGCGGGAGGAGGCGGGCCACAGTTCGACGACCGCCACCCACCAGCCGCCGGCCAGCACCATCGCCAGCGTGGAGAGCAGCAGCTGCCCGAGGCGCCTGCGCAGCCGGGTCGGCGCGCAGACCGCGTACAGCAGGGCGAGGGGCGGCAGGATGACGAAGGCCTGCAGGGTCTTGGTCAGGAAGGCGAAGCCGACCGCGACCCCGGCCCAGACGAGCCACTTGGTGTGCGCCCCGTCGAGGGCCCTGAGCACGCAGTACACGGTGACGGTCATCAGCAGGGTCAGCAGCGCGTCGGGGTTGTTGAAGCGGAACATCAGCGCGGCCACGGGCGTGAGCGCGAAGACGGCTCCGCTGATCAGGGCCGCCGCCGGGCCGAACTGGCGGCGTACGGCGGCGTAGAGCACGGCGGTCGTGCCGACGCCCATGAGGGCCTGGGGGACCAGGATCTGCCAGGCGCCGAGCCCGAAGAGCCGGACCGACAGCATCATGGGCCACAGCGCGGCCGGGGGTTTGTCGACGGTGATGGAGTTCGCGGCGTCGGAGGAGCCGAAGAAGAAGGCCTTCCAGCTCTCGCTGCCCGCCTGGACCGCGGCGGAGTAGAAGGAGTTGGCGTAGCCGGAGGCCCCCAGGTCCCACAGCAGCAGGACGGCGGTGGCGAGGAGCAGCCCGAGGTGGGCGGGGCGTTCCCAGCCGGGCCGGGCGGCGTGCGCCCGGACCGCCCTGTGGGATGGGGCGGCCGGGGAGGGCGGGTGGAGCGGTAGCGCTGCCGTGGTCATCAGGAGTGGTCCTTCGCGGGAGTGGCGCGCCGTTCGGGGAAGACCCAGGCGCGGAAGAGCAGGAACCGCAGCACGGTGGCTGCGAGGTTGGCGGTGATCAGGACGGCCAGCTCGGTGCTGTGCCCCGGCTCGGCGGTGGCGGCCCCGAGGGCGGCGAGCGAACCGCTGGTCAGGGCCAGTCCGATGGCGAACACCACGAGCCCCTGGGCCTGGTGGCGAACGGCGCGGGCCCGGCCGCGGACCCCGAAGGTGAGCCGGCGGTTGGCTGCGGTGTTGGCGACGGCGGAGAGCAGCAGCGCGGCGGCGTTGGCGAGCTGGGGGCCGGCGGCGGTACGGGCCGCGGAGTAGAGGAGCAGGTAGAGGAGGGTGGACAGGGCGCCGACCACGCAGAAGCCCAGGAGCTGGCGGGCCAGCCCGCGCGGCACCCCGGGCAGGGCGGTGCGGTCGCGCGGGTCGTCTCCGAAGGGGCGCGCGAGCCGGTCCAGCGGCAGCGCGCCGACGGCCAGCGCCCTGCCCACCCGCCAGACGCCCTTGAGGTCCTCGGCGGCGGTGCGGGCGATGTGCACGGTGGAATCGGGGTCGTCGACCCAGTCCACCGGGACCTCGTGGATCCGCAGCCCGGCACGCTCGGCGAGGACCAGCAGCTCGGTGTCGAAGAACCAGCCGGAGTCCTCCACGAGCGGCAGCAGCCGGGTCGCGACCTCGCGGCGGATCGCCTTGAAGCCGCACTGGGCGTCGCTGAAGCGGGCGGAGAGCGAGGAGCGCAGGAGCAGGTTGTAGGCGCGGGAGATGAACTCCCGCTTCGCTCCCCGGACCACCCGCGAGGAGCGTGCCAGGCGGGTTCCGATGGCGAGGTCGGAGTGGCCGGAGATCAGCGGGGCGACCAGTGGCAGCAGCGCGTTGAGGTCGGTGGAGAGGTCCACGTCCATGTACGCGAGGACGGGCGCGTCCGACTCCCCCCACACGGTGCGCAGGGCCCGGCCGCGGCCCTTCTGCTCCAGCCGGGTGCTGCGTACCCCGGCCACGGAGGCGGCGAGGGCGGCCGCGACCTCGGGGGTGCGGTCGGTGCTCGCGTTGTCGGCGATGGTGATGCGGAAGGGGTACGGGAAGGTCCGGGTGAGGTGCTCGTGCAGCCTGCGCACGCAGGGACCGAGGTCCGTCTCCTCGTTGAAGACCGGGATCACCACGTCGAGGACGGGCTCACCCGGTGCGGGCGCGAGGGGCGCCCGCACCGGGAGCGCTCCGGGAGAGGTGTCGGTAGGCATGCCCCGACCCTCCCGGGCCGGGCTGTCACCGCTGTGTGCTGACCCTGTGGCCCGTCTGTGAGTCCGTCTCTGAGTCCGTCTGCGCGGCAGTGGGAGCCGCGGGGTCGGCGAGGGGGAGCAGGACCTCGAAGGAGGTGTGGCCGGGGGTGCTGCGGACACCGACCTGGCCGCCGTGGGCCGAGACCACGGCGGCCACGATGGCCAGGCCGAGGCCGGTGGAGCCCGCCGAGCGGGAGCGGGAGGCGTCGCCGCGGGCGAAACGCTCGAAGACGTGCGGCAACAGCTCGGGCGGGATGCCGGGGCCGTCGTCCTCGATCCGGAGCCGGACGGTGGATGTTTCACGTGAAACATGCGCCGTGACGGTGGTGCCGGGCGGGGTGTGGGTCCGGGCGTTGGCCAGCAGGTTCACCAGCACCTGCTGGATCCGGGCCGGGTCGCCGTGAACGGGCGCCGGTTCCGTGGGGAGTTCCAGGCGCCAGTGGTGGTCCTGGCCGGCGGCCCGGGCGTCGCTGACGGCGTCCACGACCAGCGGGGCCAGGTCGGTGTCGGAGGTGGACAGCGGGCGGCCCGCGTCGAGCCGGGCCAGCAGCAGCAGGTCCTCCACCAGACCGGTCATCCGGGTGGCTTCGGACTCGATCCGGCCCAGGGCGTGCCGGGTATCGGGGCCCGGCTCCTCGCGGCCCCGGCGGGTCAGTTCGGCGTAGCCGCGGATCGAGGCCAGCGGGGTGCGCAGCTCGTGGCTGGCGTCGGCGACGAACTGCCGGACCCGGGTCTCGCTCTGCTGGCGTGCGGTCAGGGCCGAGGAGACGTGGCCCAGCATCCGGTTGAGGGCGGCGCCGACCTGCCCGACCTCGGTACGGGGGTCGGCCTCTGCGTCGGGGACCCGCTCGTGCAGGGCGGGCTCGCCGCTGTGCAGGGTGAGTTCGGAGACCCGGGTGGCGGTGGCGGCGACCCGGCGCAGCGGGCGCAGGGCGACACCGACCAGGGCCTGTCCGGCGAGGGAGGCCGCGATCAGCCCGGCGAGGGTGACGAAGACCTCCACCGCGATCAGGGTGTGCACGGTGGAGTCGACCTCGGAGAGCGGAAACCCGAGTACGACGCTGCCGCCGCCGCCGCTGCCGCCGCTGCCGCCGGGCGCGGTCAGCGCCCGGTAGCCGCCGAGGCCGGGCAGGTTCAGTTCGACCGGGTCGCCGGGAGGGCCGTCGGCTGCCTCGCGGGCGGCCTCGGCGAGGGCGGAGGCCTGCTCCGCGGTGAGGGGCGGGTGGCCGCCGGGCCCTGATCCGCCGACGACGGCGCTGCGCTGACTGCGGACGCTGTCGATGATCTTGCCCGCGGCGTCGAGGCGGACCCCGACGGCTCCCAGCGGGGATCCGGGGGCCAGGACGATGCCGAGGTTGCTCTCCCGGGTCAGCTTGCCGGCGCCCGGGCGGCTCGCCATCTCGACGGAGACGCGCAGTTGTTCGTCGACCTTGTCGACCAGGTACGAGCGCAGCGCGACGGTGGTGACGGTGCTGATGGCCGCGCCGACGACGGCGATGAGCGCCACCGCCGAGACGACGAGCCGGGTCCGCAGCGACCAGGGCCGACGGCTCCGGCGGGGACGGCGGGAGCCGGCGGGACGCCCGGGGCGGCCCTGCCGGGGCTCGCCGACCGCCACTAGTCGGCCGGCTTGATCAGGTAGCCGGCGCCCCGCCGGGTGTGGATCATCGGCGGGAGGCCGGTGCCGCCCTCCAGCTTGCGCCGCAGGTAGGAGATGTACAGCTCGACGACGTTGGCCTGACCGCCGAAGTCGTAGGACCACACGCGGTCCAGGATCTGGGCCTTGCTCAACACCCGGCGCGGGTTGCGCATCAGGTAGCGCAGCAGCTCGAACTCGGTCGCGGTCAGGTGGACGTCCTGGCCGCCCCGGGTCACTTCGTGGCTGTCCTCGTCAAGCCGCAGGTCGCCGACCTGCAGCACCGACCCGCCGCGCGCGGCCTGCGCCGCACCGGAGCGCCGGACCAGACCGCGCAGCCGGGCGACGACCTCCTCCAGGCTGAAGGGCTTGGTGACGTAGTCGTCGCCGCCCGCCGTCAGACCCGCGATGCGGTCCTCGACCGAGTCCTTCGCGGTCAGGAACAGCACCGGGACCTGCGGGAGCTCCCGGCGGAGGCGGCCCAGGACGGCCAGCCCGTCCATATCGGGGAGCATGATGTCGAGCAGGACGACGTCGGGGCGGAACTCCCGTGCCGCGCGCACCGCGCCCGCGCCGTCGCCCGCGCTGCGGACCTCGCAGCCCTCGTAGCGCAGGGCCATCGAGAGCAGCTCGGAGAGGGCGGCCTCGTCGTCCACGACGAGGACCCGGCACGGGGTGCCGTCGGGCCGGACGAGGGCCGTGTGGTTGCCGGTGGACGTGGACGCGTGGGAAGTGGTCGTCGCAGTCATGCGTACACGCTGGCCGCCGCCCGTGAGAGCGCTCTTGCCTGAACCTGTGAATTCCCTGAGAAACCCCTCCCGCCCCTCAGGCCAGGTGGAAGAGCCGGGCTCCGTTGTCGTGGCAGACGGCGCGCAGCCAGGCGTCGCCGAGCCCGAGCCGTTCCAGGGCGTCGAGCTGGTGCTCGTACGGGTAGGGGATGTTCGGGAAGTCGGTGCCGAGCAGGATCCGGTCGCCGAGGTCCGCGAGGCGGCCGCGGTCCTGTGGCGGGAAGCTGCTGAACTGCTCCGAGAAGTCGGTGAAGGCCATGGTGGTGTCGAGGCGGACCTCGGAGTACCGGTCGGCAAGGTCGAGGAAGTCGGCGTACTCCGGCATCCCCATGTGCGCGACGATCAGCGGCAGCCGGGGGTGGCGGGACAGCAGCCGGGCGATCGGCTCGGGTCCGGTGTGCTTTCCCGGGACGGGCCCCGAACCGCAGTGCACGACCGTCGGGATCCCGGCCTCGGCGAGCAGCCCCCAGACCGGGTCGAGCCGGTCGTCGGTGGGGTCGTACCCGCCCACCTGGAGGTGTGCCTTGAAGACCCGGGCCCCCGCCGCGACGGCCTGGCCTACGTACTCCCGCACCCCGTCCTCCGGGAAGAAGGTCGCGGTGTGCAGGCAGTCGGGCGTGCGGGCGGCGAAATCGGCCGACCAGGAGTTGAGCCAGGCCGCCATGGCCGGCTTGTGCGGGTAGAGCATGGCCGTGAAGGCCCGGACCCCGAACTCCCTGAGCAGCGCGACCCGCTGCTCCTCCTCGTGCCGGTAGGTGATGGGCCACTCGACGCCGGTCAGCGGGCCGACCGCGTCGAAGTAGTCCCACACCTTGTCCAGGACCCGCTCGGGCATGAAGTGCGTGTGTACGTCGACCAGCCCGGGCACCCCGAGCCGTTCCCGGAACGCCCGGACGGCCTCAGCCGTCTTCGCGGACAAAGCCGTGGCTCCGCTCGACCGTCGCGATGTGCAGCGTGTAGCTCTCGTACCAGTCGGCGCGGCCCTGCTTCATCGCCGCCTGGTGCTCCATGTCCTTGCGCCAGAGGGCGAGGGACTCGTGGTCCCGGAAGTAGGCGACGGTGATGCCGAGCCCTCCGGGGGTGCGCGCGGACTCATAGCCGAGGAAACCCGGATTGCCGCTGACGAGCTCGGTCATCCGGTCGAGCGTCTCGGGGTATCCGCTGGTCTCGGCGGTCCGGACACTCGTGAACACACTCATGACATAAGGCGGTTCGAAGGCCTGCACAGGCTGGATGGTCATGACCACCACCCTCTGCGGCCGGTGGCTGGCATGTCCACCGGAAAACGGCACGGACGGCCAAAGGGATCCAAGTTTTGACCTTGCCCCGCCACTCGCCCGGTCACCCGGTCGGGTCAGAACAGCCCGTCCTGCGCGGCAGCGGTGTCCCGTCCGGCGCTCGGGATCCCCGCCACGGGCACCTCGGCGGCACCGCCCTCCCCGGGCGCCACCAGCTCCCAGCCCGCGAGCAGCCGGGTGTCCACCACCAGCCCGTCGGCGAAGTGCAGATCGGGCCCTGCCGCACCGACGAGCCGGCCGGCGACGGTTCCGCCGGGCACCATCTCGGTGATCACCCGGGCGGGGACGGGCAGCGCGTCGAGCCCGAACACCCCGGCGTGGTCGGTCACCTCGCACTCCAGCCTCTCCAGCGACTCCGGCCACCCCTCCAGCGCGGCCGCCCGCGCGTGCAGGGCCGCGACCTCCGCCGCCCGCTCGGGCCCCGGCGGCAGCCCTCCCCGCACGGACCGCTTACGGGCGTAGGCGATCCGGTCCGGCACTCCGAGGGCGGCCCGCAGCAGCTCCTCCGTCCGACGGGTGGCCATCAGCGGCCCCCGCCCCAGCCAGGCCCAGGCCACCGCCCCTTGCTCCAGCAGCCGGGCGGACCCGCGCTCCTCGGCAGTGATGCCGACCTTGACCAGCCCGGCCCCGAACCAGGCGAGGTACACCCGGTAGGTACGCGGATCACCGGCGTTGGTGTCGGCCGCCACGGAGAAGGAACGGTCCAGGCCGGCGCACTCGGGGCACTGTGCGTTCCCCGTCCGGCCGGCCACGGTGCGCTCCGTCGGACACGGCGTCCGCCGTCCGGCCCGCCGGATGCCGAGGCAGCGGCGCTCTCCCCTGGCGGCGAAGGCGAGCGGCTGCCCGTACGCGAGGAGGCTGGCGCGCTCCCCCCGCCCCGGTCCCCGCCCGTACCAGCCGATCGCGGGCCGGCCGTCGTTCCACCGGAGGCCGGTGCACCACCAGGTCACAGGGGGAGCGGTCGCTCGAAGAAGGTCTCCAGGACGACGGTGGCCTGCGTGCCGCTGACACCGTCGATGGCGTAGAGGCGGCGCAGGACGTCCTGCAGCTGTTCGGTGGTCGCCGTGCGGACCTTGACCATGACCGAGGCGCTACCGGCGATGATGTGCGCCTCCTGGATCTCCGCGATGCCCTCGAAGGCGGCCCGAGAGTCGCCCATCCAGGCCGTGGAATCGACCATCACGTAGGCCAGCACCCCGCTGCCGACGGCCGCCGGATCCACCTCGACCGTGGTCCGCCGGATGACCCCCCGCTCGCGCAGCTTGCGTACGCGCTCGTGGGTGGCGCCCGCGGAGAGCCCGACGGAGGCCGCCAGCGCCGCGTACGGCTGGGCCGCGTCCGCCTGGAGGCGCTGGATCAGCGCCCGGTCGATGTCGTCCACCGAACTTCCTCCCACGTCCCTGCAAACCCTCGCGGAGACGGTACCTGATCCTGAGATCACACCCCCTGACCGAACAGCATTCGGCCCCTCCCCTGGCCCGGCTACCGGGCGACGAACTGCGTCAGGATCGCCTGGACCTCGTAGATGTCGACGCCCTTGGTGAAGGTCTTGGCTATCGGCGCCGAACTCCCGGAGAGCCATATCTTCAGCTCCGCGTCCAGGTCGAAGTGGCCGGCGGTCTCCACGGAGAAGTGCGTGATGCTCCGGTACGGAATCGAGTGGTACTCCACCTTCTTCCCCGTGAGCCCCTGCTTGTCGATGAGCACGAGCCGCCGGTCGGTGAACAGGATCGTGTCGCGGATCAGCAGATACGCGGCGTGCACCTGCTCCCCCTGCCCCAGCAGCCGCGCGTACTCGCGGTGCGCCGACGCCGGATCCACTGCGTGCGCGTTCCCGAACAGTCCCATGTGGGTTCCCCCTGCTTTCCCGGTGAGCCGATCCCCCGACGGGTCGATCTTCAAGAAACCGTATCCGGGCCCTTCATCACCCCGCATCCCCCGACAGAGCCATCTCCCCCCGTGGTCCCCCGGAGCCAGGCCTCATCACTGAGGAGGAGGACGAGGGCGAGGAGGAAGACAAGGAGGACAGGAAGGACAGGAAGGAGGAGGAGGGGAAGAAGAACCACAACGCAAGAGGCCCCCCGGTGAACCGGGGGGCCTCTTGGGCTGTGCACTCGGCAGGATTCGAACCTGCAACCTTCTGATCCGTAGTCAGATGCTCTATCCGTTAAGCTACGAGTGCTTGGCTGGCCGGGGTTTTGCGCCCCGTTGGCCTTGCGAGAACAACAATACATGGACCTCGCCGGGACGCGAAATCCATTAGGCACACCCGGCCTGACCTGCGAAAACGGCCTGGATGAAGATCATCCGGTTGGGGGTCGGGGTGCCCCCGGCGCGGGTCTGCGCGGGCAGATCCCGCCATCCCATCTCCCGGACCCCGAACGCACCGAAGCCCCGGTCCGCAAGGACCGGGGCTTCGTGAAGTGCGGAGGCGGAGGGATTTGAACCCTCGATGGGGGGTAAGCCCCAAACCGCATTAGCAGTGCGGCGCCATAGACCGGACTAGGCGACGCCTCCAGCACACCCTCGCGTACGAAGGTGCGTGCAGATGATGACACAGGCCAGGGGCCGGTCACCAATCCGCTTCCACGGTACAAGGAGGGCGGCCCGCAGAGCAAAGCCTTAAGCACCCCCGCGTGCGGAACGTCGGCGCCGGCTCGTCGTTGGTCTGTCGTACGACGTACGGACGACCTGGAGTTCCCCATGCTGCGTCTCGCCGCTTTCGCCGTCGCCTCCGCTCTGGCCGCAGGGGCGGCGGGCCCCCTGCCCCCGCTGCCGCCGCTCAGCCGGCTGCTGGCCGCCCCGGACCGGCTCACCATCCTCGTGGCCGACACGGGCAACCCGCGGGCCGACGGCGAGTACCGGCTGGAGTGCGACCCGCCCGGCGGGAACCACCCGCAGGCCGAGGACGCCTGCGCCCGCCTCGAAGCCCTCTCTCGCGAAGGGAAGGATCCCTTCGCTCCCGAGCCCAAGAACCAGCTGTGCACCATGCAGGACGGCGGCCGCGCCACCGCCCGGATCACCGGAACCTGGCACGGCCACAGGGTGGAGTCCCAGTTCCGCCGGACCAACGGATGCGAGATCCGCCGGTGGAACGACTTGGAACCTGTGCTTCCACGTGGGCGTTCCTGACCTGGGAGGATGCGCCGCTCGGGCGGTATGCGCCGGCCATCCGCCCCCTCGCCGGGAGCCCGTGCGCTTAGACTCCTCCCGTGACATGCCGGTAGTTGTGGTCAGGGAGGAAGCTCGTCGTGAGCAGCAGGCCATCCCGAGGCGCTGCTCGCCTCGCAGCAATACTCGACGCTCTTCCGGACGCGCTGTTGCTCGTCAACGCCAACGGCACGGTCGTCAATGCGAATTCGATCGCCCTTGAGGTCATGGAGAGCCCCGGTACCGGGCTCGTCGGCCGGGGCGTGCTCGACCTCCTGCCCGAGTTCGACTCCAAGCTGATCCCCGGCTCCATGCGCCGGCCCGGCGAGGACGAGGGCGGCCGCGCCCGCCCGAAACGGATGGTCGCGCGTCGCACCGACGGCAGCGAGTTCCCCGTCGAGGTCACCGCCGCCCATCTCGACGGCCGTGACGCCTACCGCGAGCCGCAGCCCTCGTACACCGGCGACGAGCTGCTGATGCTCGTCGTACGGGACCTCTCCCAGACGGTGGACACCGAGGCCGAGCTGGCCCGCTCCCAGCGCCAGACCGAGATGATCCTGCGCGCCGCCGCCGAGGGCGTCGTCGGCACGGACACCGACGGCAGGGTCGTCCTGGTCAATCCGGCCGCCGCCCAGATCCTCGGCTACCGCGCCACCGACCTCGGCAACCGCGAACTGCACGGGCTGGTCCAGCACTCGCGCGCCGACGGTTCGCCGTTCCCCTTCGAGGAGTCCCCGCTCGCCGACACCCTGCGCAGCGGACGCAAGCACCGGGTCCGCGGCCAGGTGCTGTGGAACAAGGCCGGGCAGCCCGTCGCGGTGGACCTGACCACCTCTCCCGTACGGGACGGGGAGCAGCTCGTCGGCGCCGTCATGACCTTCACCGACCGGCGCTCGTACGACGCGCTGGCAGCGCGCCACGCCCAGCTCCTGTCCGTCCTCGGCGACTCCCTGCGCGGACCGCTGGAGGAGCTGCGCGGAGAGCTGGCCACGCTGGCGGCCGATGACGCGGGACAGCTGTGGCCCGAGGCCAACCAGCTGCTGCACCACCTGGCCGCCGGCTACTCCCGGATGACCACCCTGGTCGACAACGTGCTCGCCTTCCAGCGCCTCGACGCGGGCGGCGAGAAGCTCGACAAGAAGAAGGTGCTGATCGACGGGGTCGTCGCGGCCGGTGTCGACGGCGCGGTCGAGCTGATCGGCCCCGGGCGGGCGCAGTTCGCCGTGCACGCCCCGACCATCGAGGCCGAGGTGGACGCGGAGCGGATCGCGACCGCCCTCGCGCACCTGGTCGCGGACGTAGCCGGGGTGGACGCCACCGGCAAGACCCGCCAGGGCAGCGGGTACATGGACTCGACGATCGTGGTGGCGGCCGCTCAGCGCGGCGAGGTCGTACGGATCGAGGTGCGCGGCCCGTACGAGGGCGGCAACCCGGTGCACGAGCCGATCGTGCGGGGCATCGTGGAGGCGCACGGCGGTGTGCTGCAGACGGTGGAGGTGCCGGGCGCGCCCGGCGGGGCGTACGTACTGGAGCTGCCGCTGGGTGCGGGAGCCGGGACGGTCACCCTGCCCGAGCCGGTGGAAGCTCCCCCGGCCGAGCCGGGTACCGAGGGCGGTCCGGGGCAGGTCTCCGGCGGCCGGCGGGCCCGGCGCGGCGTGGACGCGTTCCTCGACGACGAGGCCGATGCCGGCCCGGACGGGGGCCCGGACGGGGGCACCGGCTCTGCGAAGGACGCGGCCCAGGACTCCGACGGCGGGAGCGCGCTCGCCCTGCCGTCCGGGCGGCGCCGGGGCGGCGAGGCCTCGGCAGTCGCCCGGTCCGGCGACGGCGCTCCGGCGGAACTCGCCCAGTCCCCCGTGAACCCGGCGGGCCTGGGTGGCAGCGGCACGGGGCGGCGCCGCGGCCAGAACGGCGACGGCAGCAACAGCACGGGCGGCAGCGACTCCGGTGGCGGCAACGACCGCCCGGGCGGTCCCGGGCGGCCCGTGCCCCCGCAGGGGACCGCCATGCCCGCGCTCCCGCCCGTGCCGGTGGCTCCCGGGCCGGTCCCCCCGTTCCCGGGTCTCCCCGTTCCGCTGACGGAGCACCCCGCCGGGCGGCGGCGCGCCCTGGGCGCGGCGGGCCCGGCGCAGCCGGGCGGTCCGGTGCCGGCGACCGGGCTCGGGCCGACGCCCGGGGCGATGCCCGGGCCCGTCCCCGCCCCGATGCCCACGCCGCCGTCCTCCCCCGCTCCCGTACGGCCGATCGCCCCCGAAGGCGGCTTCGCGCTGCCCGCCGGGCCGACGCAGGCCCCGCAGGCCCCCGCCATGGCCGGCTCCGCCGCCGCTCCCGCCGAGGCGGACGCCGAAGCCCCGGGCGGGCGGCGCGGGCGCCGGGTGCTGGGCGCGCCCGGCACCGACTCCGAGGGCGCCGAAGCCGACGCCGGGCAGCCGGACGCGGGCGCGCAGGGCCCCGTAGCCCCCGAGACGCATCCCACCGGGCGGCGGCGTGCGCTGCCCGCCACCCCGGCCTGGCCGGTTCCGGCGGCCCGTACCGCCCCCGAGGACGAGGCGGGCAGCGGGCAGATCGCCGTACCCGGAGCCCGGCAGCCGCAGGACACCCCCGCTGAGGCCGCCGGGGCGCCGATCAGCGTCCGCGCGCTGGGCAGCCTCGGCCAGGGCGGCGGGTCCACCGACACCAACGGCTCCGGCCGGCGGCGGCGGCTCGCGGAGCCCGCGCCCGAAGGCCGGGCCTTCGCCATAGGAGCCCCCGAGGCCGGCTCCGCCGAGGGTCCCGAGCCGCTGGACGGGCCCGGTGGCGCCGTCGAGGTGGTCAACCGGCCCGTGCCGCGTCCCGTGGACGACGAGCTGCCGCCCGAGCCGCTGGACAACCCGCGCCGGCTCCTGGTGTGGCCGGCTCCGGACGCGCAGACGCAGGCCGCCCTCAGCGACCGCGGCTACCGCCCGGTGATCGTGCACTCCCGCGAGGAGGTCGACGCGCAGATCGCGGCGTTCCCCGCCGCGCTGTTCGTGGACCCGCTGACCGGGCCCATCACCCGGACCGCCCTGCAGTCGCTGCGCCAGGCCGCGGTGGCCGCCGAGGTGCCCGTGCTGGTGACGGCCGGGCTGGGGCACGCCACGCGTGAGGCCGCGTACGGCGCCGATCCGGCCGTGCTCCTCAAGGCGCTCGCGCCCCGCGACAGCGAGCAGCACCCCTCCCGGGTGCTGCTGATCGAGGAGCACGACGAGATCGCGACCGCGCTGACCGCGGCCCTGGAGCGGCGCGGCATGCAGGTCGCGCGGGCCGACGCCGATACGGACGCCGTGGAGCTGGCGACGCGGATGCGGCCGAACCTGGTGGTGATGGACCTGATGCAGGTGCGCCGCCGCCGGGCCGGGATCGTGGACTGGCTGCGCGCCAACGGGCAGTTGAACCACACCCCGCTGGTCGTCTACACGGCCACCGGGATCGAGCCGGCCGAACTGCCGCGGCTGGCCTCGGGCGAGAGCGTGCTGTTCCTCGCCGAGCGGTCCACCTCGGCCGATGTGCAGGGTCGCATCGTGGACCTGCTGGCCAAGATCGGCACCAACTAGTCATTCTGGCCGCATGGCCATCATCGACACGAGCGAGCAGACCGTCCCCGCAGACAACGGGGAGGTCAGCCTGCTCATCGCGCGACAGGTCGATCCGGGCCACGAGGAGAACTTCGAGGCCTGGGCCCACGGGATCCTGGAGACGGCCTCCGCCTTCCCCGACCACCTGGGGTACGGGCTGTTCCGGCCGGCCGTCGAGGGCGGGCCCTGGTTCCTGGTGCACCGGTTCCGCAACCAGGCGGCCTTCCAGCGGTGGCAGGACTCCGCCGAGCGCGCCGCCTGGTTCTCGAACTGCCTCGGACACCACCACACCGAGATAGCCCGGCGCGAACTGCACGGCATGGAGACCTGGTTCGCGAAACCGGGTACGGCCCGGCCCGCGCCGCCGCGGTGGAAGATGGCGATCAGCTCGGGGCTGGCCATCTTTCCGATCTCACTCGCGGGCAACGCGCTGCTCGGGCCGTACCTGGTGAATCTGAACTTCGTGCTGCGGACGGCCGCGTTCGCCGTCGTCTTCAGCACCCTGATGACCTACGTGGCCATGCCGGCGATCAGCAAGCTGCTGCGGCCCTGGCTCACGCGCGGCCAGTAGACCGGGCGGCAGTAGCCCCGCTGGGGCTCAGTCGAGCTTGGTGACGTCGAGGGTGCCTTCCGCGTACTGCTTGCGGATCACCTTCTTGTCGAACTTGCCGACGCTCGTCTTCGGCACCGCCTCGACGATCGCCCAGCGCTCCGGCAGCTGCCACTTGGCGATCGACTGGCCGAGGAAGGCGCGCAGTCCCGCGTAGTCCACGGTGGCCCCCTCCTTCAGGACCACGGTGGCCAGCGGGCGCTCGTCCCACTTCTCGTCCGGGACGGCGACGACCGCCGCCTCGGCGACCTCGGGATGGGCCATCAGCGCGTTCTCCAGCTCCACGCTGGAGATCCACTCGCCGCCGGACTTGATGACGTCCTTGGCCCGGTCCGTGAGGGTGAGGTAGCCGTCGGTGCTGATCACGCCGACGTCGCCGGTCTTGAGCCAGCCGTCCTCGCTGAACTTGTCCTCGGGGCGGGTCGGCTCGCCGCCCACGCCGCCGTAGTAGGCGCCCGCGATCCAGCTGCCGCGGACCTCCAGCTCGCCCGCCGACTCGCCGTCCCAGGGCAGGATGTCGCCGCCGGGGCCGACCAGGCGGGCCTCGACGCCCGCGGGGAAGCGGCCCTGGGTGATGCGGTACGGCCACTCCTCCTCGGGGGTCAGCCCGGCCGGCGGATGCGCCATGGTGCCCAGCGGCGAGGTCTCGGTCATCCCCCAGGCGTGGTTGAGGCGCACGCCGAGCTTGTCGTAGGCCTCCATCAGGGCCGGAGGACAGGCCGCGCCGCCGATCGTGACGTGCTTCATCGAGGTCAGGTCGCGCGGGTTGGCGGTGACCTCGGCGAGCAGCCCCTGCCAGAGCGTGGGGACGGCCGCGGCGTGCGTGGGCTTCTCCCGCTCGATCATGTCGGCGAGCGGGGCGGGCTGCAGGAAGCGGTCCGGCATCAGCATGCTGATGCCGGTCATGAAGGTGGCGTGCGGCAGGCCCCAGGCGTTGACGTGGAACTGCGGGACGACGACGAGGGAGGTGTCCTTGTCGGTCAGGCCCATCGACTCGGTCATGTTGACCTGCATCGAGTGCAGGTAGATCGAGCGGTGGGAGTAGACGACGCCCTTGGGGTCCCCGGTGGTGCCGGAGGTGTAGCACATGGCGGCGGCCTGGCGCTCGTCCAGCTCGGGCCAGTCGTAGGTGTCCGGGCGGCCCGCCAGGAGCTCCTCGTACTCGTGCACGCGCACGCCGAGGCCTTCCAGGGCGGAACGGTCGCCGATGCCCGCGACCACGACGTGCTCGATGGTCGGCAGGTGCGGCAGGAGCGGGACGAGCAGCGGCAGCAGGGTGCCGTTGACCAGGACGACCTTGTCGGCGGCGTGGTTGACGATGAAGACCAGCTGCTCGGGAGGGAGCCGCAGGTTCAGCGTGTGCAGGACGGCCCCCATGGAGGGGATCGCGAAGTACGCCTCGACGTGCTCCGCGTTGTTCCACATCAGGGTCGCGACGCGGTCGTCCTGCTGGACGCCCAGTTCATCGCGCAGGGCGTTGGCCAGGCGCGTTGCACGGGTCCCGATCTCGGCGAAGCTGCGGCGGTGCGGCTCGGCCTCTCCGGTCCAGGTCGTGACCTGGGACTTCCCGTGGATCGTCATCCCGTGCTGCAGTATGCGGGTGACGAGGAGTGGTACGTCCTGCATGGTGCTCAGCAAAGCGTCCTCCCGGTGGGCGCTGCGGCGCTGCGGCGGCTACGGATGCTGCGATTCTGCGCACGTACCGGTCGGCATGTCACTACCCAAGAGTAGAAACGCGGCCGATGTTTCACGTGAAACATCGGGCGGAGGGGCCGGACTCAGCGGACGGGTGTCAGTTCGGGGTCCTCACGGAGCTTGACCAGCGCCCGGGAGACGGCGCTCTTGACGGTGCCCACGGAGACTCCGAGCAGCTCGGCGGTCTGGGCCTCGCTCAGGTCCTCGTAGTAGCGCAGGACGACCATCGCCCGCTGCCGGTCGGGCAGCCGGGTCACCGCGCGCCACATCGCGTCGCGCAGCGCCTGTGCCTCGGCGGGGTCGGGGGCCGGCGGCTCGTCGGCCTCGGGGAGCTCGTCGCAGACGAACTCGTCGACCTTGCGCTTGCGCCACTGGCTGGTGCGGGTGTTGACCAGGGCCCGGCGGACGTAGCCGTCCAGGGCGCGGTGGTCCTCGATGCGGTCCCATGCGACGTAGGTCTTGGCCAGTGCCGTCTGGAGCAGGTCCTCGGCGTCGCAGGGGTTGGCGGTCAGCGAGCGCGCGGTGCGCATCAGGACCGTGCCGCGGGTCCGGACGTACGCCGAGAACGACGGGTACGGCGTCGGATTCGAGGCGAGCGTGCACACAGGCGTGGTCATGCCTCCACGCTAGGAGCGGCGCGGCCCCACCGGATCGGCCGCAAGTGCCGAAGCGGGATCCATCTCAGGTTGTAGGGGTGGGGCCCGCCCCACCTCCTGAAGGTGGAGGAGACGGGGCGGCCACCCGGAGGGGTCGGCGGGCTGGGTCAGCCGTCCGCGCCCAGGATCAGGCCCGAGGTCGGGACCCCGGTACCGGCCGTGACCAGGGCGTGGGCGGCTCCTGAGACCTGGTTGACGGAGGTGCCGCGCAACTGGCGGACCGCCTCGGCGATGCCGTTCATGCCGTGCAGGTACGCCTCCCCGAGCTGGCCCCCGTGCGTGTTGAGCGGCAGCGCGTCCGCGGCCACGAAATCGGCCGCCTCCCCCGGTGCGCAGAAGCCGAACTCCTCCAACTGCATCAGCACGAACGGCGTGAAGTGGTCGTAGAGGATGCCGACGTCGATGTCCGAGGGCCGCAGTCCGCTGGTCCGCCACAGCTGGCGGGCGACCACGTCCATCTCCGGCAGCCCGGTGAGGCCGTCCCGGTAGAAGGAGGACATGGCCTCCTGGCGGCGGCCCGCGCCCTGTGCAGCCGCCGTGATCACGGCGGGTTTCTGCCGCAGGTCGCGGGCCCGTTCGGCGGTGGTGACGACGATGGCCTGGCCGCCGTCCGTCTCCTGGCAGCAGTCCAGCAGCCGCATCGGCTCGACGATCCAGCGCGAGGCGGCGTGGTCGGCGAGGGTGATGGGCTTGCCGTAGAAGTACGCGGCCGGATTGTTCGCGGCGTGCCGCCGGTCGGTGACCGCGACGTGGCCGAACGCCTCCGGGGTGAGGTTGTAGGCGTGCAGGTAGCGCTGGGCCGTCATGGCCACCCAGGAGGCCGGGGTGAGCAGCCCCCAGGGCAGCGACCAGCCGAGTGCCGCGCCCTCCGCCGAGGGCTCGCGCTGCTGGACGCCGGAGCCGAAACGGCGGCCGGAGCGTTCGTTGAAGGCGCGGTAGCAGACCACGACCTCCGCGACCCCGGTGGCGACGGCGAGGGCGGCCTGCTGGACCGTGGCGCAGGCTGCGCCGCCGCCGTAGTGGATGCGGGAGAAGAAGGAGAGGTCCCCGATGCCGGCCGCCTGGGCGACGGTGATCTCGGGGCTCGTGTCCATCGTGAAGGTGACCATGCCGTCCACGTCGGCGGGGGTGAGCCCGGCGTCATCGAGGGCCGCGTGCACGGCTTCGACGGCCAGCTTGAGCTCACTGCGGCCGGAGTCCTTGGAGAACTCGGTCGCGCCGATGCCGGCGATGGCGGCGCGGCCGCCGAGCTGGTCACGGGTGCGGACGCTCATGCCGTGTCCTCCGGGGTGCCGAGGGTGACGGTGACGGTGCCCGTGACGTGGTGCCCGATGCCGTTCGCGCCGACCACGCGGATCTCGGCGGTGTTCCCGTCGAGGGCGGTGACGGTGCCGGTCAGCGTCATGGTGTCGCCCGGGTAGTTCGGGGCACCGAGACGGATCGCGACCTTGCGCAGGACCGCGCGCGGGCCGAGGTGGTCGGTGATGTACCGGCCGACCAGACCGTTGGTCGTCAGGATGTTCATGAAGATGTCCGGGGAGCCCTTCTCCCGCGCGAGCACCGCGTCGTGGTGCACGTCCTGGTAGTCGCGGGAGGCGATCGCGCCCGCGACGATCAGGGTGCGGCTGACCGGTATCTCCAGCGGCGGCAGTGTGTCGCCGATGTTCATGCCTCGTCCCCCTCGGGCGCTTCTTCGGGCCTGTCTTCAGGCATGTCTTCGGGCGGGTCTTCGGACAGGGCCGCGCCCAGCTCGGCCAGCAGTTCGCTGCCGCAGCCCAGGTACGCGTCGAGCTGGCGTCCCCACAGGAAGTGCCGGTGGACGGGGTGGTCGAGGTCGGCGCCCATGCCGCCGTGCAGGTGCTGGCCCGCGTGGACGACCCGTTTGCCGGCTTCCGAGGCCCACCAGGCCGCCGTCAGCACGTGCTCGCCCGCCGGGAGCCCCTCGTCCACGCGCCAGGCCGCCTCGTACGCGGTGACGCGTATCGCCTCGGTGTCCATGTAGGCGTCGGCCGCGCGCAGCATGACCCCCTGGTTGGTGGAGAGCGGCCGGCCGAACTGCTCGCGGGTGGAGGTGTACGCCACGGCACGGGCCAGCGAGCCCGCGCAGACGCCCGCCTGGAGGCCGGCGAAGGCGGTCCGGGCGACGGCCAGTACGTCCGCGTAGGCACCCTCCCCGCCGACCCGTTCCGCCTCGGCAGCGGTCAGCGTCAGGCTTCCGGCCGACCAGGGAGCGGTGGTCTCCACCGGCTCCGTGCGCACCCCGGGCGCGTCCGTCCGTACGAGCCACAGGGCTCCCGCCGTGTCCGGGACCAGGACGTGCGTGGCCTCGCGCAGCCAGGGCACGGCGGGGGCGCCGCCGGTGAGCCGTCCGTCCGGCGAAGCGGTGATCCGGCCGCGGCCCGGGAAGGCTCCGGTGGCGACCGCGTCGCCGGCGCCCAGCGCGGGGAGCAGCCGGGCGCGCTGCTCGTCGCTGCCGTGCCGGGTCAGGGCGAGGATCCCGTACACGCACGTGGCGGCGTACGGGACCTGCGCGGTCGTGCGGCCCTGTTCCTCCAGCAGGAGCACCAGGCCGAGCAGGCCGACGTCCTCGACGGCGGCGGTCAGTCCGGCGGTGGTGAGGGCCTTCCACAGCTCGGCGTCGCTGCCGGTGCCCGCGGCGCCGAGGCGGTCGTGGGTGGCGAGGTCGCCGAAGATCTGGGCGGCCAGACCGGCCGCGGCCGCCTGCTCCTCGGTGGGGTGGAAGTCCATCAGGCTTCGCTCCCCCGGAAGACGGGCAGTTCCAGTTCCTCGTCCACGCGCAGGAACTCCAGCCGCACGGGCAGCCCGATGCGGACCTTGTCGTACGGGACACCGGTGATGTTGCTGACCATGCGGACCCCTTCGGCGAGTTCGACGAGAGCCACCGCGTAGGGCGGGTCGAAGGCGGGGAAGGGCGGATGGTGCATCACCACGTACGAGAACACCGTGCCGGCGCCGGACGCCTCGACCGTGTCCCAGTCCGGGCTCCCGCAGGTGTTGCAGCCGGGGAGCCAGGGGAAGCGGAGCGTCGCGCAGGCGGTACAGCGCTGGATCAGCAGTTTGTGCTCGCGGACGCCGTCCCAGAAGCCCTGGTTGTCGCGGTTGATCACGGGGCGGGGGCGCTGGGCGGGCTTGGCGGGCTTCTTCGCCGCCGGGACGTACTTGAGGATCCGGAAGCGGTGCGTCCCGGCGAGCTCGCCGTTCGCGCGGAGGTCCATGCGGGTGGTCACGAAGTGGCCGGTGCCCAGCTTGGTCGTCTTGCGCGGCGAGACCGACTCGATGACGGCGTCGAAGGTGATCGCGTCCCCGGGGCGCAGCGGCCTCAGGTACTCCTGCTCGCAGTCGGTGGCGACGACCGAGGTGCAGCCCGCGTCGTCGAGCAGCGCGAGGAGCTCGTCGTAGGCCGAGGAGCGATCACCGTGTCCGGAGAGCCCGCCCATCGTCCAGGCCTGGAGCATGGTGGGCGGGGCGATGGCGTCCGGCCCGGTGTAGGCGGGGTTGGCATCGCCCATCGCCTCGCACCAGTGGCGGATCATCGGCTCGTTGACCGCGTCCTTGCCCTGGCCGGCGGTGGCGGCGGGCTGCCCTTCGAAGGACGTGAGCAGGGTGTGGAAGCGCGCGGCTTCCGTCTCCGCGTCCGACGCTCCGGTGGCGGGCGTGGCGGGTCTGGCGGGCCTGGCGGTCATCGCTTCCTTCCCTTCATACCGAGCCGCATCATGGCGACGATCTCCCGTTGGACCTCGCTGACGCCGCCCCCGAAGGTGTTGATCTGGGCGGCCCTGTTCATCCGCTCCAGCTCGCCGCCCGCGAAGACCGCGGGTCCGGATCCACGGATGAGCGCCTCCTCCCCCACCACCTCCTGGCAGATCCGGTACACCTCGACGGTGGACTCGGTGCCCAGGAACTTCACGCCGCTCGCGTCGCCCGGTGCCAGGGTTCCGGCGCCGACGTCCTGGACGAGGCGCCAGTTGAGGAGGCGTACGGCGGCGAGGCGCGCGTGGGCCTCGGCGAGCCGCGACTGCACCCAGGGGCGGTCGGCGGGGCGGTCCCCGGTGACCGGGTCCGGGGTGCGGGCGTGGTCGAGCGCGCCCCGGTAGAAGTCCTCGGCCTGCATGCCGATGGCGGCGAGGGCGACGCGCTCGTGGTTGAGCTGGTTGGTGATCAGGCCCCAGCCGCCGTGCTCGGGTCCGACGAGGTTGCCGGCGGGCACGCGGATGGAGTCGTAGTACGTGGCGGTCGTGGTGAGCCCGCCGACGGTGTCGATCGGGGTCCAGGAGAAGCCGGGGTCGTCGGTGGGCACCAGGATGATGGAGATGCCCTTGTGTTTGGGGGCCTCCGGATCGGTGCGGCAGGCGAGCCAGATCCAGTCGGCGTTCTGGGCGTTGGAGGTGAAGATCTTCTGGCCGTCGATCAGCCAGCCTTCGTCGTCCCGGACGGCTCTGGTGCGCAGCGAGGCGAGGTCGGTGCCCGCCTCGGGCTCGGAGTAGCCGATGGCGAAGACGAGTTCGCCCTTCAGGATCCGGGGCAGGAAGTAGTCCTTCTGCTCCTGCGTCCCGTACTTCATCAGGGTCGGGCCGACGGTGTTGAGGGTGACCATGGAGACGGGGGCACCGGCCCGGTAGGCCTCGTCGAAGAACACGAACTGCTCGTCGGGGCCGCGGCCCTGGCCTCCGTACTCGACGGGCCAGCCGAGGCCGAGGAGTCCGTCGGCGCCTATCCGGCGCAGTAGGGCGCGCTGCTCGGCGGGGTCCTCGGGCACCCCGTCCGGCAGCAGGTTTCCGAAGTACTCCCGCAGCTCTGCGCGGAGCCGCAACTGGCCTTCGGTCGGGGCGAGGTGCACGGCGCTGGCCTCCCGGCATCACATCATCAAGTGGAGCTGACTGTCCGTCAGATTCCAGGTGGATGTCAAGGCCGGGACGCTGTGACGGAGCACGGAGAACGCCCGAGGGCGCCCGCACTACCGGACCCCAGCCGGTCCGGTCGCGCAGGCGCCCTCAACAGTCGGTGCAGCTCAGGCCGCGGCTACCACCAGGGGTAGAAGTTCACCGAGACGTTGGAGTTGTGCTGATCGATCGCAGTGAAGGCCGAGCCGTTGACCTGCGCGGTGTTGTTCTGGTTGGACGCGCCGGACCCGGTGGCCACCTGCTGCGAGGTGGAGGAGTTGCCGTGGTTGTTGCCACCCACGCCGCTGCCGATGATGCTGGCGACGCTCGCATTCGATCCGTCGTTCGCGAAGGAGCCGTTGTCGGCCGATGCCACCCCGCCGAAGAGGGCGACGGCGAGGGGGAGAGCGGCGACGGCGGCGATGACGCGGGCGGTACGGATGCTTGCCATGTCTTTATCCTCCAGAAAACCGAAGTGGGGTGTACTCCAAGGCAGTTGGCCGACCGCCTCGGTCGTTCCGTGTGGTGACGACGTCGCGAGACCAGAGTTGCCCACCGAATCCCCGGCGAACCACCCTGGAGCCCTCGATTCCCCCGCAAGCATGACCAACATCGGATAAACCCCCTTCGCGCCCCCGACGCCCCAGGCCAACGCCGCGCGACCCGCTAAAACCCCTGCCACGCAAGGGGCGAACCGTTCCGCCAAACCGGCCGGCCCCGGACATGCCGAAAAGGGCCGCGTCGTCCGGGAACCCCACCGTCTCCCGGGCCTGCGGCCCTGCGCTGCCAAGCTTCACGCCCCCTGCACGCCCCCGGCGCTCGCCGGGGCCATTCCGCCGTGCCCCGCTCCGGGGCAGCTTCACGGCGCGATCCGCGGTCGCGGCCTACCCACACCGACCGACCGGGCTCCAGCGCCTGCGCTGCGTTGCTCTCGTGTTCTGCTGCCTTGCTCCTGCGGTGGTCCTGCGCCGATCCTGCGCGCTGCGGCCTGCTGGGGGTGCCGGGTATGGCACTGGTACGAGTACTGCGTGCTGCCGTGTCCTGCGTACTGGGCGCCGCGCACTGGGCCCTACACCTTGCACCTGCGCGCACTGCGTCCTGCGATTAACGGGTCCTGCGACTAACGGGTCTCGTGGTCAACGGGTCCTGCGTCTGCGCGGTATGCGCACTCCGTGCCGCGCGCTACGCGGCGAGCGCCATCTCCCGGCGAGCGGCTCCGACGCGGACCGCTGCGGTGATCGCGGCGCTACGGACGCTGTCGTCCACACCGGGCTCGGAGCCGGCGGCCAGGGCGGTGGTCGAGCGGCGAACGGACGGGCTCTTGCCGTGGGCCTCGGCGCGGATGCGCTGCTTGATGGTGGGCGGGAGCGAACCGCCGCGCATCATCGCCCGCCAGGTCCGCCGCGCCATGAAGGCCGGCCGGTTCGCCGCGACGGCCGCGGGGGCGGCGGGGGAGGAGGAGAGCGGGGTGGCGGCGGCCTGGGCGACCTTGCCGCCGAAGCCGAGGGAGGCGAGGAGGGCCACGAGGGCCGCGAGGACGGTGGTCCAGATCGACGTGATGGTGCTGCGGTGAGCCATGACGGGTCCCTCATTTCGCGATGTTCTGACGGGCGGATCTGAATACATTCGTCATGATGCGGGCGCAAGCGGAGCGCCTCCACGCCCCGCGCCGATCTTCCGACAAACACCACCCAAAGGGGCTAATCACATAATTCGGCCTCTCTGGATCCTTATGCGCCGCCAGGCCGGAACTCCGCCAGAAGATCACCATCTCCCCACCTCTGGGCGGATGTTGACATCCACTCAGCCCGCCCAGCATGCTCACCCACGGCGCGGCGGATCTTCTTCTCATGGTCGGGGGACCAGGTTTCCATGCAGAACCGAAACGTACTGATATCGGGTGCCGGCATCGCGGGCACCGCCTTGGCCTACTGGCTGCGCCACCACGGCTTCCGGCCGACCGTGGTCGAGCGCGCCTCCGCCCTCCGCGAGGGCGGCTACAAAATAGACATCCGGGGTGCCGCGCTCGACGTGGTCTCCCGCGCCGGGGTCCTCGACGCGGTCCGCGCCCAGCGGACCGACGTCCGGGGCGGCTCCATCGTCAACGCGGCGGGCAAGCGGGTGGCGACCATGGACGGCGACACCTTCGGCGGCCGCGCGGGCCACGACGCGGAGATCCTGCGCGGTGACCTCAACCGGATCCTCTACGACCTCTCCGTCGACGGCGACGACGGCGTCGAGTACCTCTTCGGCGACTCCATCGCCTCCGCCGCGGAGACCGCGGACGGCATCGAGGTGGTGTTCGACAGCGGTGCGCGCCGCGTCTTCGACCTGGTCGTCGGCGCCGACGGGCTGCACTCCAACACCCGTGCCCTGGTCTTCGGCCCCGAGGAGCGCTTCATCCGGGACCTCGGCTACTACGTCTCGATCTACAGCGTCCCCAACCACCTCGACCTCGACCGCTGGGAGCTCACCTACGTCTCCCCCCTGCGCACGGCCCTGACGTACAGCACGGCCAAGGACACCGGCGCGAAGGCGATGTTCCTCTTCGCCTCGGGGCCGCTGGAGTACGACCGCCACGACGTCTCCCAGCAGAAGAAGCTGCTGGCGGAGGCGTACGCGGGCGAGTCCTGGGAGGTGCCCCGGCTCCTCGCGGCACTCGACGAGGCCCCGGACTTCTACTTCGACTCCCTCAGCCAGACCCACCTGGACCGCTGGTCCAAGGGCCGCACCGTCCTGGTGGGCGACTCCGCGTACTGCGCCTCGCCCGCCTCCGGCCAGGGCACGAGTCTGGCCCTGGTCGGCGCCTACGTCCTGGCGGGCGAGCTCGCGGCGGCCGACGGCGACCACGGCACCGGCTTCGCGGGGTACGAACGCGAGATGCGCCGCTTCGCGGAGGAGAACCAGAAGCTCGGCCCCTCGAACATCAAGCACATGGTCATGCGGACCAAGCGCCAGATCTCGATCCAGCTGACGATCCTCTCCCTCCTGGGCCGCCTGCCGGGCAAGGAGCGAATGATGGCCAAGGTCATGGAGCCCATCCAGAAGGCCGCGAACTCCATCACCCTCAAGGACTACTGACCGCGTGCGCACGTGAGGCGGGCCGAACGCGGAAGGGGTGCCACCTGATCGGTGGCACCCCTTCCGGGCGGGGCCTCGGCCCTGCCTGGTGCGGTGGGTGTGGGATTTGAACCCACGGTGACTCGCGCCACGACGGTTTTCAAGACCGTTCCCTTAGGCCGCTCGGGCAACCCACCTGGCGGGTACAGAGTACCGGGCGGTGGGGGTGGGCGGCGCTGGGGATTCTCGGGGGGTCAGGCGGTCTGGGCCTTGTCGTAGGCCGCCTTCGCCTCGTTGCCGAAGTACGGGCCGTACATCCGGTTCGGCAGGAAGGTGTAGCCGAAGCTGTTCACCGAGACCTGGGTGCCCAGGCCCGTCGCCTCGTTGAAGTCCTGGAACCAGGGGCCGCCGCTGGAGCCGCCGGTCATGTTGCACGGCATGCTGTGGTCCTTGGTCAGCAGGAAGTCCTTGCCGGTGTTGCCGCTGCAGTACACGAGCTTGCTGCCGTCGTACGGGGCCGCCGCCGGGAAGCCGAAGGCGTACATCTTCTTGTTGTAGCCGCCGTTGAACACGATGCCCTGGGCTCCGACGACCTGGCTGAGCGTCCGGCCGTTCAGCGGGGCGACGACCGCCAGGCCGACGTCCATGTTCATGTCCTCGCTCGCCACCCACTGGTCCGTCGCGAAGGTCTTGGTGGCCGTCCACTGCCCGTAGGGCGCGTTCCCGTTGTCGTATCCCGGGACGAAGATCCAGTCGGTGTGCCAGGCGCCCTGGTACTTCACGCAGTGGCCGGCGGTGATCACCGTGCTGCCGTTGGCGCTGGTGACCGAGTCGCCCGAGCAGGAGGCGCTCTTCCCGTTGAAGGTGAAGAACACCCGGCCCGAGGTTTTGACCACCGCGCCGCCGGATGTCCAGGCACCGCCCGGCTGCGGGAAGGCCGCGGGGGAGACGGCGGACACCGTGGGGGAGGCGCTCGCGGGGGTCGGGGCGATCGTCGTGGGGCGCTCCGCGGTGGTGGGCGCCGTACGGGCGGCCGTGCCCGGGGCGGCCGTGATGTCCAGCGGGGTGGCGGCCCTCATCCGCTCGGCCGTCCAGGCGCCCGGGGCGGGGCGCTGCGCGGCGGCCGAGGGGGAGGCCGCCGTCAACGCGCCCGCGAGCAGGGACCCCGTCGCGAGGAGGACCGATATGGCTGTCCGATGGCGATTCACGCATGACTCCTTCTGCCGTGTCCGGATGAAGAGCTGTCGGTGCGGATCGGGGGCAGAGTGGCACGCCGGGAGCGAGATGTCAGGCACCAGTCGGAACGTTCGGTCGGTTCCGGCCAGGAAATGGCCAACTCCGGCTAGGTGGTGAGAAGAACCCCCGCGTATGAGGCTCCGGCCACCACCACCCAGGCCGCGAGGCCCAAGAGGGCGGCCCGGCCGCCGGTACGGGACAGGGTGGGCACGTGGACCGCGCCGCCCAGGCCGAACAGGGCGGCGGCCAGCAGCAGTTCCTGGGCGGTGTGCGCCCATTCCAGCGCTACGTCGGGCAGTGCCCCGGTGGCGCGCAGCGCGGCCGCCGCGAGGAACCCCGCCACGAACAGCGGCACCGGCGCCGGCCTGCGGCCCGAGGGCGTGCGCACCCCGCGCCTGCGGGACCGTACCGAGAAGGCCACGGCCGCGACCAGCGGGGCCAGCATCGCCACGCGCATCAGTTTGACCAGCACCGCTTCGCCGAGGGCGCCGGGGCCGGCCGTCTGGGCGGCCGCCACCACCTGGCCGACGTCGTGGACGCTCGCACCCACCCAGCGGCCGAAGTCCGGGTCGGAGAGGCCGAGCGGGGACTGGAGGAGCGGGAGGACGGCGATGGCGAGGGTGCCGCACAGGGTGACCAGGGCCACCGAGGAGGCCACGTCCTCCTCGTCGCTGCCGGACACCTGGCTGACGGCGCCGATGGCGGAGGCCCCGCAGATCGAGTACCCGGTGGCGATCAGCAGCGGCTGGTCCCCGGGGAGTCCGAGCCGCCGGCCGAGCCAGAGGGTGCCGAGGAAGGTCGCCGCCACCACCGCGGCCACCATCGCCACAGTGGCCCAGCCCAGCCGGAGCACCTCGTCCAGGCCCAGGGCGAGGCCCAGCAGGACAATGCCGATCCGCATCAGGCGCCGACCGGCCAGGGAGAGGCCCGGGCGCGCGGGGCCCCGTACGAAGCCCCGCAGGCCGGGGAGGTGAGCTGCGGCGATGCCGAGCACCACCGACACCGTCAGCATCGGCGCCCAGGGTGCCAGCCGGTGCGCCCACCAGGCCACCAGGACTCCGGCCGCCGCGAGGCCCAACCCGGGCCACGGTGACGATGTTTCACGTGAAACAACGATCGGATCCGGTGATTCCGCCCCGCGCACCGGGCGGTTCAGCAGGGCCATCAGTCGGTCGGCAGCGTGTAGACGCGGCGGACACTGCTGCCCAGGCGCACGACGTCGGCGCCGTACACGTGCAGGGATATCGCCTTGGTGCGACAGGAGTTGCGGACCTTGTGGATGTCTCCGGGCGGGGCGAACCCGCAGACGTCACCGGGGCCGTTGACCACGTGCTCGGTCGCCACCAGCCGGGCGCCGGTGGTGGCCGTGGCGGGGGCCAGGCGGTAGCGGAGCTCGCTCTCCTCGCCCTCGTGCACGCCGGCCACGCACCACGAGACGTGGTCGTGGATGGCCGTCTCCTGGCCCGGCAGCCACACCAGCGCCACCACGGAGAAACTGCCGTCCGGTTCCGCGTGCAGGACGTGCTGCCGGTAGCGGTCGGGGTGGCCCTCCCGCTGCTCGGCGGTGAGCAGACCTGGCACCCCCAGGTGCGGGGCGAGGCGTTCGCCGACCAGGTAGGCGGTCAGGTCGGGGGCCAGTCCCCGGTCCACGACGGTACGTATCTCATTGACGAGGGCGGCCATCCTCGCGGTCGTTCGGGCCGGCGTGCTGGTGGTCATAAGGGGAGCGTCGAGGAGCCCACCCATCACGTCCAACGACAGTTATGAGGTGAAATCCCAAGACCGGCTTATGGGTTGGAGCGGAGCCGGATCCTCCAGTGGACCGGTTCAGCAGCCCACGCGGTTCGAGGCGGCCTGCTTCAGGGCGTCCAGCACCACGGCCGTCGCCGGGACCCGCAGATGGTCGCGGTACACGTGCGCGGCGATGTGACGGCGGGCGGCCGGCAGCAGGGGCCGCCCGCACACCTTGCTCAGCGAGAGCGAGGGCAGCACCAGCGCGGGCATCATGGCTACGCCGAGGCCCTGTGCGACCAGGCTCTGGACCACCAGGTTGTCGTCAGTGGCGAACCGGATGTCGGGGACGAAGCCGAGCTCCGCGCATTCGTGCAGCAGGTTCGCCCGGCAGCGCGGGCAGCCGGCGATCCACCGCTCCTCGGAGAGGTCCGTGAGGTGCACGGCCCGGCGCCGGGCCAGCGCGTGCCCGGTCGGCAGCAGCACCGTCAGCTGGTCCTCCATGAGCCTGACCTCGGCGACCTCCTCCGGCACCTCTTCGTGCAGGCCGGGATAGGTGAAGGCGAGGGTGATGTCGCACTCGCCCCGCTCCAGCCTGCGCAAGGAGTCCGGGGGCTCCCCCTCCAGCAGCTCGACCTGGATGCCCGGATGCTCCTTGGCCAGGCTGCTCAGTGCTTCCGGGACCAGGGTGACGTTGGCGCTGGGGAAGCCGCACAGCCGGACGCGGCCGGTCCGCAGCCGGGCGTACGCCTTCAGCTGGGCCTCGGCTGCGGAGAGACTGCCGAGGATGGTCTCGGCGTGCCGGGACATGGACTCCCCGGCCTCGGTGAGCTGCATGCGGCGGCCGACACGCGTGAACAGCGGGGTGCCGACGGCGCGTTCGAGCGCCTTCATCTGCTGGGTGATCGCGGGCTGTGTGTACCCGAGGGCCCTGGCGGCGGCCGAGTAGGACCCCGAGGCGACCACCTCGTGGAACGTTCGTATGTGCCGCGAATCGAACACGGTCGAAGCATAAGCGGACGTTGGGAGGGGCCGCAGGCACAATCGCGCCTACGGCCCCTCACTATCAAGCCAGTCGATCCTGCCGGCCGCCGGGCGGCCGGCCGCTACTTGTCGCCGACCCGCGAGCCGAGCGTGATGTCCACCGTGGTCGGCTTGCCGCCGCGCAGGTAGGTCAGCTTCACCGTGTCACCCGGCTTGTACGTCCAGATCTCGCTGATCAGGGTCGGGCCGCTGTCGATCGGCTTGCCGCCGAGCTCGGTGATGATGTCGCCGGGCTTCAGCCCCGCCTTGCCCGCCGGCCCGTTCGGGTCGACCAGCTCGCTGGCCGCGGCGCCCGTCTCGGAGATCTTCGCGCCATCGGTCTTGGCCGCGAGGTCCACGGAGACCGAGATCACCGGGTAGACCGGCTTGCCCGTCTTGATCAGCGATTCGGCGACGTTCTTCGCCTGGTTGACCGGGATGGCGAATCCGAGGCCGATGGAGCCGGCCTGGCCGCCGCCGAAGCCGCCGTTGCCGGCCGACTGGATCGCGGAGTTGATGCCGATGACCGCGCCGCGGCCGTCGAGCAGCGGACCGCCGGAGTTGCCCGGGTTGATCGAGGCGTCCGTCTGGAGGGCGCTCATGTACGAGTTCTTGCCGCTGGAGCCGTCACCCGAGGCGACCGGGCGGTTCTTGGCACTGACGATGCCGGTGGTGACCGTGTTGGACAGGCCGAAGGGGGCGCCGATCGCGATGGTCGAGTCGCCGACGGCGACCTTGTCCGAGTCGCCGAGGGGCAGCGGCTTGAGCCCGGACGGCGGGTTCTTCAGCTTGAGGACGGCGACGTCGTACCCCTGGGCCCGGCCGACCACCTCGGCCTCGTACTTCTTGCCGTCGGAGAAGGTCGCGCTGACCTTGCCGCCGTTGGCCGCGGAGGCGACCACGTGGTTGTTCGTGAGGATGTGGCCCTGCTGGTCGTAGACGAACCCGGTGCCGGTGCCGCCCTCGCCGCTGCCGGCCGAGGCCTCGATCGTGACGACGCTGGGAAGCGCTCCTGCGGCCAGGCCCGCGACCGTGCCCGGATCCCGCTTGAGGTCCTTGGGCGTGTTGCCGGCGCTGACCGTGGTCGAGCCGAAGCCGTCGGCGCTCCGGTCAGCGGCCCAGTAGCCGACGCCGCCGCCGACGGCGCCCGCGAGGAGCGCCGCCGTGAGCACGCCCGCGATCAGGCCGCCCTTGCCCTTCCGCTTGGGCTGCGGTGCGCCGTCGGCGGCCAGGGGCACGCCCCAGCCGCCACCGCCCTGGCCGTCACCGGCCCCGTACGCGGGGGCCGCGGGCGGCGGGGGAGGCCAGCCCTCTGCGCCCATCGCCTGCGGCGCGGGGGCGGGGGCGTACGCCGGGGTGTCGGCGTACGCCGGGGTGACCGGCGGGACCGGGGTGTCGGCGTACGCGGGAGCCGGGGCCGGGGCCGGGGCCGGGGCCGGAGGCTGGACGGCCGCCGCGGGCTGCGCCGCCGGGCTCTGCGCCGCCGGGGTCTGCGGGAGTTGCTGGGTCGGTTCGGTGCCGGGCGCGAGCGTCGGCGGCAACTGCTGCGTCACCGGCTCCACGGGCGCCGGCGCGGCGTGCGCGGCCGGCGCGGCGTCGACGGGCGCGGCCACCGGGGGTGCGGGCGGAGCCGCGGGGGGCGTCGGGGCCGCGGTGCCCTCGTTCTCGGTGCTCACAGCGCTCTCTCCTCGTCACACACGGCTTCAGAAATACGGGCGATATCGGTCCGACAGAACGTTCGACGTGCCGTACAAGTTCCTGGGCAAAGCCTTTCCCATGGCCCGTCAGAGCACTGTAAGCCGGACCTGTGAGTCTCCCCCCATCCTTTATCTCCGGCATTTCGGACGCATCCCCAGAAGCGCCCGCCGGGCCCTCCCCGACACCCGGCCCCCTCTCGGTGGCACCATGAGCCGGTGACCCACGCAACGCCGCGCCCCATCCAGGTCGTCGCCCACCGCGGCGCCTCGGAGGATGCCCCCGAACACACGCTGGCCGCCTACCGCAAGGCCATCGAGGACGGGGCCGACGCCCTCGAATGCGATGTCCGGCTCACGGCCGACGGCCACCTGGTCCTGGTCCACGACCGGCGGGTGAACCGCACCTCCAACGGCCGCGGCGCCGTCTCCGCCCTGGAACTGGCCGATCTCGCCGCCCTCGACTTCGGCTCGTGGAAGGACCGGGAGGAGTCCCCCGACTGGGACGCGGACCCCGAGCGGACCTCCGTGCTCACCCTGGAGCGGCTGCTGGAGCTGGTCGCGGACGCCGGACGGCCGGTACAGCTGGCGATCGAGACGAAGCACCCGACCCGATGGGCCGGACAGGTGGAGGAGCGCCTGCTCTTCCTCCTCAAGCGCTTCGCACTGGACGCCCCGCCCGTCGAGGGGCCGCACCCGATCCGGGTGATGAGCTTCTCCGCGCGCTCCCTGCACCGGATGCGGGCGGCCGCGCCGACGGTCCCGACCGTCTACCTGATGCAGTTCATCTCGCCCCGGATGCGGGACGGGCGGCTGCCGGCCGGGGTGCGGATCGCCGGGCCGGGGATGCGCATCGTGCGCAGCCATCCGGGCTTCATCCGCAAACTTCAGGCCGCGGGGAACTCCGTTCACGTGTGGACAGTGAACGATCCGGAAGATGTTCAGCTCTGCGCTGATCTAGGTGTGGAAGCGATCATCACGAACAGGCCGCGACAAGTTTTGTCACAGCTAGGGCGCTGACGTCCCGCTTTGCGCACCTGTCCCACGCGACCCACCCGTTACGGGGTGTGCACCGGCGCATCCACTCCGCGTTCGATCGCCGCGAATGCGTCAGAGGGCGCCGGTCCGGCGGTTTCCGGTCCAGGCCATTGGGGCATCCAGACCATGCGTGGGGCTAAGGAGGTTCCGGGGGTGGCGTTGATGGTGGCACAAGAAGTGCCCACGTCGTCGTGCATGGACGTGTCCCATGGTCCTGCGGGCGTGGGCGAGGCGAGGCACCGGATGCGCGAGCAGTTGCGCATCAGCGGAGTGTCCGAATCGATCGTGGATGACGCCGTACTGATCCTTTCCGAACTGCTCAGCAACGCCTGCCGGCACGGCAGACCACTGGGCGCGCGGGAGATCGGCGACGGCGGGATACATGCGTCGTGGCGCGTCGACAAGGCGGGGCGGCTGACGGTCGAGGTCACGGACGGCGGCGGGCCCACCCGCCCCATCCCGGCCAAGCCCTCGGTCACCGCACGGGGCGGGCGGGGGCTGAACATCATCAGCGCCCTGGCCCAGGACTGGGGTGTCCGGGACGGAGCGGCGGGTGAGGTCACCGTCTGGGCGATCGTTGCCTGTGGGCCCCGGCACGAGGATTTCGCTACGCGCGTTGCACCCCCGGCGATCGATTTCAGTACGGCCTTCGACGATCTGGATCCCTGATCCGACCGGTCCTCGACCGCGGGTGGACGGATGGCGGCCGTCCGGGAGCGCACGCCGACCGTGCTCCCGGCCGCACCCCACCGGTTGTGGCGGTACGAACGGCTAGGCTCGCGCCCAGACCTACGCCGTACCGCCGCAACCGGGAGACACCCACGATGGCCAAGAAGCGCCCCGCCGCGAAGTCCGCAAAGCCGCAGCTCAACAACGGGGAGATCCCGGTGGTGGGCGCTCGCGAGCCCTGCCCCTGCGGATCCGGGCGCCGCTACAAGGCCTGCCACGGCGCGGCCGCCGCGCACGCCGTCACCGAGCACGTGGCCCGGCCTTTCGAGGGCCTGCCCGGCGAGTGCGACTGGGTCGCGCTGCGCGAGCTCGTCCCCGCCGCCACCGTGCCGCTCACCCTCAAGGGCGGACTGCCCGAGGACGTCCCCTCCGTCACTCTGGTGACCGTACTCCCGCTGGCCTCGCCGGCCCTGCGCCGCGAGGACGGCTCCGTCCTGCTCGGCCTGCAGAACGACTCGACCAGCGGCGACCTCGCCCGGGACATGGCCGACACCCTGGAGCGCGCGCTCGTGGCCGAGCCCGGCACCGTCGTCGCGGCCCGCCGGGTTCCGGCCGAGGGTCCGCGACTTCAGGATCTCCTGTCCGTGGACGGCGGTTTCGAGCCGGTTGTCCACAGCGGGTTCGAATTCTGGATTCCGGAAGCGGAGAGCGCCCAGAACGCCTCCCCGGAGGTCGCCGCCTCCCTGGAGCGCGCCAACGCCGCCGCCATCCCGACCGTCAAGCTGACCGGCGTGGACGCCGCCTACTGGTGCGAGACCCCGGACAAGAACCACCTGCGCTGGGTCATGCCGCACCCCGAGGAGAAGCTGCTCGACGCGCTCGCGCGGCTGTCCGCGGCGGGCACGTCCTCGCTCGGCGAGGGCACCAAGCTGGTCGGCTCCTTCCGCGCCCACGGCCTGATGGTCCCCGTCTGGGACCTGCCGACCGGGGTCTCCGCCGAGGACGTGGAGAAGCCCGCGGCCGAGCTCGCCGAGCGGCTCGCCGCGGCCCTCGCGACGGACGCTCCGCTGACCACGGAGGAGCGCCGCGCCCGCGGCGGCCTCACCAACCGCCAGGTCACGCTCAGCTGAACGGATGGCCGGGCCCGTTCGCGGGCCGGCCACGAGGGGCCGCGGGAAGGGCCTCGAGAAGGGCCTCGGGAGGGTCACCGGTGACCGGTCACCGGTGACCGGTATCACAACTCCCGCTAATCGCCTGCAAATCGGTGTCCGAATATCAGAGATCGAATTTGCGAACAGGCGATCTCTTGTTACCGTTCTTGTAGCCCGGTCGCTGGTGCATCCCCCGTCGCCAGCGACCGGGCCCTTGATTTTCCGGTGACGCTCAACCGTCGCCCGGTACCGGTGAGTTGCTCCCGGACCGCAGGAGCAAGGCTCCTTCATCATCCGGAACTGCGAATTCCGCTACGGCCGAGTAATCCTCCGGGGCGCCGGCCGACTCCTCCCTCGGCGTTTCGCACAGCCCCGGTTCGTCGCCCGCGCCGACCGCACAGCGGATCTGCACCGTGCGCCCCGCCGGACCCATCACCGTGAGCACCGCGTCGAGCGCGCGGCCGCTGGTGTTCCGGTAGTAGCTGCGCCCCCACGTCCGCCCCTCGCCCGACAGGACGCACGTCTGCGCCTCCACCCCCTGTGGGGAGGACAGTTCGGGTCCGCAGCGGGCGTCCGTGCGCGGCTGCTCGGCCGGGCCCGGGCGGGCCGGCGCCGCGGCGGGGGCCGGCGTACGGGACCGGCCGGGGGCGGAACTCGCTCCCGAACCGCCCGAATCGGCCGATCCCTCGGACTTCTCGACGGCCTCGGAGTCCGATGACCCCGGGCCGCCCTTGGGCGGATGGCCGAGGCCGAAGGTGGAGAGCAGCCCGCCGCCCTTTCCATCGCTCTGACCGGCGAAATCCGGCCCGGCGATCGCCCCCGCCAGCGGGAGCGACAAGATGATCAACACACCGGCGCCGATACCGATCAGGCGGAGATTCATTCGCCGAAGATAGCGATGCGGGAATGGGGCACGGAGATCCCCGCGCCCAATTCCCTTGGAAACTCGTCTCGCTGGCACCCGTACGAGTGATCCTCCAGTACACGGACGTCAGCACACGGACATCAGTACGCGAGCCGGCTCCCGCCGCCCGACGCACCGCTGCTCGCCTCCACCAGCGCGTCCACGACCGCCTCCACCTCCGGCAGCCAGACCTCCCCGGCCACCGCCGGCTCGCGCTCCCACCGCACCTGGCCGCCGCCGACCGCGGTGGAGGGCGGCAGCAGCAAGTAGCCGCCGTCGCCGTGGAAACGCAGCGAGGCGGGCACGTAGTCCTTGGCGTAGAGGATCTCGCCGAGCCGCTCCAGCGAGTACGGCGCCACGAGCAGCGACCACCGCGTGGGCGTGGCCACGATCGGCCCGAGCCGCATCCCCTCGGTGTCCAGGCGTACGACGGCACGCGCGGCCGCCGCGGCGGGCAGGCTCACCGCGCAGGGCGCGCCCCCGCCGGTGGCCAGCAGGATCGGGGCGCCCGCCCGGTTGGCCCACCACCAGGACACCATCCGGGGGTCGGTGGTGGCCGCGAGCAGCCCGGGGTCGAAGGGGTGCGCGCCGGGGACGACGCAGTCGGGGTCGGGGCAGGCGCACCGGGAGCTGTCGGCGCCGGAGCGCCCGACGCCCGGCAGCACGGGCCAGTGCCAGGTGGTGGCGCAGGTCAGCGCCGCGTCGAGGAGAGCCGGCGCATCACCCTGCGGCGGGGCGGGGCGCAGGGATTGCAAGCGATTACGGAGCCGCTGGAGACGCCTTCCGAGGATCTCGCGCATGAGCGCTCGTTCCTTTCCGTTGAACGTCGAGGGCCACATCACACCATGTAAGCGGTGTTTCACCACACGTACACGTTTCGCGTCACTGTCCGCCTGAAGCAGGTTCACACGGTTCGTGCAGTTTTCTTACGGGTCCATGAAACGTCCGTCGGGGGCGGTACGCGACCCGGGACCACGCGGGGGACGGCTGTCGTCGATGGGGACGACGGGCCGTGCCCGGCGGTTCCCGGCGGGCACCGCACTGCGCCAACTCTCCCCGGGTGCAACGGATTACGTACCCGGACCGGCCGACTGACTCGCCCAGTCGACCGCAAAAACCGTCCGCTTCCCGCTTTTTCCGGCCAAGTTCTAGCCCTGACCGGACAGTGAGTTGCCGTCCCACGGACACCAGGATTCCCACCTGGGCAATGCTGGACATCGCTCCTCGTGTGCGTGTAGATGTGGATTCATTGATAGCGGCGCAGCATGATCTGGGGGTTTGCGATGCTATATGGCGAATCGCACCAGCTGGAAAGGCGGACGCCATGAGCGCCCCGCATCTGCCGAAAGTGGCTGGAATCGATCCAGCCGCCACAGCGTCCCCGCACACTGTGGCGCCCACACCGGTGCCCACGGCCGTGTCCACCTCGACGGCCCCGCGAACGGCCCACGCCCCGGCGCAGGGCCCTGCCGCGAGCTCGGTCATTCAGGACCGCCTCGCGGGCATGGTCTCCGACCTCACCACCCTCCACGAGCTCACCGAGCGGCTCGCCCGCGCCGGTAACCTCACCACCTCCCTCCAGGAGTTCCTGCGGGCGGGCGCGGCCCTCGTCGGCGCCCGTCGCGGCCTGATCGTCCTGGAGCCCTCCGACGGGCTCGGCCCCACCACCACGATCGGCCTCGGGCTCGGCCACGCCGACCTCGGCCACATCGAGACGGTGCCGCGCAGCGCCACCTCGTACGGCCGCATCCTCGACGGCCTCCCCGACGCCCACGGCGGCTCGGAGGTCCTGCCGGAGCCCGGCACCACCCCCGGCACCGGTGCCGGCGGGTACGCCACCCCCGTCGACCCCCGCCACCGCGAGGTCGCCGCCCGCCTCGGCTACGCGGCCAGCTACGCGCTGCCGCTGACCGCCGAAGCCACCGGCCGGCTCGGCGCGGCCGTCTGGCTCTACGACGAACAGGCCGAGCCCAGCGACCGCCAGCGCGACCTGGTCGGGCTGTACGTCCGGCACGCCGCCGAGCACCTGGCCCGGATGCTGGAGGTGGAGCGCGCCCGCTCCAGCCTGGCCACCGTCGCCGAGGAACTGCTGCCCAGCCGGCTCCCCCGGATCTCCGGGGTCCAGCTCGCCGCCCGGCACCACACCGGACCGCACGGCGGAGGCGACTGGTACGACGCGCTGCCGCTGCCGGAGGGAGCCCTCGGGCTGGCCGTCGGCTCCGTCACCGGCTCGGGCCCGAGCGCCGTCGCCGCGATGGGGCGGCTGCGCGCCTCGCTGCGGGCGTACGCCGTCATGGAGGGCGAGGACCCCGTCGCCGTCCTCTCCGACCTGGAGCTGCTGCTGCGCCTGACCGAGCCCGCGCGCTCGGCGACCGCGCTCTTCGCCTACTGCGAACCCGCCGGGGGCCAGGCGGGCGGCCCGACGGGCGGCCGGGGGCGGAAGATCATCCTGGCCGGGGCCGGGCACACCCCGCCGCTGCTGATCGGCGAACGGCGCACCGAGTACGTGGAGACCACCCTCTCCGCGCCGCTCGGAATGCTGTCCTGCTGGGAGGCTCCGAGCGTGGAGATCGAGCCCGCGCCCGGAGAAACGGTGCTGCTGTACACGGACGGGCTGCTCCGGCGCACCGGGGACCCGATGGACCGGGCGTACGCGCGGCTGCACGCCGCCGCCGCGGGGATCCCCCGTAGCGCCCGCGAGGACCCGGCCGCCATCTGCGACCACATCCTGCGGACGGTGCTGCCGGACGGCGACGGGGACGGCCCGGCCGCCCCGGCGGACGCCTCCGAGGACATCGTGCTGCTCGCGGCGCGGTTCGAGTGACGAGGAGACGAGGAGATGAGGGGCGGGGCGTGTGACGGTGTGGCCGGGTTTAGCGGATTTGTCACACGACCCGTCGGGGGGCGTCCGCTCACACATACGATGGATGAGGTCCATACCCGGTCCGTGTCCGTCGTACTGAGGAGAAGACGTGGCTGACGAGCTCACCCCGGAGACCCCGGAAGAAGAGCAGCCCAAGAAGAAGCACAAGCAGCGCAAGAACGGGCTGTACCCGGGTGTCAGCGAGGAGCTCGCCGCGAGCATGCGCACGGGCTGGGCGGACACCGAGCTGCGTGGGCTGGAGCCGATCGCTCAGGCCGCGCACACCGCCGCCCGCCGCTCCGCGCTCTCCCGGCGCTTCCCCGGCGAGCGCCTCGTCATCCCCGCCGGGCGGCTGAAGACGCGCTCGAACGACACCGAGTACCCCTTCCGCGCCTCGACCGAGTACGCGTACCTCACCGGTGACCAGACCGAGAACGGCGTCCTGGTCCTGGAGCCCGCGGGGGAGACCGGCCACCACGCCGCCGTCTACCTGCTGCCCCGCTCCGACCGCGAGAACGGCGAGTTCTGGCTCTCCGGCAGCGGCGAGCTGTGGGTCGGCCGCCGCCACTCCCTCACGGAGGCCGAGCAGCTCCTGGGCATCCCGGCCAAGGACGTGCGCAAGCTTCCCGAGGAGCTGGCCGAGGCGGAGGGCCCGGTCCGTTCCGTGCGCGGTCACGACGCCGTCATCGAGACGGCCCTGACCGACAAGGTCACCAAGGAGCGCGACGAGGAGCTGCGCGTCTACCTCTCCGAGGCCCGCGCCGTGAAGGACGCGTTCGAGATCGGCGAGCTGCAGAAGGCCGTCGACTCCACCGTCCGCGGCTTCGAGGACGTCGTGAAGGTGCTCGACAAGGCCGAGGCCACCTCCGAGCGCTACATCGAGGGCACCTTCTTCCTGCGCGCCCGCGTCGAGGGCAACGACGTCGGCTACGGCTCCATCTGCGCCGCCGGCCCGCACGCCTGCACCCTGCACTGGGTCCGCAACGACGGCGACGTCCGCTCCGGCGACCTGCTGCTGCTCGATGCCGGCGTGGAGACCCACTCCCTCTACACCGCCGACGTCACGCGGACGCTGCCGATCAGCGGCACGTACACCGACATCCAGCGCAAGATCTACGACGCGGTGTACGAGTCCCAGGAAGCCGGTATCGCCGCCGTCAAGCCGGGCGCGAAGTTCCGCGACTTCCACGACGCCTCGCAGCACGTGCTCGCCGAGAAGCTCGTCGAGTGGGGCCTGCTGGAGGGACCGGTCGAGCGCGTCCTGGAGCTCGGCCTGCAGCGCCGCTGGACCCTGCACGGCACCGGTCACATGCTCGGCATGGACGTCCACGACTGCGCCGCCGCGCGCACCGAGGCGTACGTCGACGGCACGCTGGAGCCGGGGATGTGCCTGACCGTCGAGCCCGGCCTGTACTTCCAGGCCGACGACCTGACGGTGCCGCAGGAGTACCGCGGCATCGGTGTCCGGATCGAGGACGACATCCTCGTCACCGAGGACGGCAACCGGAACCTGTCGGACGGACTGCCCCGCACCTCGGACGAGGTCGAGGCCTGGATGGCGCGACTCAAGGGCTGACGCCACCGCTCGTACGCGCCGATGGGCGGGACCCTCCACGGGTTCCGCCCATCGGCGCGTCTACGACACCTTCAGCAGTGAGTCGTCCCGCCACTTCAGCATCTTGTCGAAGCTGACCACGGCGCCCCGGCCCGGCCGGTTGCGGAAACGGACGTGGTCGGCGAGTTCCTCGATCAGGTGCAGGCCCCGGCCGTGCTCGGCCATGGACGGTCTGCGGCGGGCCACCGTCGCGGGCGGGAACCCCGGGCCCGAGTCGCTCACCTCGATGCGGCAGCGGTCCCCGTCCAGATAGGCCGTGACGTGGTACGCCCCGGTCCCGTCCGGGGATCCGCCGCCCGAGGACGCGTCGTCCAGGTACCCGGAGCGCGGGACGGCTGCGCGGCCGCCGTGCTCCACCGCGTTCGCGCACGCCTCGCTCAGCGCCACCGACAGGTCGAAGGAGATGTCCGGGTCGACCCCCGCGGTCTCCATCGTCCCCAACAGCAGTCGCCTCGCGAGGGGCACACTCGCTGCTTCGCGCCTCAAGTGGAGAGACCACCAGATGCTCATACGGTTACCTATTGCCGCCCGGGGCCGGGGCTAAGCCCCCGAGGGCCGACAGAGCCCTCATTCAGCCGATGCGGCGCTCCCGGGCGGCGGTGTATGCGGCGGTGGACGCCGGGGCCGACCTGGCGAAGTGCGCGGGAACGTAAACGATCTGTCGCACCTGCCGTATGAGGGCCCCAAGCCCAGTGCGATGATGGCCCGGCCATGACTGCCCCCCACGCGACACAGGCCGGACCCGGCCTCAGGCTGATCCGGGCCGCGGTGTTCACCGCGGTCTGTGTCGTGCTGTCCGCGGCCGGGCACGCACTGGCCTCCTGCGCGACGGTGCCCTGGTGGTCCCTCTGCGCCGGCTTCCTCGCCGTCTTCGCGGTGGCGGCCCCGCTCGCGGGACGCCGCCGCTCGCTGCCCGGCCTCGCCGCCGCGCTGGCGGGCGGACAGCTCGCGCTGCACGCGGTGTTCGGCCTCGGCCAGCACAACGCCTCCGCGGCCGACGGCACCTCTTCGGAGTCCTCGCTCGCGGCGCTGGCCGCCCAACTGGTGTGCGGGGGCAACTCCGTCCCGATCCACCCGTCGGACGCCCGGCGGATCCTGGAGAGCGCCGGGCTGGACCCGGACGCCGTGGCCGCGCAGTCCGAGGCGCAGGGGCACATGGCCCACACCCACCTGGGGCAGGGCCTCGTAGAGCCGGCCAGCGGACTCGTCGGGCTGCTCAGCCCGGCCATGCTGATCGGGCACCTGCTGGCCGCGCTCGCCGCGGGCTGGCTGCTCGGGCGCGGCGACGCCGCGCTGTTCCGCCTCCTCGAACTGTCCCGCCTCTCGGCCGAAGCCGGACCGGTGCGCCCGCTGCGTGCCGCCCTGGCCTACGTACGAGCCCTCAGCGCGGGCCTTCCGGGCCGGCCTGCCCGTACCCCGCGGGCAGCGGCCACCGCGACCGGCCCCGCGCTCTCCACGGGCCGGAACGCCCTCCAGCACACGGTGATCAGGCGCGGGCCGCCCCCGGCATGCGCCCTCGCAGCCTGAAGCGGCACCCCTCCTCCCCGGGACTCACGACCGGAGCACCGGTGCCGCGAACTCCGTGCGCGCCGCGCGCGGAGCCACCGTCACCACAGCTTCCGTGGAGTGTTTCTGCCATGAAGACCTCTCGCGTCTCCTTCGCCGCCACCCTCGCCGCCGGTTCCGTCCTCCTCCTCTCCGGCACCGCCTTCGCCCACGTCGGCGTGCAGCCCGTCGGGGAGGCCGCCAAGGGCGGCTACGCGACGCTCAATTTCAAGGTCCCCAACGAGCGCGACAACGCCGCGACCACGCAGCTCGAGGTCAACTTCCCGGTCGACCAGCCGCTCACGTCGGTCATGCCGCAGGACATCCCCGGCTGGACGTCCAGCGTCGAGAAGACCAAGCTCGACAAGCCGCTCACCGTGCACGGCAAGCAGGTCAACGAGGTCGTCACCAAGGTGACCTGGTCCGGCGGCAAGATCGAGGCCGGCAAGTTCCAGCAGTTCCCGGTCTCCGTCGGCAAGCTGCCCGACAACGCCGACCAGATGGTCTTCAAGGCGATCCAGACCTACGACAACGGCGAGATCGTCCGCTGGATCGAGGAGCCCAAGGAGGGCGCCGCCGAACCGCAGACCCCGGCGCCCGTTCTGAAGCTGACCGCCGCCGGCGCCGACCACCACGACGCTGCCAAGAAGCCGGCGGACGAGGCGAAGAACTCCGACTCCGACGCCGACCACAAGGACGGCCACGACGAGGCGGCCGCCAAGAGCGGCTCCGACACCACCGCGCGGGCCCTCGGCATCGCCGGCATCGTCATCGGACTCGGCGGCGTGGCCTTCGGCGTCGCCTCGCGCCGCCGCACCTCCTGACCTCCTGACCTCCTGACCTCCTGATCCTCCTGACCTGTTGATCCCGCGCAGCCGGCCGGTCTACCGGGCCGGCCGGGCTCGCGGATCCACCCGTAGCACCCCCGAATCTCAGGGACTTTCCCCATGCACACCACACGTGTGACGCTCGCCGCCCTCGTGGCCGCGGCCGCCCTCACCCTCACCGCCTGCGGTGGTGAACCGGCCAAGAACGGCCAGGTCACCCAGATCAGCGAGAGCCAGGCGAAAGCCGGCTCGGCCACGGTGCTCGACCGCCCCTTCGACAAGCCGGACGTCGTCCTCACGGACACCACCGGCAAGCCGTGGAACCTGCGCGAGCAGACCAAGGGCAAGCCGACGCTCATCTACTTCGGCTACACCCACTGCCCCGACGTGTGCCCCCTGACGATGAGCAACATCGCCGTCGCCAAGAAGGAACTTCCCCAGGCCGACCAGGACAAGCTCCAGGTCGTCTTCATCACCACCGACCCGGAACGGGACACTCCCGAGTCCCTCGGCCCGTGGCTGAAGGGACTGGACCCGGCGTTCACCGGGCTGACCGGTGACTTCGCCACCATCCAGGCCGCCGCACGCACGCTCGGCATCGGTATCGAGGCCGCCACCAAGGACGCCGCCGGCAACGTCGTCTCCATGCATGGCGCCCAGGTCATCGCCTTCTCGCCCAAGACCGACGAGGGATACCTCCTCTACGGCGAGAGCACCACCGTCGATGACTACACCAAGGACCTGCCGAAGATCGTCAAGGGAGAGAACCCGTGAACGCCCGCACCACCCGCACCCTCGCCGCCGCCCTCTCCCTGACGGCCGCGCTCGCCATATCCGGCTGCTCCTCGGATTCCGAGTCCGCTTCCGGTGACGCGCCGAAGCTGACGGTCAGCGGCGGTTACATGCCGGAGCCCGTGAACGACAAGATGGCCGGCGCGTTCATGGTCATCAAGAACGACTCCAAGACGGCCGACAAGCTGACCGGTGCCACGAGCACGCTCTCCGACGATCTGCAGATCCACGAGACCAAGGATCAGAAGATGCAGCAGGTGCAGTCCATGGACGTGCCCGCGAAGGGCGAGCTGAAGCTGGAGCGCGGCGGCAACCACGTCATGTTCATGGGGCTCAAGAACACCCCCAAGGTCGGCGACAAGGTCACCATCGAACTGCGCTTCGAAAAGTCCGGCCCGGTCAAGGTCGAGCTGGACGTCAAGGAGCGGACGTACAAGGCTCCGACATCCACCCATGGCACCGCCCACTGACGGACCGAGGAACTGACACGCCATGACGGCCACCGCCCCGACCCCATCCCCGGCCCGCGTCCGCGCCACGGCGCTCCTGCCGCGGCTCACGCTGGTCCTCGCCGCTCTGCTGGCAGCCTTCTTCGCCGCTGCCGCGCCGGCCTCGGCGCACGCCGCGCTGACCGCGAGCGACCCCACGGACGGGGCGGTGGTCGCCACGGCGCCCGCCCAGATCACCCTCTCCTTCTCGGAGGGGGTCGCCATGAACGGCGACTCCATCCGCGTCCTGGATCCCCAGGGCAAGCGCGTCGACACCGGTGAACTGCGCGACCTCTGCAGCGGGAGCATCATCCGCTACGGCACCGCCCTGCGCCCTGGGCTGCCCGACGGCACCTACACCGTCGCCTGGCAGGCCGTATCCGCGGACAGCCACCCCATCTCCGGCGCCTTCACCTTCTCCATCGGAGCCCCCTCCGAGACCGCCGTCTCACTGCCCTCGCGGACGGCCGGCGACGGGCCCGTCGCCATCGCCTACGGCATCGCGCGCTACGTGGCCTACGCCGGGTTCGCCGTGCTCGTCGGCGCCGCCGCCTTCATCCTCCTGTGCTGGCGCCGGGGCGCCGCGCAGCGGCCGATGCAGAAGCTGGTCGTACGGGCCTGGGTCGCGCTCACCGTGGCCACCCTCGTGATGCTGCTCCTCCGCAACCCGTACACCGGCTCGGGGAACTTCGCCGACGCCTTCGACCTCGCCGGTCTGAAGACCGTCCTGGAGACCAAGTCCGGGGCCTCGCTCGTCTCGCGGCTGCTCCTCCTCGGCGCGGCCGCACTGTTCATCACCGTTCTGTTCGGCTCCTATGCCCGGCGCCACACGTCGGACGGCTCGGATGCCCCCGACGGCTCGAAGGCCCCGGACGGCTCGGACGCGTCCGAGACCTCCGAAGAGAACGCCAAGGCGGAGAGCGACCTCGTCTTCGGGCTCGGTATCGGCGGGACCGTCGTCGCCGGCGGCATCGCCGCTACCTGGGCGCTGTCCGAGCACGCCTCCACCGGTATCCAGCCCGCCCTCGCCATGCCCGTCGACATCCTGCACCTGCTGGCCGTCGCCACGTGGCTCGGCGGGCTCACCGCACTGCTCGTCGCGCTCCACAAGGTCCCCGGGATCGAGCGCACCGCCATCCAGCGCTTCTCCACGGTCGCCTTCACCAGCGTGCTCGTCCTGGCCTGCACCGGCCTCTACCAGGCCTGGCGCCAGGTCGGCAGTTGGTCCGCGCTGACCGGGACCGATTACGGTCGGCTGCTGCTCGTCAAGATCGGCCTCGTCTCCGTCATCGTCGCCATCGCCTACACCTCCCGGCGGTGGACCTCGCGACTGGCCGGGGGCCAGGTCGGGCATCAGAGCGAAGCCGAGGGCAAGACCGAAGGGGAGGGGGAGCGCGCCTCCGATGTTTCACGTGAAACATCGCCCGTGACCGTCTCCCCGGCTGCCACCCCCGTCGCCGACGCCGGCGCCGCCCCCTACACCAGCGCCGCCTCCGACCCCCAGCGCGCGGCGCAGCTCGCCCGCCAGAGTGCCGCCCGGCGCACCGCGCGGGAGAAGCAGGTGCGCGACGCCGACCCGGACCGGGCCGGCCTCCGCCGGTCCGTCCTCGCCGAGGCGGGGGTCGCCGTGGTCCTGCTGGCCGTCACCACCATCCTCACCAGCACCGAGCCCGGCCGCGCCGCGGAGATGGAGACCGGCCGCGGCTCCACCGCCACCGCCGTTCCCGACCGCGCGGTCAAGGTCACGCTGCCCTTCGACACCGGCGGCCAGAACGGCAAGGGCTCGGTCCGACTCCAGCTCGACCCCGGACGCGTCGGCGCGAACGTGCTCCACGTGTGGGCGGAGACCCCCGACGGCAAGCCGCTCGACCTGCCCGAACTCAAGGTGTCGTTCACCTTGGAGGCCAAGGAGATCGGCCCGCTGCCGGTCCTCCCCGAGCGCCCCTCGCCCGGGCACTGGACCGCATCGGGCGTCCAACTGCCGCTGCCCGGCGACTGGCGGATCGACGTGACCATCCGCACCTCCGACATCGACCAGACGACCGTCCAGAAGAACGTGAAGATCGGCTGACCAGCGTGACCCAGAACAGCGAACCCACCGAGAGCTCCGCGAGCACCACCGAACCCCCCGGCATCGAGATCTCCCGGCGCCGCCTGCTGGGCACGGTCGGCGCCGCGGGCGCCGCCGGGCTCGCGCTCGGCGCCGCCGGCGGGGCCCTCGTCCAGTCCGAGGTGTCCGGGTCCGGTAAGGCTGGCTCCGGCGGGGCTCCCGGCAGCCTCGGTGCCACCAGGGTCGCCTTCCACGGGGATCACCAGGCCGGCATCACCACGCCCCTCCAGGCCAAGGGGCACGTCCTCGCCTTCGACCTGGCGCCCGGTGCCGGGCGTACCGAGGCCGCCGCCCTGATGCGGCGCTGGTCGGATACCGCGCTGCGGCTGACGGCGGGCGAACCCGCGCCGGTCGCCGACACCGGCATCGCCCTCGGCTCCGGTCCCTCCTCCCTCACCGTGACCTTCGGCTTCGGCCACTCCTTCTTCGAGCGCACCGGCCTCACCGCGCGCCGCCCCGCCGCCCTCGACCCGCTGCCGGACTTCTCCGCCGACCGGCTCGACGCCCAGCGCAGCAACGGCGACCTGTGGGTCCAGATCGGTTCCGACGACGCGCTGGTCGCGTTCCACGCGCTGCGCGCGCTGCAGAACGACGCCGGAGAAGCGGCCCGGCCGCGCTGGCAGATGAACGGCTTCAACCGCTCGCCCGGTGCCACCGCCTCCCCGATGACCGCCCGCAACCTCATGGGCCAGGTCGACGGCACCAACAATCCGAAGCCCGCCGAAGCCGACTTCGACCAGCGGATCTTCGTCCAGGGCACGGTGCCGCCCGAGCACGCCTGGATGGTCGGGGGCTCGTACGCCGTCGTACGCCGCATCCGCATGCTCCTCGACCACTGGGACCAGCAGCCGCTCGCCCGGCAAGAGCAGGTCATCGGCCGTACGAAGGCCACCGGCGCACCGCTGACCGGCGGCGGCGAGACCACCGCCATGGCCCTCGACAAGACCGGTGGCGACGGGAAGCCGGTCATCCCCTCCAACGCGCACGCCCGGATCTCCGCACCCGCGCAGAACGGCGGGGCGGCCATGCTCCGGCGTCCCTTCTCCTTCCACGACGGGATCGCCGCCGACGGAACACCGGACGCGGGGCTCCTCTTCATCTGCTGGCAGGCCGACCCGTCCCGTGGTTTCGTCCCCGTCCAGCGCAAGCTCGACCGTGGCGACGCCCTGTCGGAATTCATCCGGCACGAGTCGAGCGGCCTGTACGCGGTGCCGCCCGGCGCGCGCGCCGGGGAGTACGTGGGTCAGCGGCTGCTCGAAGGGTGAACAGGCCAGGTGGCGTCCGGGCCCCGGCATTAGGCTGATCGCATGTCGGCCACCCGCTTCACCTATCTCGGTCCCGAAGGCACGTTCACCGAAGCCGCCCTTCGCACCCTCCCCGAAGCCGCGACCCGGGAGCTGGTCCCGATGGTTTCGGTCCCGGCCGCCCTGGACGCCGTGCGCAACGGCGAGGCCGCGGCGGCCCTGGTCCCGATCGAGAACTCGGTGGAGGGCGGGGTCACCTCGACCCTGGACGAGCTGGCTTCCGGCGTACCGCTGATGATCTACCGTGAGGTGCTCCTCCCCATCGCGTTCGCGCTGCTGGTGCGCCCCGGGACCAAGCTGTCGGACGTCAAGACCGTCACCGGGCACCCGGTCGCCCAGCCTCAGGTGCGCAACTGGCTGCGGTCGAACCTGCCCGACGCCCTGTGGGAGTCGGCGGCGTCCAATGCCGACGGTGCCCGGCTGGTCCAGGAGGGCCGCTTCGACGCCGCCTTCGCGGGCGAGTTCGCGGCCGCCACCTACGGGCTGGTCCCGCTGGTCACCGAAATCCACGACGCGCAGAACGCGGAGACCCGCTTCGTCCTCGTCGGGCGTCCGGCCCGGCCGGCCGCACCGACCGGTGCCGACAAGACCTCCGTCGTGCTGTGGATGGGCGACGACCGCCCCGGTGCGCTGCTGGAGCTGCTCCAGGAGTTCGCCGTCCGCGGGGTGAACCTGATGCTGATCCAGTCCCGGCCGACGGGCGCGGGGATCGGCAACTACTGCTTCGCCGTCGACGCCGAGGGGCACATCTCCGACCGCCGGGTCGGCGAGGCGCTCATGGGTCTCAAGCGCACCTGCCCCCAGGTCCGGTTCCTCGGCTCCTACCCGCGGGCCGGCGTCGCTCAGGGTGACGTCCAGGCCGCCCGGGCGGGCACCTCCGACGGCGACTTCACCGCGGCCTCCGACTGGCTGACGCGTTGCCTCGACGGGCGTCCCTAACTCTCCGTCCACTGTCCACAGAGTTATCCACAGGCATGGCGGCAGACCTGGGGACAAGTCGACAGAGCGGCACGACAAGGTCGACAAATCGGTCGGGTGGCGCAGGTTTCGCGCTGACGAGCGGGAGGTGAACGGCGTCACCCCTGTATCACCGATCAACTCTTTGGGGCGAGTCATTCCCACCCGAATGAGTGTGTGAGGGTGGTTTGAACCCTCATTGGGCCCGCTCGCTCCACAGTCGAGATTGATCTATTCCTGTGTCCACAGATCCGGCGCACAGCCTGTGGATAAGCCGGTCGCCTGGGGAATTCCTGTGGACAAGGAAGACCTTCCCGTCCTGCTCAGGGGGTGCCCGGCCATCGCCGTTGTGCCCCTTTTCAGGGAATGGGGGCGGTTTTATCGTCCCGCGCGGAAGGGTCGGTTCCTGCCTCCTGCCGAAAGCTTTCCATTCGCGGCAATTAGGACAAAGCGACACGCAGCGTGATATCGGTGCGATCCTCGGAAGCCCGGCCCGGTAGCCTGGAGGGGTGATTGACCTCCGGCTGCTCCGTGAAGACCCTGACCGTGTCCGCGCCTCGCAGCGCGCCCGTGGAGAGGACGTCGCCCTCGTCGACGCACTGCTCTCCGCCGACGAGCGCCGCAGGTCCTCCGGCATGCGATTCGACGAACTCCGCAACAAGCAGAGGTCGCTCGGCAAGCTCATCCCCAAGGCCTCTCCGGAGGAGCGGGCAGAGCTGCTGAAGGAGGCCGACCAGCTCAAGCAGGACGTCAAGGCGGCCGAGGCCGAGCAGAACGAGGCGGACGAAGCCGCCAAGCAGCTGCTCCTGCGCCTCGGCAACATCGTCCACACGGACGTGCCCGTCGGCGGCGAGGAGGACTTCGTCGTCCTCGAGACGCACGGCACCATCCGGGACTTCGGAGCCGAGGGCTTCGAGCCCAAGGACCACCTGGAGCTCGGCGAGTCCCTGGGCGCCATCGACGTCGAGCGCGGCGCCAAGGTGTCCGGCTCGCGCTTCTACTACCTCACGGGCATCGGCGCCCTGCTGGAACTCGCGCTCGTCAACGCGGCCATCGCCCAGGCCACCGAGGCCGGCTTCACCCCGATGCTCACCCCGGCTCTGGTCCGCCCGCGCGCCATGGAGGGCACCGGCTTCCTCGGCCAGGCCGCGGAGAACGTGTACCACCTGGAGAACGACGACCTCTACCTGGTCGGCACCTCCGAGGTCCCGCTCGCCGCGTACCACATGGACGAGATCATCGACGCGGACAAGCTGCCGCTGCGTTACGCCGGCTTCTCCCCGTGCTTCCGCCGCGAGGCCGGCACGTACGGCAAGGACACCCGCGGAATCTTCCGCGTCCACCAGTTCGACAAGGTCGAGATGTTCTCGTACGTCGCGCCGGAGGAGGCCGAGGCGGAGCACCAGCGACTCCTGGACTGGGAGAAGCAGTGGCTGACCAGCCTGGAGCTGCCCTTCCAGGTGATCGACGTCGCCACCGGCGACCTGGGCTCCTCCGCCTCCCGCAAGTTCGACTGCGAGGCGTGGATCCCCACCCAGGGCAAGTACCGCGAGCTGACCTCCGCCTCGAACTGTGACGGCTTCCAGGCCCGCCGCCTGTCGATCCGCTACCGCGACGGCAAGAAGACCGCTCCGCTGTCCACCCTGAACGGAACGCTGTGCGCCGTCCCGCGCACGATCGTCGCGATCCTGGAGAACCACCAGCAGGCCGACGGCACGGTCCGGGTTCCCCCGGTGCTCCGGCCCTACCTGGGCGGCCGGGAAATCCTGGAGCCGATCACCAAGTGAGCCCGGCCCCGTTCCCGTACAAGCTCGTCGCGACCGATCTCGACGGGACGCTGCTGCGCGGCGACGACACCGTCTCGGAGCGCACCCGTGAGGCGCTCCTCGCGTCCACCGCGGCGGGCGCAGCACACATCATCGTCACCGGCCGCGCCGTGCCGTGGACCCGCCACGTCCTCGACGACCTCGGCTACAAGGGCATCGCGGTCTGTGGACAGGGCGCGCAGGTCTACGACGCGGGCGCGCACCGGCTGCTGACCTCGGTGACGCTCGACCGGAAGCTGGCCGCGCTGGCTCTGGAGAAGATCGAGGCCGAGGTGGGTCCGCTGGCGCTCGCCGCCAGCCGGGACGGAGTCGAGGGCGAGGTGCTCTTCGGCCCCGGCTACCAGGTCCAGGAAGGCCTTCCGGCGCTCTACCTGGAGGACACCTCCGAGGTGTGGTCGGCTCCGCTGAACAAGCTGTACATCCAGCACCCCGAGCTGGACGAGGACGCCCTCGTCCAGGTGGCCCGGGAGACCGTGGGCAGCCTGGTCGGCATCGTCATGGCCGGTCCGGGTGTCGTGGAGATCCTGCCCCTGGGCCTGAGCAAGGCCACGGGCCTCTCGCTGGCCGCCCGCCGGCTGGGGGTGAAGGCGGCCGACACGATCGCCTTCGGCGACATGCCCAACGACATCCCGATGTTCGGCTGGGCCGCGCACGGAGTGGCGATGGCCAACGCGCACGCGGAGCTCAAGGCGGTGGCGGACGAGGTCACCACCTCCAACGAGGAGGACGGCATCGCCGTGGTCCTGGAGCGTCTGCTGGGCGCCGCGTAACCGGGCGGAAGACGAACGGAAGGTCCGGAACGGCCCGCGCCGCGAGGCGCGCTCGAAGTGGCTGTTCCGGACCTTCTTGTTTCTCCCCGCACGGCTCACTCTGCCCCCGCCGCACGCCTCGTACCAGTCAATTTCCGTGCGTCAGCCGTGCGTCCGGCTCGGTTTCGGGTGCCGGGTCAGCGGCCAGGCGAGGAGGCCGACGGCGAGCGCGATGGCGTGGCCGAAGTCGGTGAAGGTGCCGTCGGTGACGAGCGGGAGTCCGAAGAAGGCCAGGGATCCGGCGAGGTAGAGCCAGCGCCAGGGGCCCGGCAGGCGGTACGTCAGCACCCCTACGGCGGTCGCGAGTCCGTAGCTGACGCCGATGTCGACGACGTGGACCATGCTGCGCGGGGCGCGGTTGTCCTGGATGGCCATCAGGACCAGCTTCTGGAATCAGCGTGGCCGTGATGTGTCCGGTCGCGATGATGAAGAGCCAGCGCAGGGTGCCGAGCCAGCGCTCGACGTTGGCCTGGAAGATCTCGAAGAGGACGAAGTAGAGCGGCAGCGCGGCCGGATCCTCGATCCAGAACGCGCTGCTGAGCAGCGCCCGTATCGGGTGCCGGGCGAGCTCGTGGATATTGCTGCTGTTGCGGTGGAGCAGGACGTGTTCGAGATGGTCGGGCACGATCACGACCACGATGCTGGTGACCACGATGATCAGCAGCCATATGTGGGTGCCGGGCGCGGAGCGTATCCAGGACCGCACAGGCCTGGACGGCTCGGGCTCGGTGTACTCGATCATGCACCGATGATCCCGCGCAAAGCTGTGCCCCGCCTGGCCGGTGGGCCGGGCGGGGCACTGTTTCACGTGAAACATCCGGTGTGGACGTCCTACTCCTCGCCCGCCAGGGTCAGGCGGCGGAGCTTCTGTCCGGCGTAGAAGGTGGCGCCGACGGTGACCGCGACGAGCAGGATCACCGCGGTGGGCAGCCCGACGGTGGCGTCCACGTACCCCTCGCCCGCGACCTTCTGGGCGAGGGCCAGCGACCACTGCTGGACGCTGAGGGTCTTGGCCCCGTCGACGAGGCTGCCGAAGAGCGACTCCCAGATCAGGGCGTAGACCAGGCCGAAGACGACCGCGTGCCGGCTGACGGTGCCCAGCAACAGGAACAGCGCGCTGTAGGCGACCGAGGCCACGAGGGCGGCGACGGTGTAGGCCACGGCGATCTGCTGGCCGTTGCCGTTGAGGATGAAGCCGGCGATCAGGGTGGGGATCGCGGAGAAGACCATGGTGACGGCGATCGCGACGGTCAGCTTCGTCAGGATGATCGTCGGGCGCTTCACCGGCTTCGAGAGCAGGTAGACGATCGAGCCGTCGTCGATCTCCGGGCCGATGGCTCCGGTGCCGGCGATGACACCGATCAGCGGGACCATCGTGGCCAGGGCGAATCCGCCGAGGAGGTCTGCGGCGACCTTGTCGTCGAGGCCCGTGAAGGCGCGTACGGCGATGGAGATGGCGATCAGCAGGACGGGCAGCGCACAGAGGATCAGTGCGCGACGGCGGCCGAGCAGGGCCCGGTAGGTGAGCCGGGCAACGGTGGGGTTGTACATGGGTGCCAGCTCCTTCAGGCCGCGACGAGGTAGGAGAAGACCGACTCGAGGGACTCGTCGGAAGGCGAGACCGTCAGCAGCCGGATGCCGTGCTCGCGGGCGACCCGCGGCAGCAGCTCGGTGAAGCGCCCGAAGTCGACGGCCTGGATGCGCAGGGCGCCTTCCTTGAGGTCCACCTCGATCCCGGCGGTGGACGGGTCGGCGATCAGGGCCGCGGCGAGGGCCCGGTCGTCGGAGGAGCGGACGAGGTAGCGGTGCGGGCGGTCCGTCATCAGGCGGCGGATCTTGCGGAAGTCACCGGAGGCCGCGTGCCGGCCGGCGACGACCACCTCGATGTGGGAGGCGAGCTGTTCGACCTCCTCAAGGATGTGCGAGGAGAAGAGAACGGTGCGGCCGTCGTCGCCCATGCGCCGCAGGAGCTCCATGAGCTGCATGCGCTGGCGCGGGTCCATGCCGTTGAACGGCTCGTCGAGCAGGAGCACGGACGGGTCGTGGACCAGGGCGGAGGCCATCTTCACGCGCTGGCGCATGCCCTTGGAGTACGTGGAGATCTTGCGGTCCTGGGCGTACTCCATCTCGACCGTGGCCAGGGACCGCTGGGCGGCCGCCTCGTCGAGACCGTGCAGTTCGGCGTTGGCGACGACGAACTCCTTGCCGGTGAGGAAGTCGTACATGGCCTCGCGCTCGGGCACGACGCCGATCTGCTTGTAGACCTGCTCGTTCCGCCAGATCGGGGTGCCGTCGAGGGTGACGGTGCCCGTGGAGGGTGCGAGGAAGCCGCCCATCATGTTGATGAGGGTGGACTTGCCGGCGCCGTTGGGGCCGAGCAGGCCGGTGACTCCGGGACCGATGCGCATGGTCACGTCGTTGACGGCGACGACGTTCCCGAACCAGCGGGAGGTGTGGTCGATGTCGATGATGCTCACAGCCCGGCCTTCCGGTAGCGGGCCATCAGCGCGGCGTAGGAGCCGGCGATGAGGCCGAGGATGACGAGCAGGTAGACGAATCCGACGGCGCCCGAGGGGCCCGTGCTGTCGGGGAAGCCGGAGTCGGCGCCGAGGAAGGCGGTCTGCAGGCCGTCGATGAGGCTCATCGGGGAGAACAGGCCGAGCCACTCGATGCCCCCGGTCGAGCCCGTCTCGTGGGCGATGGCCTGCACGACGGACACGGCGCCGTAGGGGATCAGGAGCACGGCGATGATGGCGGCGACGCCGAAGCCGCGGCGCGGGGTGAGCGCGGCCATGACCAGGCCGAGGCCGGAGAAGAGCAGCGACAGCAGCAGTACCGACACCAGTGCCTGCCCGAATCCCTTGGTCTGGTCGGCGAAGTCGAACTTCGCCAGCAGCGCGCCGATCCACATGATCAGCAGCGGGGTGGCGGTGAGGATGAACAGGGCCGACGCCATCGCCGCGAACTTGGCCACGACGTAGTCGACGCGCTCGATCGGCCGCGAGAAGTAGAGCGGCACCGTCTTGAAGCGCAGGTCCCGCGAGACGGACTGCGGGGCCTGGGAGGCCAGGTAGAGGTAGACGATGACCTGGGTGGTCATGGCGTACGTCGTGTACTTGATCGGCAGCGCGGTGGAGCCGGGCACGGTGATGGCGACCGCGACGAGGATCAGCGCGGGGACGCACATCACCGCGAAGAGCAGCATCGGCAGCACCTTGGACTTGGCCGAGCGGCCGAGTCCGTAGGCGCCGCGCAGGGACTGTGCGAACAGCGACTTGCGGGCGTAGGAGCGGCCGAGCCGGGGGCCGTCGTAGGACCGGTAGCCGATGTTGTGGATCTGGGTCGAGGTGTCAGGCGCCATCGGAACCGGCTCCCTTCTGCTGGGTGGCGGCCCAGGCGGTGGCCTGGGCGGACTGGGCTGCGAACTGCTCGGCCCGGGCGGCCGCCGCGTCGCTGTCGCGGAAGACCTCCGCGATGTGGTGGCGGCGCTGTTCCATGCGGACCAGCCCGATGCCGAGATCGGCCACCGTGTCGCGGACGGTGTCGTACGTGGCCTCGCCGGTGGCCTCGACGAGGAGGATGTGGCCGGCTCCGGGCAGGCCCGCCTCCTCGCCCGCGTGCAGCGTCACTCCCACCTCGGTGAGCGCCTTGCGCAGGGCGGCGGTGCCGTCCGGGTGGGCGTCGGAGTCGGTGACCTCGACCGCGAGGGTCGTGGTGGTCTGGGTGAAGTCGCTGGTGGAGCTGGAGCGCAGCAGCTTGCCGCCGTCGACGACCACGACGTGGTCGCAGGTCCGCTCCAGCTCGCCGAGCAGGTGGGAGGTGACCAGGACCGAGATGCCGAAGTCGGTGTAGACGCGGCGGATCAGGCCCAGCATCTCGTCACGGCCGACCGGGTCGAGGCCGTTGGTGGGCTCGTCGAGGAGCACCAGCTGCGGGTCGTGGACCAGCGCCTGGGCGAGCTTGACGCGCTGCTTCATGCCGGTGGAGTACCCGCCGATGGGGCGGTAGCGCTCCTCGTACAGCCCCACGTGGCGCAGGGTGTCCGCGGTGCGTTCACGGGCGGCGGTCGGCGGGAGCCCGGACATGCGCGCCATGTGCACGACGAACTCGGTGGCCGAGACGTCGGGGGGCAGGCAGTCGTGTTCGGGCATGTAGCCGACGCGCTCGCGGATCGCGCTGCCATGGGTGGCTACGTCGAGTCCGAGCACGGCGGCGGTGCCCTCGGTGGCGGGGGAGAGTCCCAGCAGAATCTTGATCAGCGTGGACTTGCCGGCTCCGTTGGCGCCCACGAGCCCGGTAACTCCGGGCCCGATGTCCAAGGAGAGCCGGTCGAGGGCGGTCACTCGGGGGTACCGCTTGCTCAGGCTTTCGGTCGCGATGACAGTCACGTGAACGACGTTAGTGGCGTACGGAGCCCGGATCGTCAGACTTGGAGCTCGATCCTTTCTCCGCCTTCAGGACTACGGACCCTGACATAAGGCTGACGTAGGGCTGATGCGTACCGGACAAGTTTGTCCACAGGTCCGTGCACGGGCCTTGACGTGATCTCCGGTCATTGTCACATTCATCAGTGTCAAGTTACGGGCGCGTACGGCTACATGGACGGACGGCTGGCATGGCTGGGGACACCAGGCAACGCACGAAGCGACGCACCACGGAACTCTCCGCCGAGCTGCGCGGGTTCAAGGAGGTGCAGCGCCTCTCCTACGAATGCGCGGAGGCCGTCGCGGCGCAGCTGCGCCCCGGCGTGACCGAGCGCGAGGCCGCGCGGATGCAGCGCGACTGGCTGCGCGAGCGCGGGGTGCGGGACTGGTTCCACATGCCGTTCGCGTGGTTCGGGGACCGGACCGCCTTCACCGGCTTCAAGATCCCCCTGCAGTTCTTCCCGACGAACCGGGCCCTGGAGCCGGGGATGCCGTTCATCCTCGACATGGCCCCGGTCTACAAGGGCCACACCGCGGACATCGGGTATTCGGGCAGCCTCGGCCTCAACCCAGTGCAGGACCGGCTCATGTCCGATCTGCAGGCGCACCGCGCGCTGATCCTCGACCAGGTGCGCGAGCGCCGCTCCCTGCGCGACATCTACGAGGAGGTGGAGCGGCTGATGATCCGCCAGGGGTACACGAACCGACATCGGGCCTACCCCTTCGGGGTCATCGCGCACAAGATAGACCGGGTCAAGGAGCGGAGCTGGGCACCGACCGCGTTCGGGTTCGGCACCCAGGCCCTGAAGGGGCTGGCCTCCGATGCCCTGCGCGGCCACCGCGAGGGCTGGTCCCCACTGTGGAGCCCGTACCGCTTCTCCGACCACCCGCCGCAGCCCGGCCTGTGGGCGGTGGAGCCGCACCTGGGCTTCCGGGGCACCGGCGCGAAGTTCGAGGAGATCCTGGTCGTCACCGACTCCCGGGACCCCGAGGAGAGCGCCTACTGGCTGGACGACGATCTGCCGCACGTGCGGCGCTGGGCTGAGGAGAAGGCGGCATGAGCGCAATGACGGACGCGGGCCAGGCGGGCGCGCGGGAGCGCTGGGTGAGCACCGGCGGGGTCGAGCTGTGCGTCGTCGAACTCGGCGACGCGGACCGGCCGACCGTGGTCCTGGTGCACGGGTACCCGGACAGCAAGGAGGTCTGGTCGCAGGTCGCCGAGCGGCTGGCCTCCCACTTCCACGTCGTGCTCTACGACGTGCGGGGCCACGGGCGCTCCACCGCCCCGCAGCCGCTGCGCGGCGGGTTCACCCTGGAGAAGCTGACCGACGACTTCCTCGCGGTCGTGGACGCGGTCAGCCCGGACCGCCCGGTGCACCTGGTCGGCCACGACTGGGGCTCCGTACAGGGCTGGGAGTTCGCGACGGTCGCCCGTACCGAGGGCCGGATCGCCTCCTTCACCTCGATGTCGGGGCCCTCCCTCGACCACTTCGGGCACTGGATCAAGAAGCGGATGGCCCGGCCCACCCCGCGCCGGGCGGCCCAGCTGCTGAACCAGGGTGCCAAGTCCTGGTACGTGTACATGCTGCACACCCCCGTGCTGCCGGAGCTCGCCTGGCGCGGGCCGCTCGGCAAGCAGTGGCCGAAGATCCTTCAGCGGGTGGAGCAGGTCCCGGCCGGGGACTACCCGACGGCCTCGCTGCCTTCCGATGCCGCGCACGGCGCCTGGCTCTACCGGGACAACGTCCGGGCCCGGCTGCGCCGGCCGCGCGCCGACGCGTACGCCCACGTACCGGTGCAGCTGATCACCCCCACCGGGGACGCCTTCCTCTCCGAGCGGCTCTACGACGAGCTGGAGCTGTGGGCCCCGGACCTGGTCCGCCGCACCCTGCCGGCCAAGCACTGGGTGCCGCGGACCCGGCCCGACCAGGTGGCCGCGTGGATCACCGAGTTCGTGACCTCCCGGGAGGAGCCCGCCACGCGGGCTCCGGAGCAGAAGGCCCAGGGCCGGTACGCGGACCGCTTCGGCGGCCAACTGGTCCTGGTCACCGGGGCCGCCAGCGGCATCGGCCGGGCCACCGCCTTCGCCTTCGCCGAAGCCGGCGCCCGTGTGGTGTGCGTGGACCGGGACGCCGACGGCGCTGCCCGCACCGCCGACATGGCGCGCCTGGTCGGCTCGCCGCAGGCCTGGGGCGAGTGCGTCGACGTCAGCGACGAGCAGGCCATGGAGAAGCTCGCCGCGAAGGTCGCCTCCGAATACGGGATCGTGGACGTCCTGGTCAACAACGCCGGGATCGGCCTGTCGGGCCCCTTCCTGGACACGAGCGCCGAGGACTGGAAGAAGGTCCTCGACGTCAATCTGTGGGGGGTCATCCACGGCTGCCGGCTCTTCGGCAAGCAGATGGCCGAGCGCGGCCAGGGCGGGCACATCGTCAACACCGCCTCCGCCGCCGCCTACCTCCCGTCCAAGACGCTGCCCGCGTACAGCACCTCCAAAGCGGCCGTGCTGATGCTCAGCGAATGCCTGCGGGCCGAGCTGGCGTCGAAGTCGATCGGGGTGTCGGCGATCTGCCCCGGCATCGTCAACACCAACATCACCGCCACCTCCCGCTTCGCCGGAGTGGACGAGGCCGAGGAGAAGCGGCGCCAGCAGAAGTCCTCCCGGCTCTACGGGCTGCGCAACTTCCCGCCGGAGAAGGTCGCGGACGCGATCCTGCTCGCGGTCGTGAAGAACCAGGCCGTGGTCCCGGTGACCCCCGAGTCCAAGGGCGCCCTGTGGATGTCCCGGTTCGCACCGGGAACCCTGCGGCGGTTCGCGAAGCTGGAGCCCAAGCTGTGAGCGGGGCGGTCGCGGGCAGGGCTGCCCCGTACGCGATCGCGCCGCGCCGGGTGGCCTTCGACTGGAAGGGCACCCCGCTGCACTGGATACCGGGCGAGCCCACCGCCACCCATGTCATCAACGTGCTGCACCTGCTGCTGCCGGCCGGTGAGCGGTGGTTCGTGAAGGTCTTCAAAGAGGGCCTGCCCCTGGTCACGGACCCGAAGCTGCGCAGTGACGTGAAGGGGTTCATGGGCCAGGAGGCCACGCACAGCGTGCAGCACTCCTACGTCCTGGACCACCTCTCCGAACAGCGGCTGCCCACCGAGGCGTACACGAAGTACGTGGACTTCCTCTTCGAGAAGCTGCTGGGGGAGACCCCGCCGTTCGGTGCCCCGATCACGGCGCAGGAGTGGCTGCGCTTCCGGCTCTCGCTGGTCGCCGCGATCGAGCAGTTCACGGCGGTCCTCGGGGACTGGGTGCTCGACGCCGAGGGCCTGGACGCGGCCGGCGCGGACGAGATCATGCTCGACCTGCTGCGCTGGCACGGAGCGGAGGAGGTGGAGCACCGGTCCGTGGCCTTCGACATGTACCAGCACTGCGGGGGCACGGGCCTGCCCCGCTACGTCCGCCGCATCGAGGGCATGGCCGTGGTCGCGCCGGTCCTGGCGTGGCTGTGGATCTCGGGGGCCTCGTACCTCCTGCGCAACGACCCCGAACCGCACGGCCGGACCCGCTATTCGCTGCGCGAGCACAACCGGGCCGTGGCCAAGGGTCTGCTGCCCACTTGGAGAGAGCTCGGCATGGCCATACCCCGCTACCTGCGGCGGTCGTACCATCCCTCGCAGGAGGGCTCGCTGCGCAGGGCGGTCGAGTACCTCGCGGCTTCACCTGCCGCCCGGTCCGCTGCGGGCGCGGTCGGCCGAGCCGCCATGTCGTAGGGAGCCGGGATTGTCCGAGCAGGCAGTAGCCGAGTACCGGATCGAGGATCTGGCGCACCACAGCGGTGCGACCGTCCGCACGATCCGGGCGTACCAGGACCGCGGTCTGCTGCCGAAGCCGGAGCGGCGAGGCCGTTCCAACGTCTACCGGGACACGCACCTGGCGCGGCTGCGCCAGATCGCCGACCTGCTGGACCGCGGTTACACCCTGGCCTCCATCAAGGAACTCCTGGAGGCCTGGGACGCGGGCCGCGGGCTCGGCGGAGTCCTCGGGCTGGTGGCCGAGGTGCACGGGCCGTGGACGGACGAGGAAGCGGCCCGGATAAGCCGGGACGAGCTGAACGAGCGGTTCGGCGGCAAGCCCGACGACGAAGCGGTCGGCGAGGCGTGCGAACTGGGTGTGCTGGAGCGGATCCCGGGGCGCCCGGACCAGTTCCTCGTACCGTCCCCGCAGGAGCTGTCCGTGGCCGCCGAGCTGTACGCCGCCGGGGTCCCGCTCCCCGCGATCACCGGTCATCTGCGGGAGTTGCGCGGTCAGGTGGAGCTCATCGCCTCGCGCTTCCTGGAGTTCACCACGGAGCACGTCTTCGCCCGGTACCTGGGTGCCGCCCCTCCGACGGACTCCGACGCGGCCGAGGCGGCGACGATGGTACGGAGACTGCGGCCGTTGGCCCAGCAGACGGTGGACGCGGAACTGGCGCGGGCGATGCGCCTCTTCGCGACCCGGCACCTGCAGCGGCACCTCGGGGCCGTCGGGACCCCTCAGCCGGCCGGGCCGGCCCCGGTGGCGCTGCCCGCGGAGACCGTGCGGGCGGTGCAGGAGCTGGTGGGGCCCGACCATGTGGCGGAGTTCGTCCGGGCCGCCACGGAGCGGGAGTTGCAGGCCCGGACGATGAACGATCTGGCCAGCCGAGGCGGCCGGTAGTGCTCGCTCAGTAGTCCACAGGCCGGATCGCGCTTTTGTCGCCGAAACCGGCGCAAAGGGCTGTGGACAAGTCCGACCGGCCTGTGGGGAACCACCCCTGAGGGTCAGCCGACAGCTTGGTATGCCGGTCCGGGCGTGCTGGTTTCGGCCACCGGGCCGACGGTGGAGACGGAGGTGGTGGTGGAGTCGGAGGCGGTGGTGGAGGCGTTGGTGGAGTCGGAGCCGGTGGTGGAGGGTGCGGCGTCCGCACTGCCGACGGTGTCCGCGCTGCCCGCGGCTCCCTTGCGGGTGCTCCCGTAGACGAGGGCCGCGAGGACCAGGCCGAGGACCCCGCCGACGAACTGGGCGGCGACGAACCCCGGCAGCGACTGCGGGGCGATGCCGGTGAAGGAGTCGCTGAAGCTGCGCCCGATGGTGCCGGCCGGGTTCGCGAAGGACCCGGAGGAGGTGAACCAGATCGCGGCGGCGATGTAGGCGGCGACCGCGGCCGGGATCAGCTTCGGCCGGCCGATGCGGCCGAGGCCCTGGATCACCAGGACCAGTCCGGCGGTGGCCACGACCTCCCCGACGAGCAGGTGTCCGCCGTCGCGGACCTGGGTGGCGAAGGCCCCGGGGACGCGGCCGAACATCGCTTCCGCGAGGACCGCGCCGCCTATGGCCCCGGCGGTCTGGGCCGCCACGTAGACCAGGGCCTCCCGGCCGTCGAGGCCTTCGCCGCCCGTGCGCCGCCCCCACCAGGCCGTGAGGGTGACCACCGGGTTGAGGTGGGCGCCCGAGAGCGGCCCGAAGAGGGTGATGATCAGCCCCAGCCCGATGGCCGTGGCAAGCGAGTTGGCGACCAGGGCCACACCCGTATCGGAGGTGAGAGCGGCTGCCTGGATTCCGGATCCGATGACGACCACGAGGAGGGCGGCGGTGCCGATGAGCTCGGCGGTCGCACGCCGCGACAGAGACGCACTGTTTGTCATACTTTTCTTCCCCTTGAGTGGCTGTTCAGCGGAAAATGTATTCCGTATCTTGGAAGAGCGATAGAGGGAGTCCAGGTTCGGGAGAACGGCGAAAAATCCCTGCGCCGGACCCGGCGGAGCCGTCACGCTGGGCGAATGAATGACAAGCGCACCGTCAAGGTGTCCAAATACGTCTCGAAACACCTACGCCATCAGCCGGAACGCATCGGACTGGTGCTCGACCCCCAGGGCTGGGTGGAGATCGACGATCTTCTGAGCGCCACGGCCGCCCACGGCTTCCCCATCAGCCGGGCCGAGCTCGACCACGTGGTCGCCGCCAACGACAAGCAGCGGTTCGCCGTCGACGGCAGCCGGATCCGCGCCAGCCAGGGTCACACCGTCCCCGTGGACCTGGGCCTGCCGGAGGCCGAACCGCCCGCGTACCTCTACCACGGCACCGTCGCGGCAGCCCTGGACGCGATCCGCGCGGAGGGCCTGCGCCCGATGGCCCGCCACCACGTCCACCTGTCCCCGGACCGGGAGACCGCGACCCGCGTCGGCGCACGGCGCGGCCGGCCGGTCGTGCTCGCCGTGGACGCGGGGGCGATGCGCGCCGCGGGGCACGTGTTTCGGGTCAGCGCCAATGGGGTGTGGCTGGCGGACTCGGTGCCGCCGCAATTCCTGCGGTTCCCATAACCCGGAGATGCCCGGGAGAAGCACCGGAGATGCCCGGGAGAAGCCGGGGAGAAGATCCGGAGAAGCCCTACAGGCCCCGGAATTCACCGAGGGATTGTCAGATCATCCCCCTACGCTGTTCCTCACTCCGGGATCTGTGAGGGGGGTACCTCGCGGTCGCCGAACAACCCGTACCAGCGCGCGAGGTGACGCCCCATGACGTCCGAAGAAGCCCGAGAAACCCATCCGAACACCTTCCAGGTCGATCTGCGCGGCCTGGTCGACCTGCTCTCCCACCACCTCTACTCCAGCCCCCGCGTGTACGTCCGCGAGCTCCTCCAGAACGCCGTCGACGCGGTCACCGCCCGGCACGCCCTGGACCCCGAAGCCGAGATCGCCATCCGCCTGTCGGCGTCCGGAAACCGGGTGACCATCGAGGACAGCGGCATCGGCCTCACCGCCGACGAGGCCCACTCCCTCCTCGCCACCATCGGACGCAGCTCCAAGCGCGGGGGGCCGCACGGCCTGGAAACGACCCGCCAGGAGTTCCTCGGCCAGTTCGGCATCGGCCTGCTCGCCTGCTTCGTCGTCGCCCGCGAGATCCGCGTGGTCACCCGCTCCGCCCGCGATCCGCTGGCCGCACCCGTCGAATGGCTGGCCACGGACGACGGCTCGTACACCGTCCGCGAACTGCCCTCCGACGCCCGCCCGGAGCCCGGCACCACCGTCGTCCTGGAGGCCCGCCCCGGCGCCGAGGAGTGGACCGTCCCGGCCAAGGTCGAGCAACTGGCCCGCGACTACGGCTCCCTGCTGCCCTACGACATCACCTTCGACGACGGCTCAGCCGCCGGCCCCCGCCCGATCACCGACCGGCCCGCCGTCTGGGACCGCCCCTTCCCCACCCCCGCGGCCCGCCGCGTCGCGCTCGCCGGGCACTGCGCGCAGCTCTTCGGTTTCACCCCGCTCGACAGCATCGACCTCGACCTGCCCGTGGCCGGAGTGCGCGGAGTCGCGTACGTCCTGCCCGAGCCCACCAGCCCCGCCCACCGGTCCGGACACCGCGTCCACCTCAAGGGCATGCTGCTGACCGACAAGGCCGACAACCTGCTGCCCGACTGGGCGTTCTTCGTCCGCGCCGTCCTGGACACCGACACGCTGCGGCCCACCGCCTCCCGCGAGAACCTGTACGACGACGAGACCCTGGCCGCCGTGCGCGAGGCCCTCGGCGCCCGCGTCCGCGCCTGGCTCGCCGAGCTCGCCACGAGCGAACCCGAGCGGCTGGCCGCCTTCCTGAGCGTCCACCACCTCGGGGTGAAATCGCTGGCCCGGCACGACGCCGAACTGCTCGGACTGATGCTGCCCTGGCTCCCCTTCGAGACCAGCGACGGCTCGATGAACCTGGAGGAGTTCGCCGCCGCGCATACCGAGATCCACTTCACCCGGACCGTGGAGGAGTTCCGCCAGATCGCCCCGATCGCGGCGGCCCACGGCCTCGGAGTCATCAACGCCGGCTACACCTACGACGCCGACCTACTGGCCCTGCTGCCCTCCGTACGCCCGGAGCTCAAGGTCACCGAGCTCGACGCGGGAGCCGTCACGGAGCGGCTCGATCCGGTCCCGACCTCCGCCGAACTGGCCCTGGCCCCCTTCCTGGCCACCGCCCGGACCCGGCTGGAACCCCAGAGCTGCGACGTCGTCCTGCGCGCCTTCCAGCCCGCCGCCGTCCCCGCGCTCTACCTCGACGACCGCCAGGCCCGTCAGGAGCGCGACCGCACCGCCGCCCTGGAGACCGCCGACTCGCTGTGGAGCGGCATCCTCGGTTCGCTGCGCGGCTCCGCCCCGCGCGCCCGCCTCGTGCTCAACCACAACAACCCGCTCATCCGCCGGATCGCCGCCCTCCCCGACCAGGACCTGACCGCCACCGCCGTCGAATCGCTGTACGGCCAGGCCCTGCTGAGGTCGCAGCGGCCCCTGCGCGCGGCCGACACCACCCTGCTCAACCGGGCCTTCCTGGGACTCCTGGAATGGGCGACTCACTCCGTCAACAGCACGGACAGCACCACCGGTACCGGCAGCACCGACACCCAGGAGGAGCAGAAGTGAGCACGCTGACGCGCGAGGAGATCGAGCGCGGACTGGCCGAGAACCGCCAGGCTCCGGGCGGGACCGCACGCAACGCGCACGCCGAGGCGCTGTCCGCCGCCGCCGAAGCGACCGGGGACCGCCCGCTGTTCCGTGCGGCACTGGACAACCTGATCAACGCCTATCTGTACAGCTCAGAGTCGCCGAAGATGCTCGTCCCCTTCGCCCGGCTGCTCCAGGAGTACGACAAGGACCCCGGCGCCTTCGACGAGTGGGACGCCCACTCGCTGTTCTGGCAGTTCAAGTGGATCGCCAGTGCCATCGGCAACTCCCCCGAGATCCCGCTGGAGTCGGCCGTCGGCTGGCTGGACGAGATGGAGCGGCGCTACCGGATCGCCGGCTACAGCGAGCGTCCCGTGCGCGAGGCCGAGCTGTGGCTCGCCGACGCGACCGGCGACGACGAGCGGGCCGGACGCGCGTACGCGAAGTGGCAGGCCGCCGACCGCGACGACATGAGCGACTGCCACGCCTGCGAACTGAACAGCCAGGGCCACTACGCCATGCTGCGCGGTGACGACGCCGAGGCCCTGGGCCGCTGGCAGCCGGTGCTGTCCGGCGAGCAGACCTGCGCCGAGGAGCCCCACCGGATCCTGGCCACCTCGCTGCTGCCGCTGGCGCGGCTCGGCCGGTTCGACGAGGCCCGCTCGGCGCATCTGCGCGGATACCGGCTGGCCCGGTCCAAGGAGAGCCTGCTGCCCTCGGTGGGGCGGCACATCGAGTTCTGCGCGCTCACCGGGAACGAGTCCCGGGGCCTGGAGATCCTGGCCGAGCACGCGGCGCACGTGGCCCCGCTCGCCAACCACGCCGACCGGTTGGCCTTCCACGGCGGAATCCTCGTCCTGCTGCGCCGGCTCACGGAGCTGGGGCACGGCCAGAGCCCCGCCGTCCCCTACGAGGGCAGCCCGCGCACCGTGTCCGAGCTGTACGAGGTGCTGCGCGCGGGCTCGCTCGACATCGCCCGCCGCTTCGACGCGCGCAACGGCTCCACCCGGGTCTCGGAGCGGTTCCTCGCGCGGATCGGCCGGGCCCCGCTGACCGCGGGGCTGCCGCTGGGCGTACGGAGCTCCGCGCTCGCGGCGCTCCCGCAGCCGGGCCCCGCCCCGGCGCCCGTGGCGGCTCCGGCCGAGGGCTTCGCGGAACTCGTGGAACGGGCCCGGGCGGCCCGCGACCTCGGGCACCCCGGCGCGGACGCGCTCTGGGAGGAGGTGGCCCTGCGCCCCGAGGCGGCGGCCGGGTCCGATCCGCTGGCCGCCGCCGATGTGGCGGACCACCGGGCCCTGGCGGCCGCTCGGGCCGGCGCCGTCGACGCCGCGGAGCTGCTGGCCGGCGTACGCGAGCGCTACCGGGAGCTGGGGCTCGCGGAGCGCGCGGCTCTGGCCGAGCTGCGGCTGGCGGCCGTGGCCGCGCAGTCGGGCACCGAGGCGGGGGAGCTGCGCGAGCTGCTGGCCGCGGCCCTGCGCGCCGCCGAGGCGCTGGACGCGGACGAGCCGCTGCGGACCCGGCGGATCGCGTTCGCGGAACTGACCGGGATCCGCGTGGAGTCGTACCTGCGCTCGGCCGAGGCCACCGAGGACCCCGAACACGGGCACGGCGACGGGCACGGGCACGGCCACGATCCGGAGGACGGCCACGGCCACGATCCGGAGGACGGCCACGGCCACGACGAGCTGGTCGCCGAACTCGCCGCCTTCGCCGAGGCCTACGCCGCGTCCCTGCCCGACGTGGTGGCGGAGGCCGAGGAGATGCTGGGCCGGCTCGCCCTCTCGCAGGGCGACCCGGAACGCGCCCTGACGCTGCTCGCCGGGTCCGCCGACCGCTCGGTGGCGGCGGGCCGGCCGTGGCTCGCCGTGGACCCGCTCGTGCTGCGGGCCGGCGTGCTCATGTCGCTGGACCGCGCGGCGGAGGCCGAGGAGTCGGCCCGAGCCGGGCTGGCGCACGCCGCCGAGGTGACCGGCGCCGAGGCGCAGGCCGTCGTACGACTCACCCTCGCCGACATCCTGCTGGGGCGCGGCGAGGCCGATGCGGAGGCCGCACGGCACGCTCTGGAGGCGGCGCACTGGTTCGACCAGGCCGGGCTCGCCGCCGACGGCGGGGCCCAGGCGCGGCTGCTGCTCGCCCGGTGCCAGGCCCGTGAGGGCCACACCGCCGAGGCGGCCGAGGTACTGCAGTCGACGCTGCCGGACCTGCTGGAGCACGGCGAGGGCCAGGCCGTCTCCGTACGGGAGTTCCTGGGCGACCTGCTACGCGAACTGCGCGACCCCCGGGGCGCCGCCGAGCAGTACCTGCTGGCGGCGGAGCTCTCCGAGGACTGGGAAGACCCGCGCCCGCAGGCGGGCTTCGCCCAGGCCGCCGCCGATCAGCTCTCCGAAACGGGGCTGGTTCCGGAGGCCGTCGCGGCGTACGAACGGGCCCTCGGACTGCGCCGGCGGTCGAAGGACGCGCCGGTCGCCGAGGTACGGATCCTGCGGTCGCTGGCCTGGCTGGGGCTGCGCGAAGAGGTCACCGACGCGGCGGTGGCGGGGGCTCGGGCCCTGATGGACCAGGCGGCCGAGGTGCTGACCGCCGCGCTGGCGGACGCCCCCGGGGATGTTGAGGTCCGGGCCGAACTGGCCGAGACCTGGAACCAGCTCGCCCAGGTCCTCGACCGCCGGGTCCGCGCCGACGAGGAGTCGGACGAGGAAGGCCGTCAAGGAGAGGACGGCCAGGAGGAAAGCCGGGGTTCAGGGTCCGCCGAGCCGCTGGGCGCGGCGGAGCTGGAGGCGCTGCGGCTGGAGGAGGTCCTGCTGTGGGAGCGGGCCGCCGCCCTCCACGCGGAGCTCGGCCCGGACCACCTGCAGGCCCGGTTCCAGTGCGTGAACAACGCCGCCTGGACCGAGCACGAGCTGGGCCGGCCCGAAGCCGGCGCCGCCCGGGTCTCGGCGCTGGCGGCCGAGGTCCGCGCGCTGCCCGAGGGCGTGGCCCCGGAGTGGCTTCTGGAGAGCGCCGAACGCACCACGGAACACCTGCTGCGCACCTCGTCCTGAGGCGGCGCGCTGCCGTCGCTCCGAACCCCCGGGGCGACGGCAGCGACGGCAGCGGCAGCGATTCAGCTCAGCTCAGCTCATCTCAGCCCAGCTGGGCGAGCGCCTCGGTGGCGATCTGCTCGAAGACGCCCTGGTCGGCGGCGAAGTCGGAGTCGGGGATAGGCCAGTGGATCACGAGCTCGGTGAAGCCGAGCTCCTGGTGACGGCCGGCGAAGTCGACGAAGGCCGCCACTGACTCCAGCGGCCGTCCCCGGTCCGGGGTGAAGCCCGTGAGCAGGACCTTGTCCAGCTCGGCCACCTCCCGGCCGGTCTCCGCACACGCCTTGCCGAGCTTCTCGACCTGGCCGCGCAGCGCCTGCACCGACTGCTCCGGGGTCCCCTCGTCGAAGATCTTCGGGTCGCCGGTCGTCACCCACGCCTGTCCGTAGCGCGCGGCGAGCTTCAGTCCGCGCGGGCCGGTCGCGGCGACGGCGAAGGGCAGCCGGGGCCGCTGGACGCACCCGGGGATGTTGAAGGCCTCCTCCGCCGAGTAGAAGGTGCCCCGGTCCGAGACGGAGTCCTCGGTGAGCAGCCGGTCGAGCAGCGGCAGGAACTCCCCGAACCGGTCGGCGCGCTCCTTGGGGGTCCACGGCTGCTCCTGGCCCAGCACGGTGGCGTCGAAGCCGTTGCCGCCGGCCCCGATGCCGAGCGTGATCCGTCCACCCGAGATGTCGTCGAGGGAGATCAGCTCCTTGGCGAGCGTCACCGGGTGGCGGAAGTTCGGCGAGCCCAAGGCTTGCTCATACCATCGGTACATGCCCCGTCCCAAACACCGCGAACCGACTATCACCCCAGGTGAACCGGCCGCCCTGTACTGCCGAATATCCCAGGCTGACGATGACGACCAGACCGGCGTCGACCGGCAGGAACGCATCTGCCGGGAGATCGCCGAACGGCGCGGTCTGACCATCGACCCCGCCCATGTCTTCGTCGACAACAGCCGCTCCGCCTGGCGCCGCAACCGCAAGCGCCCCGGCTGGGACCAGCTTCTCGAACGCGCCCGGCGCCGGGAGTTCCGGCACATCATTGCGTACCACCCCGACCGGCTCATGCGGCAGCCTCGCGACCTGGAGGAGCTGCTCCAGGTCTCCGACGAGCACGAGGTCGTGCTGCACGGCGAGGCGAACCGCCGGAACCTCTCCGACCCCGACGACCGCTTCATCCTCCGGATCGAGGTCGCCCACGCCTGCCGCTCGTCCGACGACACCTCCCGGCGGCTGAAGTCCGCCCTGGCGGATCGGGCCGAGACTGGCATGCCGCACTCGGGCAAACGGCGCTTCGGGTACGAGCCCGACGGCATGACCATCAAGGAGGACGAGGCCGAGATCGTCCGGGAGGTCTTCGACCGCTACCTCAAGGGCCAGAGCCCGGTGTCCGTCGCCCTCGTGCTGTACAAGCGCGGCATCAAGACGGTGTACGGCAAGGAGTGGACCCAGGGAACGGTCCGGGCCCTGCTCGACTCCCGCCATGTGGCGGGCATCCGCATGCACCAGGGCAAGGAGGTCGGGCCGGGGAAGTGGCCCGCCATCATCGACGCCGGCACCTGGTCGGAGGTCCGCGCCCGCCGCGAGTACCGGTCGGCGATCCATCAGGCCAATCTGGAACTGCGCCGCTTCTACCTGCTGCGCGGTCTGGTCATGTGCAAGCGCTGCGGCACCCTCATGTCCGGCACGAAGGTCGGCGCCGTGCCCTCGTACCTGTGCACGCGCAGGAGCCGCAACGGCGACAAGAAGTGCGTCCGCCGGATCGCCGCCGTGAAGCTGGAGCAGTTCGTCACCGAGGCAGCGATCGACCTGCTCGGCAGACTCACCGTGTCCGGGCAGCTCGCCTCGGCCGCATTGCCGAACGCGATGACCGAGTCCCTGGAGGCCGACCAGCAGCAGCTCACCGAACTGAACCAGATGTGGGCCGCCAAGGAGATGTCGACCGCGGAGTACCGCACGATGCGGAAGGAGATCACCGACCGCATCGCCAAGGCCCAGCGGCGGATGGTCGTACGGCCAATGAAGCTGCTCGACGGACTGACCGGGCCAGGAGCCAAGGCTGCCTGGGAGGCCGAAGCGATGCCGGACGAGCGGCGCAACGCGGTGCTCCGTTTCCTCTTCTCCGGCGTGGTCATCGATGCGTCGGGGAAGCCGAGCGGGGTCTTCGACTGGGATCGGATCGCCATCGAGCAGAACCCGCTGTAGGCGGCTGCCGGCCACTCCGGGAACTGGGGTGGCTGGGGGCGGGGAGGGCGGAACATAGCCGACGATCCCCGGTCAGCCAAACCGGGGATTTTCCGGATAGTAGGTGGGGCCACGCGGGGCCGGCCTACCGGTCCGCCTCGCTCGGTGCGCGCTGCCCTGGGTGTTGGAGCACCTGGGGATCCAACGGCGCATCCGACCGACCGCCCATGAACACCGGCGGTGCCGAGCCTGCCAGTTCGGTACCGCCAGCGAGGAATCCGCGCATGCAGCAGCAGCCTCCTTCTGACCCTCCGTTGTCTTCCCATCCCGACCGCTGGCCGAGCCGCCGGCAGGTTCCGGTGACGGCGCGGGAGCAGGCCCTGGCCCGGGTCTGTGAGGGATTTAGGACGACGATCAGCCCGCACAGTGCCGCGCGGCTGGCCGACCTGATGACGGCCCCCGTGTACGTGATCGCCGCGTAGAGGGCCAGGTCAGTGCGGTACCGAGTGAGGAGAGGAGCTGTCCGCATGGGCCTGCCGGGCGACGGACAAGACGGCGGAATGTATCCGTGGAAGCGGGATTTCGATAATCCCGGATTCTGCGGAAACGTGGTCCTGCATCGCCGAGGGGACCGGCCCGTCCCGCTGGCGTGCGGAACGCGAGGCCCTGGGTGTTGGAGCACCTGGGAGCGCCGTGTGTGACCGACCGCCCATTGATCGACGGACTGTGGGGGGCCTGCCAGCCCCGCACGGTCGGCAAGGACCTGCCCGTGTCTGTGCTGCCCTGCCCCCGCACGACTGCGACCAGCCCGCCGCCCCGCCCTTGCGCGGCCCAGGAGGCTGCGAGGGCCCGCGCTCTGGCGCGTGTCTGCGCGGGCTTCGCCACGACGATCAGCGCGCACAGCGCGGCGCGGCTGGCCGACCTGATGTCGGCCACGACCTATGTGAAGGCCGCGTAGGTCGTGGCCGCTGATATGGGAGCGGCCCCCTGGTGTTGGAGCACCAAAGGGCCGTAGTGACTCCCAGATGACCGCCCATAAACGATCTGTCCCGGTGCCAGGGCCTGCCAGCCCTGTACGGCACCAAGTGAGGAAGTTCTGTGTCCCAGGGTACGACCCTGCGCTCTGAAACCGCATCCCCGCAGACCAGCGCCGCACAGGCGTCTGGCTGGCGTGATCTGCCCGCGCCGCCGCATGACGTCGAGGCGGAGCAGGCGGTGCTGGGTGCCTGCATGTTCCACAGCGCGGTCATCGACGCGGTCCGCCAGGTACTAGAGCCGGGCGACTTCTACCGGCCCGCGCACACCACCATCTGGCACGCGCTGCTGGAGCTGCGGAAACAGCAGGCGCCCACCGACGCGATCGCGCTGACCCACCAGCTGAGGGCGACGGGCGATCTGACGCGCGTCGGTGGCCCTTCCTACCTGCACGCGCTGGCCTCCACGTCGACGGGCGCTGGCGAGTACTACGCCGACATCGTGCGCCACCACGCCGACCTGAGGGGCCTGCAGGCAACCGCGGTCAGGGTCCTCCAGGGCGCCACCGCACCCGGAGCCGACCCCGCCGAGGTTCGCGGGCTGCTGAGTGCCTCGCTGAACGACGCCGCCGACCGCGCTCGCCAAAGCTCGGGCGGACGGCTTCAGCGCTACGCCCGGGACGGCTGGTCCTTCGTCACCGACACCCCGGCCGGCGCCACCCCCTTGTGGGGCACTGCGGGCAAGACGGCCTGGGCGTCGGGCGAGAGCCTAATGCTGGTCGGCCCGCCCGGCGTGGGGAAGTCCACCATCGCCCAGCAGATCGTCCTGGCCCGCCTCGGCCTGCTCAGTACGGTGCTGGAGATGCCGGTCCAGGAAGGCGAGAAGGTCCTCTACATCGCGGCGGACCGGCCCAGCCAGCTCGCCCGCGCCTTCAACCGCATCGTGCACCAGCCCGACCGGGACATCCTGCGCGAGCGCCTGGTCTTCTGGACGGGGCCGCTGCCCGCCTCGCTCAACACAGAGCCCCAGCTCCTCGCGGAGCTGGCCGCCGAGCACGGCGCGGACACCGTCGTGATCGACAGCCTCAAGGACGTGGTCGGCAAACTCACCGACGACGAGGCCGGCCTCGCCTACAACAATGCCCGCCAGCAGCTGCTGCGCGACGGTGTCGAGCTGCTGGAGCTGCACCACCAGCGCAAGCAGAGCGCCGATGCCTCCCGCACGCAGCGCCCGGTGCTGGACCAGGTCTACGGTTCGGCCTGGTTCACCGCCGGCGCCGGAAGCGTCCTCTTCCTCAGCGGCGCGGCGGGCGACCCGGTGGTCCACCTCCACCAGCTCAAGACCGTCGACGAGGAGATCGGCCCGTTCCCGGTCCTCCACGACCACGCCCGCGGCCTCTCCCACGTCGACACCAGCCTCGACCCGCTCACCCTGCTGCGCCAAGCAGGCCCGCACGGGCTGACCGCCCGCCAGCTCGCCGCGCAGACGACCGGGGAGGCCAAGCCCAGCCCGGCGGACATCGCCAAGGCCCGGCGCCGCCTGGAGACCCTGGCCAAGAGCGGCCACGCCGCCCAGGAGACCGGCGCGGGCGGCGGCACCGGAGGCGGGCAGGCCACCCGCTGGCAGGCCACCACCCGCCATATGGCCGCCGTGTCCTGACCCCGAAATCCGCGTACGCGCCCCCGTAAGCGCACCGGCCGACCAAAGACCCCTACGGGCCGCCTCCACCGCGTACGAATTCCACAAAGTCGCAGTTCAAGCGTCTACGCGCCGCTGTACGGCCCTTACTTGCCCCAGCGCCTACGCGCGGCCCCCTCCTTAAAGAGGGGGCCGCGTAAGCGCCCCGCCGTGACCGCCCATGTCTTCCGCCTCCTTCCGCACTCCGGAGACCCCTGCATGCCCTCTATCGCCTTCATGCCGCCGGCTGCCCAGCCCGGCAGCACCCCGCTCCTGCCCGACTGGATCACCTCCCCCGTATCTGCGGCGGCACTGCTTGTGCTGCTGGTGCTGCTCGCTCTGTTCGCCGCGTGGATGATCCGGCAGCAGCGCCGGCAGCCGTCCGGTGTCAGCCGGTGGCGCGGGACCATCGCCGTGCGGGTCGCTGCCGTGGCCGCACTCGGCTGTACCGCTTACAGCGCGGACACCAGCTGGCGGTTCGCCGCGGACTACCTGGACATGGGCAGCACTGTCGAGCGTGCCTTCATGTTCGCGATCGCCGAGCTGGCCCTGTTCGCCACCGCGTTGATGGCACGCCAGAACCTGAACGGGCCGACGCGGGCGCCGGGCCTGCCCGGTGTCCTGGTGTGGGTGATCACCGCAGTGCAGATCATCCCCGCCTACGCCGAGTTCGGGCTCGTCGGTGGCACCGTACGGGCCCTGGTCGGCCCGGTCATGGCAGCGATGCTGTGGCACCTGGCCATGGGCATCGAACTGCGCCACCGCACCCCCGAGGCCGCCTCGCGCAGCCTGGCCGCGGTCCTTGTCAGGCAGGCGCGCGAGCGCCTGCTGGCGTGGTTGGGCATCGCCGACCAGGACGCGGATGCCACCCGCCTCATCCGGGAGCGCGCACTGAGCGAAGCGGTCGCCTTGATCTTCCGTGCTGAGGCGATGACCGACCGGCAGCGCGGCAAGCGACGCGGGCGACGCTTGGCCGATCGCCTGCACCAGGCCTTGGAGCGGGCCGACGTGGATGGTGATCCGCTCCAGGACGAGCTGCTGCTGCGCAAGCTCGCCACCCGCAAACAGGCCCTCGGCCTCGCCTCCCTCACCCTCCCACCACGCTGGCACACCCCGACCTCGTACACCGCCCGCAACATGGGGCCCAGCCGCCCGCCCGTCTGTTCCCCGGAGGAACAGAAGGCGATGCACCACCCGCACCCGTCGCACCCGTCGGATGCGGGCAGCGAAGACGCCCACCGAGCAGCCCACCCGGAACCACCACAACAGGCAGCGGAGACCGCCCGCCCGCACCCGTCAGAGCCGGGCGGCGACCGGCCGCCCCCGACAGCCCGCCCGCAACCTGCCCGCCCGGCCCCAGGGCTGCCCTCGCGAGCGGGGTCCGGGGTCCGCCCGCCCGACGCCAACCCGCCGCCCACGGGCGACATCCCTGGCCCCTCGCCGGGCAGGCACAAGCGAAAACGGGCGGCCCGGAAGAAACAGGAGGACCGCAAACCCCGCGCCACCGAAGAGGTCGTCCTCGGCTTCACCCGCCGCGTGTACGCGGAGACCGGAAGTGTCTCCCGCGACCGGGTGGAGACCGCCATACGCGCCGCCGGCTACACCGTCGCCAGCGACGACGTCGGACGGACCGTCCGCGCCTTCAAGAACCAGCCCAAGGCCCAATCCGAGGCCGCGCCCCGCACGACCTCTGCCAGCACCACCTGACCGGCCAGGCCACGCCAACCCACTCGAGATCCACGCACACCACGAAGGGCCAACGCATGCACGACTACCCGCACCAACTCCCCACACCTTCGGGCCAGATACCCCCCATCGCAGCCCAGGTCCGGGCAGCAAGTTGTACCCAGAGCATTGCTCCCGTTGGGAGCAATGCTCTGGGCTTCCCCGCCCCAGGGGTGGCGGGGGAGGATCGGCACCAGGGGGCGCCGGTCCTTCGGGATGCGGCCGAGGGCGGACCGCACCCGGGCAGGGACGGACAGCACACCTGCCACACCACTCGCTGCACGCACGCCGTGCCGACGACATCCCACGTGCGCCAGCGTGAACGCCTGCGCGCCGAGAACAAGCGCATCCACCAGCCCAGCTGCCGCATGAACGACGACGAGTACCAGCTTCTCGTCCACGCGGCCTCTGCCTGCCGCATGAGCGTCGCCGGCTTCCTCGCCCATGCGTCTCTGAAGGCCGCGCGCGATCTTGACCGCACCGAAGCCGAGATTGCCACCCGCCGGGAGATCGTCAGCGAGCTGTTCGCGCTGCGCCGGGCCCTCGGCCCGATCGGCAAGAACCTGAACCAGGTCGCCACCGTCCTGAACTCCGGAGCCGACGCCCCGCACGCCCGGGCGGTCCTCGACGCGGTCCAGCGGACCGCCCAGCGGGTGGAGGACTTCACCCAGCGCTACCTGGAGCCGGAGGCTCCCACCGGATGATCCCCCGCGTCCACAAGATGGGCAGCCGCACCATCGGCCTGATCCGCTACCTCTACGGACCCGGCGCCCACGAAGAGCACACCGACCCCCACCTCGTCGCCGCCTGGGACGGCCTCGTCCCCGACCCCGGCCGTGACCCAGCCGCCACTTACGAGGACCTGCAAAAGCTCCTCGACCAGCCCGTCGAAGCCCTGCCCAAGTCGCGGCGCCCCACCGAGCACGTGTGGCACCTGTCCGTACGTGCCGCGCCCGAGGACCCGATCCTCACCGACGAGCAGTGGGGTGACATTGCCCGCCGGATGGTCGCCGCCACAGGCATGGCCCCCGAGGGCGACACTGCCGCCTGCCGCTGGGCAGCCGTCAGGCACGCCGACGACCACATCCACATCATCGCCACCACCGTCCGCGAGGACGGCCGCCGACCCCGCCGCCACAACGAAGCCAAACGCTCCCAGGCCGAAGCCCGTCTCATCGAAGCCGACTACGGCCTGCGCTGCCTCAGCACCGGTGACGGAACCGCCGCCCAGCGTCCCACCAGCGCCGAACGCCACAAAGCCGACCGCAACCAGCGGGAACGCACCCCGAGGGAGGAACTACGCGAGACCGTCCGCCGTGCCGTGGCCGGCGCCCGGGTCGAGGAGGAGTTCTTCGACCGCCTCGCCTCTGCCGGCCTCCTTGTACGGCAGCGGAAGGCGCCGTCCGGGGATGTCCTCGGCTACACCGTCGCCCTGCCCGACGACCGCAACAAGAACGGCGAACCCGTCTACTTCTCCGGGTCGAAGCTCGCACCGGACCTCTCCCTGCCCCGCATGCGCGAACGCTGGACCACCCCGGCGGAGACCGCCGACGACAGCAGCGACCAGGACCGTCCTACCCTGCCGCCGGTGACCGGCCCCGCGTTCGCACGACGCCGCGCCACCACTGCCGCCTGGCAGGCGCTGCTCGTCATCGACAACGGCGACGACGACGGCCTGATCGCGGGGCAGATCGCAGCCACGGGGGAGGTGCTCGACGCGCTCGCCAAGTCCTCCGCCGCGCACACCCGAAAGGAGCTGCGGGACGCGGCCTCCTCGTTCGAGCGGGCCACCCGGTCCCATGTGAGAGCCGCTCGCGGGCATGACCGCGCCCTGCGGCAGGCTGCCCGGGACCTCGTCCACAGCGGACCGGCCCTCGGCCGCGGAGAAGACGGCGCCACCACGGCCATGCTCATCGACATGGCGTTCTTCCTCGCCATCGCGGCGGCGAACTGGCATGGCAAGAAGCACCACGCCCAGCAGGCCGAAGCCGCGCGGAAGGCCGCCGAGCACCTGCGCGCCGCCTACCAGGCCGCCGCAGCACACCCCATAGCCGTGCTCCGCCAGCGAGGCCGCGTCCTGCCCCAACCCTTACAGCACCGGCACGCGGCCATTCTGCGCCAGGTGGTCCCCGACCTCGCCGAACAGGTCCTGGCCGAGCCCGGCTGGCCCGCGCTGGCAGCCACCCTCGCCGACACCCACGCCGCTGGCCACGATCCGACCACCCTGCTCACCGAAGCCACCCGGCACCGGGAACTGGACAGCGCCACCTCGGTCAGCGACGTCCTCACCTGGCGCCTGCGCCGCCTCGCCCACCTGCCCGCCGACCCCGGAAACGTCCACGCCACACCCACCCGAGGCAAGCACGGGACCCTGCCCTCGGCACCGGCGCAACCCGCGAACAGGGCAGCGAACGAAGCCACTCGTCGGCGCTGATCACAGCGATCCGACAAGGGACACCACCTGGCTGACGGGCTCGACCACCCATGGCCAGGGCAGCCGTCACCCGCTCAGCAGCCAACCCACCCCGGCGGGAAAGCCCTTCGCACCCGCAGCCCATGCCCCTAACCCAAGGCGCACCCCTATGCCCCGAGCACCACCCACAGACACCGCCCCGAACCGCTCAGCACCGCAGACCGATCACACGACCCCACAGAAGGAACCCACCCGTGCCCCAGCCTTCCATCCGCCCCGACGTCGTCGTTCTCTTCACCGACGTCGACTGGGACGGCCACCTCGACGACCCCACGCGCCCCTACCATCGCGACGGGCGTCCCTTCACCCACGCCGAGCACCTCCTGCTCAACACCATCACCCCGGAAGAGCAGGCCGCCGGGCTGGCGCAGTTGCGACGTGAAGCCGACTGGCTGCGCGACATCGACGCAAAGCGGCAGGTCTTCGTCGACCTGCTCCTGAAGTACCTCGCCAAGCTCCCCGAGGGCTCCGTGGTCGACGACGCCATCGACATCATGACCGACGAGGACTACGCCGAGTACGAGCGCCTGCTCCCCATCGTCACCGCGGAAGACACCCTCGAATACTTCGCCGAACACGCAGAGGACTACTGAGGTTTTCGGGTTGTCGTCGGGTGGTGACGGGTCGTGATCCCTGCGGTATGCCGGTGGTATACGTTATCCGGAGGGTGGGGGCCTGACTGCTGAGCGTCGGGCGTTTCGTGAGGGGATCCGGCTCGATGCCGGTGTGCGGTTTGTGGTGGGTGAGAAGACCGTGGGTGATCGCGAAGGATCTGCGGGTGAGTGTCCGATCGGTGGAACGCTGGCGCCGTGCCTGGCGCGAGGGCGGTATGGAGGCCCTTCGCTCGAGTGGGCCGGCGAACTGCCCGACCGTGACCGACGCCCAGTTCGCCGTTCTCGAGGACGAGCTCGGCAAGGGCCCGTCAGCACACGGTTTCAAGGATGAGCGGTGGACCCTGGTCCGCGTCCAGGCGGTGATCCGCCGCCGTTTGTGTTTGACGCTGTCGGTGGCGACGGTCTGGCGGCTGCTGAAACGGCACGGCTGGTCCTGGCAGGCGCCCGCCCGCAGAGCACTCGAACGCGACGAGGACTCCGTCGAGCTGTGGAAGAAGGAGGTGTGGCCGCGGGTAAAAGCGTCGCGGCGGCCCACGGGGGCTGGATCGTCTTCGAGGACGAGGCCGGATTCTCCATGACGCCGCCCCGCGCCCGCACCTGGGGCCGGCGCGGACACACCCCCGTCATCCGCGTCCGCGGCCGCTCCCGCCGCAGGACCTCGGTCGCCGCACTGTGCTGCTACAAACCCGGCGAACCGGCCCGTCTCATCTACCGGCCCCGCGCCCATCTCCTCCTCAAGGGCGCACGCAAAAGCTTCTCCTGGAAGGACTACCGCGACCTCCTGGTGCGGGCGCACATCCAGCTCGGAGGACCGATCGTGGTGGTCTGGGACAACCTCAACACCCACCTCGCAGCCGGGCTGAAACGCTATGAGGCCGAGCATGACTGGCTCACCACCGTCCGCCTCCCGCCCTACGCCCCTGACCTGAACCCCGTCGAGACCTTCTGGTCACTGGTACGCCGAGCGATGGCCAACACCGCCTTCGACACACCCGACGACCTCGACCGCGTACTGCGACGCGAGTTACGCAAGATTCAGCTTCGGCCTCGCCTGATCGACGGCTGCCTCACCTCCACCGGCCTGGCCATCAACCCGCTGACCCCACCCTGAGAACCTCAGTAGTAAGGCCCCGTGGGCCATTGAGAGCGCCCTGCCTCCTCCCGCGAAACCCTTCCTTCCAAGGGCAGCAGAAATCCGTGGACGGACCCGCGGAAGATCACGTACCGTGTGGCTCCACGCCCTGAGATGAACGGAAGGAGGCGAGTGCCGTGTGGTTCACACCTTTCCAGCGCTCCCTCTTCCAGCATCCCGGCGTGGTTTCTCAGTTCTGACCGGGGGCGCTCCAAGCAGCCTGTATCCCGGAGGAATCCATGACCAATCTGGTCATCCGTGCGCTCTCCGCGAGCGACGCACATCTCTTTGACGCACTTCCCGACCCCCTGGGCGCCCGTGAGGGTCACCGGCGTACTCGGTTCCGCCCCCACTGGAAGCGCGTCGCCCTGCGCGATGGCGAAGTCGTTGCACGCGGCGCGTGGTGGGGCGGCCCCGACGACTCGGAGCCCGTCAACATCAACTGGTTCGACGTGGCCGAGGGGGAGGAGGAGGCCGGAGCCGAACTCCTGCGCTCCGCTCCCTGGCAGGTCGAACTCGAGATCAACGTGCCCAGCGGCTGGCGGGACGACCCCGAACTGCGGGCCGGCGCCGAGACGCGCTTCGCCGCCGCACGAGCCGCTGGGTACGAACTCCTGGTGGAACGCTTCCTGTACCGCTGGACCCCGGAGCAAGGTCTGCCCGAGCGGCCCGGACGCCTGCGCTTCAGCGCCGAACCCGACGACGCCGTGTTCTTCGACGCGTTTCGCCGCATCCATTCCGTCACCCTGGACGCCCACGCGCTCAGGGCCATCGAGGAGGGCGGTCTCGACCAGGCCGCCCAGGAGGAACTCGACTTCCTCCACTGGTGCCCCTCCCCACGGGAGTGGTGGCAGATCGCGCACACGCCCGAGGGCGACCTGGCCGGCATCCACATACCGGCCCACAACCCCTCCGGCCCGACCATCGGCTTCATCGGAGTCCTGCCGGAGCAGCGCGGTCACGGCTACGCCTACGACCTCCTCGCGGAGTGCACCCACCTCCTCGTCGAGCAGGGCGCGGAGGTCGTCACCGGATCGACCGACCAGGGCAACTTCCCCATGGCCGCGAACTTCACCAAGGCCGGCTTCCCCGTCATCAAGGAACGCATCAACTTCCACTCAGCGGGCCAGGAGGCCTAGCGAGGAGTAGCACCCGGTGCGAGCGGTCCGGTCCGAGGGCAGGTCCGGACCGCTTGCCAGTGCCCGGTGGCAGGCTGGCTGGCAGGGGATCGACAGCGGGCTCGATTACCGCGGTCTTCTCACCCGCCGTGAACCTCTTGACGGACTGAAGCCGGATCCCCTCACGAAATGCCCGAATCTCAGAGGTCAGCCCCCAACCCTCCGGATATCTCACCCCACCGTCATACCGAAGGGACCATGAACCGTCACTGCCCGACGCCGAACAGAAAACCTCAGTAACGGCCACACGCCAACGAGCTCACGGTCCAGCCGCGGCCGCCGACGGAGTGCTGCGACTGGTCGAACAGGCGCACTGGGCGGAGGGCTCGGCGGAGGTGGTCGCACGGGACCGGGCGGCCGGGCGCCGCGCGCCCACCACCGCCGAGATCACCCGGAGCCTGACCCAGGCGGCGACATCATCCGCGCCGTCGCAAAGCGTGTCGCCCCCGGCGTCGGGGACCGACGGAACAGCCAGTAAAACGTCAGCGGGGCTCCCCGCCCACAAGACGGGAAGCCCCACCTGCCTGCGCCGGTCAACCGGCCATGGACGCCACAACCAGCGCAACGGCCGCACCGCACAGCAGCACCGCAAGCGGCCATGCCAGCCGGCCGCGCCCGGTACGCCTGCGCCACAGCACCAGCCACAGCGCACACGCCCCCACGAGCACAACCGTCACACCGCTCAGCTCGCCGTTCCGCCACGCCACCTGTACGGCATCACGGTTAGCACCCCATACAAGGAGCGCAACGAGGACGCCCACGGTCAGCACACACACCGCTTCCAGCAGCCTGCTCATACGGCGCCTTTCGTCTTCGGCGTGTCCGTCAGGTCAGTGCGCGGGCGGAACGGACGGCTTGACCTCGGCGGTCTCCGTCTTGCGGCCTTCTGCGTCCGTGCTGGTGGACCGCTTCTCCTCGGCCCGGGGGCCGGCCACGGGCGCCTGGGGCGCACCGGACTGCTTCATCTCGACGCGCGTCTCTCCTCTACGCGCAACCCGTCACCAGCATCGTCCGCCTCACGGTCGACGACGTCCTCGACGACGGCGCCACCGTCACCGTCCGGCTGGGAGATCCGCCGTCCCCGCTGCCGGAGCCCGTCGCTGGCCTTATGCGGGCACATCCAGTCCCGCCAGCACCTGCCCTACACCAGCAGCAGCAGAAGCTCACAGTCGCTCTTCCCCGGCCGCCAGCCCGGACAGCCCATGAACCCGGTCAGCCTCCAAGTCCACCTGCGAGAGATCGGCATCCCGCCGCAGCGCGGCAGGACCTCCGCGATCCGACGACTCGTCCTCCAGGCCCCGGCCCCCGTCATCGCGAAGGCACTCGGTTACCGCGACAAGACCGCCACCCGACTGGTCACCGAAGCCGGAGGAACCTGGGCCCGATACGCCCCCGGCGACCACTCACGGTGACGCTGACGGCGGTCAGTAGATACTGGCTCTGTCGCGAGTTCCGTGACTACCCCGTTGTTGATTGTCCTCTGACAGGCGATCTTGACCGATTGACAGGCGATATTGACCGGCTCTCAGCCCCTGAGTGCTCTGATGTGCCATCGAGCAAGGG
>NZ_JBWJVM010000028.1:0-93441 GCF_056428985.1 Streptomyces sp. CA189 | reverse complement strand
GATTTGTGGCGCAGCAACACCCACCCACTGCCGAAGCTGCGCACAGGGCGCCTAAATCATGCAGTCCAGGCCGACACCCCACCCCGCCCCCGGCACCGGCCCACCCCCGCAGCGTCAGCGGGACGTGAAGTGGGCGTGGATCAGGGACTCCGCCGCCGCGAGGTCGCCCGTCGACAGCGCGGCCAGGACCGCCACGTGCTGCGCCGCGTCCGCGACGAGGTCCGTCCGGTGGATGCGGCGCGGCCCCGGCAGGGGCCATTGGGAGCGCCTGTGGAGGTCCTCCGCCACCAGCAGGAGCTGGCCGTTGCCCGCCAGCGCGAGCACCGCACGGTGAAACGCCCGGTCCGCGTCGGCGTACCGCGCCGGATCACCCGCGGCGGCCGCCTCCACCGTCTCGGCCGCCGCAGGCGACAGCGCGGCCCAGGCCCCCGACGGCACCGTACGGGCCAGCCGCAGCATCACGGGGACTTCGAGCAGCGCCCTGACCTCGGCCAGTTCCGCCAGCTCCCCCGGGGTCCGGGTCAGGACCCGGAAGCCCCGGTTCGGGAGGCACTCGACGACCCCCTCCAGCGCCAGCTGCTGCATCGCCTCGCGCACGGGCGTCGCGGAGACCCCGAACCGCTCCCCCAGGGCCGGGCCCGAGTAGATCTCCCCCGGCGCCAGCTCGCCCGCGACCAGCGCCGCCCGCAGGGCGTCGAGGATCTGCCCGCGCACGGAGTGGCGCACCACCTTGCGGTCCTGCTGTTCCGGTACCCGGGCTCGGGCCGTATCGCGCACTCGGTCCTCCCACGGGTTTCGACCTGCCCCGAAGAATAGCCGGGCTTCCCACACCCGACGGAGATCAGGTAAGGTAAGGCTTACCTGTTAACGATCGCGTGATTCGGTGGTTCGCCATGACCGTCACGGCCGTCGCGCCCACCCAGGGCAGCGTTCGCCCCGTACGCACCCCCGCCCCGGCCGGCTCTCCGGTGGCGGACGCCTACGCCCGGCTGACCGAGGTCTACGGCGGACTGCGCGTCACCGAGCTCGCCCCGCACGAACCCTCCCCTCGCGGTGTGGGGTGGGTCGGTGCGGACGAGCTCGCGGCGGGCGGCGAGGCCCTGGAGACGTTCCTCGCGTGGGACGAGGCGCAGATACTCCGCGACTACGGGCGCCCGGGTCGGCCCGACGTGGTGGCGGGGTTCGGACTGCACCGGTACGCGTGGATGGCCTGTCTGCTGATCACCATCCCGTGGTTCCTGGACCGGCGCGTGCCGCTCCTGCCCCCGGAGGCCGTGTCCTTCCACCGGATCGACGGCCGGATGGCCGTACGCGTCCACTCCTTCGCCTGCCTGCCGGACGACCCGGCGGCCGCGCTCCCCGGGGCCCGGGTCGTGCCCGACGAGGGCGCGCTGCGGGCCGAGGTACGGGCTGCGGTGGCCCTGCACCTCGAACCGCTCGTGGTGGGCTTCGGCCCGCGGACGCGGCGCGGGCGGCGCGCCCTGTGGGGCATGGTGACCGACGACGTGGTCGAGAGCCTCTGGTACGTGGCCAACCTGCTCGGCGAGGCCGAGGAGCAGCGGGCGATGCGCGAGCTGGACCGGCTCTTCCCCGGCGCGACCGCCCCGTACACCGGAGGCGCGGGCTTCCGCACCCTCGAAGCCCCGGACGGCCGGGAGCTGCCCACCCGCGACCGGGCGAGCTGCTGCTTCTTCTACACGATCCGCCCGGACGACACCTGCGTCACCTGCCCCCGCACCTGCGACGAGGACCGGGTCGCCCGCCTGACGGCCGCCTGACCGCCGACTACGGCGCCAGGGTGCGCAGGACGCAGAACTCGTTGCCCTCGGGGTCGGCCATGACCACCCAGCTCCGGTCCGGGCCCTGGCCCACGTCCGCCCTGGTGGCGCCGAGGCCGAGCAGTCTGGTCACCTCGTCCGCGGTACTGCAGTCGATCGGGCTGACGTCGAGGTGCAGGCGGTTCTTCACGGCCTTGCCCTCGGGCACCCGGACGAACACCAGGGTGGGCGGCATGTGACGGGCCCGGATGTCCTCGACGGTCGGCACCCAGGAGCCGATCTCGACCATGTCCTCGCGCTGCTCGATCACCTTGAAGTCCAGGACCTCGGACCAGAAGACGGCGAGCCGCTCCGGATCGTGGCAGTCGACGCTCAACTCGGTGAACCTGCTCGTCATGAATCTCCTAGACAGCGCGGACCGGCAGCAGCACCCTCGGCGCCGACGGTCGGCCAGTGTCACCCACCCGGACGCCCGGCCGCCACCGAGTTTGCGCGCCGCCGCCTCCGCCGCCTCAACCCACCCGTCCGACTGACGGAAATCGAACTCAACTCGGCGCGCACGAGCTGGAGTTCGATCCGCAACACCCTATCCGGCGGGCTCCACCCCCCGTTGGCGTCCACTTGCCCCGAAACCCGCGTGTACGGCTCACCGGCTGCGCCACTATGGCGCCCGGAAAGCCGCACCGGCCACAAGCCGAACAGCCGCATACGCGAGGCAAGGGACAACCGCATGAGACTGACCGACATATCGCTGGACTGGCTGCTGCCCGGCAGCCTGCTGATCCTGGGCGTACTTGCGGCAGTGGCGGTACTGGCCCGGGGCAAGCGTGAAGGCGAGAAGGCCGGGGTGGCCGAGGACAGCTGGGAGCGCAGCGAGGAGCGGCGGCGGCGCAAGGAAGCCATCTACGGGACCGCCTCCTACGTCCTGCTCTTCTGCTGCGCGGCGGTCGCCGCGGCGCTCTCCTTCCACGGGCTGGTCGGCTTCGGCCGGCAGAACCTCAACCTCACCGGGGGCTGGGAGTACCTGGTTCCCTTCGGTCTCGACGGCGCCGCCATGTTCTGTTCGGTGCTCGCCGTCCGCGAGGCCAGCCACGGCGACGCGGCCCTCGGCTCGCGCATGCTGGTCTGGCTGTTCGCGGGAGCCGCCGCCTGGTTCAACTGGGTGCACGCCCCGCGCGGCCTCGGCCACGACGGGGCTCCGCAGTTCTTCGCCGGCATGTCGCTCTCGGCGGCCGTGCTCTTCGACCGCGCGCTGAAGCAGACCCGTCGGGCCGCACTGCGCGAACAGGGCCTGATTCCACGGCCGTTGCCACAGATCCGGATGGTCCGCTGGCTGCGGGCGCCCCGGGAGACCTTCGGCGCGTGGTCGCTGATGCTGCTGGAGGGGGTCCGCACCCTCGACGAGGCCGTGGACGAGGTGCGCGAGGACAAGAAGGAGAAGGAGAACGACCGGCACCGCAGGCGGGAGCAACACCGTCTGGACCGGGCCCACATCAAGGCGCTCGGCCGGCAGAACCGGGCGTTCGGGCGCCTGGCCCGCGCCCGTCAGGTCGAGGTGCCGGGGCTGGCCCCCGGAGCGGGCTCCGCGCCGGTCGGCGCGGAGCCGGCCATAGTGGAAACCGGACAGCTGCCCCTACGGCGCCGGCCCTCCCTGCAGGCCGTGAGCGGAACCGAATCCGCTGACCCGGCCGTCGGCCCCCGGACGGTGGACCTCACCGCCGAGGACGACACCCAGACGCTCCCCCGGCTCGACTCGCTGGAACGCAAGCTGAAGGATCTGGAGCAGCAGTTCGGCTGAGCTGAGGGGCGCACGCCCGTCCGGGATCCGCGTCGCGGGGTCCGCCCGATCACTCAGGCGGGCCCCGCCTCCTGCGCTCCGTCGAGCTCGAACCACACCACCTTGCCGCCGCCCAGCGCCAGTCCGAGCGCGTCCACGCCCCAGGCGTCGGCGAGCGACTGCACCAGCACCAGCCCCCTGCCGTGCGTACCGTCGTCGGCGGACGGTACGTGCGGCCTGGGCCGGCGGGCGGCGTAGTCGCGGACCTCCACCCGCAGCCGGTCGGCGGCGAGCGTCGCGGAGACCTCGGCGCCCTGATCGGTGTGGACGAGGGCGTTGGTGACGAGCTCGGTGATCAGCAGCTCGGCCACCTCGGCGGCCTCCGCCCGGCACCGGTGGCGCATCAACTCCCGTAAATCCCTGCGGACTTCTCCCACTGCTTTGAGATCGGCCCGCCGCACGCTCCGGGTGATCCCCGAACCGTCCATCGCCGTCCCGTCCTCGGCCGACGGTTCGCGCGGCACCGGCCGCCCTCTCCGCCACAGCTTCCCGGCCTTCGCCCCCACCCGCACGGCGATGTACCTCCCGTATGCCCGCTGCCCGACGGCCCGCCTGTCGAACAGGCCTACGGGATGCATGCCCCCCGGGGGAATCCGCACGCATCCGGGCTCAGGGGCGCGGCACGTTGCGGAGGTTGGATCGCGCCATCTGGATCATCCGGCCCACCCCTCCGTCCAGCACGATCTTGCTGGCCGAAAGTGCGAATCCGGTCACCATTTCTGCACTGATCTTCGGTGGAATGGACAGGGCGTTGGGGTCCGTGACCACGTCCACCAGAGCGGGTCCCTTGTGCTTGAAAGCATCCCTCAAAGCCGCTGTGAGCTGCTTGGGCTTCTCCACCCGGACCCCGTACGCGCCCGCCGCGCGGGCGATCGCCGCGAAGTCGGGGTTCTTGTTCGTCGTTCCGTACGAAGGGAGGCCGGAAACCAGCATCTCCAACTCGACCATGCCGAGCGATGAGTTGTTGAAGAGGACCACTTTGACGGGGAGGTCGTACTGCACCAGGGTGAGGAAATCTCCCATCAGCATGGAGAAACCGCCGTCGCCCGACATCGACACCACTTGACGTCCGCGATCGGTGAACTGTGCGCCGATGGCCTGCGGAAGGGCGTTGGCCATGGAGCCGTGGCTGAAGGATCCGATGATGCGGCGCTTTCCGTTCGGGGAAAGATAGCGCGCCGCCCATACGTTGCACATGCCCGTGTCCACGGTGAAGACGGCGTCCTCGTCGGCCAGTTCGTCGAGGACCGCGGCCAGGTACTCGGGGTGGATGGGGGTGCGCTTCTCCACCTTGCGCGTGTAGGCCTTCACCACCCCTTCCAGGGCGTCGGCGTGCTTCTTCAGCATCCGGTCGAGGAACCGGCGGTCGGTCTTGGCCTTCACCCGGGTGTTCAGCGCACGCAGGGTCTCGCGCACGTCGCCCCAGACCGCGAGGTCCAGCTTGGAGCGGCGGCCGAGGTGTTCGGGCCGGATGTCCACCTGGACGATCTTGACGTCGTCGGGGAGGAAGGCGTTGTACGGGAAGTCCGTGCCGAGCAGGATCAGCAGATCACACTCGTGGGTGGCCTCGTAGGCCGCGCCGTAGCCGAGCAGCCCGCTCATGCCGACGTCGTACGGATTGTCGTACTGGATCCATTCCTTGCCCCGCAGGGCGTGCCCGATGGGGGCCTTGACCCGGCCGGCGAACTCCATGACCTCGGCGTGCGCGCCGGCGGTGCCGCTGCCGCAGAACAGGGTGACCCGGTCGGCCTCGTCGATGAGCCGGACCAGCTTGTCGATCTCCCCGTCGCCGGGCCGTACGGTCGGCCGCGCGGTCACGAGCGCGTGCTCGATGCTCTGCTCCGGTGCGGGCTGGGAGGCGATGTCCCCGGGCAGGGACACCACGCTGACCCCGCCACGCCCGATGGCGTGCTGGACGGCGCTCTGGAGCACCCGGGGCATCTGGCGCGGGTTGGAGATCAGCTCGCTGTAGTGGCTGCACTCGGTGAACAGCCGGTCGGGGTGGGTCTCCTGGAAGTAGCCGAGGCCGATCTCCCCGGAGGGGATGTGGGAGGCCAGTGCGAGGACCGGGGCCATGGAGCGGTGGGCGTCGTAGAGCCCGTTGATCAGGTGGAGGTTGCCGGGGCCGCAGGAGCCCGCGCACGCGGCGAGGGTGCCGGTGAGCTGGGCCTCGGCGCCGGCCGCGAAGGCGGCGGTCTCCTCGTGGCGCACCTGGATCCACTCGATGCCGCCGGTGCGGCGGATCGCGTCGACGACGGGGTTGAGGCTGTCCCCGACGACTCCGTACATCCGCCGCACGCCGGCGCGCACGAGAATGTCGATGAACTGCTCCGCCACGTTCTGCTTGGCCATGGAGGGGGCGCCCTTTCCGGTTCGGCTCTGCCGTGTGCGCCTTCCATCCACGCATGATCCGCCGGGTTACGCCTCCCAGACCGCGGCGGCCGTCCGGTCGTCGGCGTACCCCTTGAGGCGGAGCTGGGTGTCCGCGAGGAAGGCGGCGAGGCCAGGCGGGGGTGCGTCGGCCCAGCGGGCGGCGAGCTCGGCGGAGAGCGGTTCCTCCTCGCGCATCGGGTCCGCGAGGCCGCCGGAGCACAGGAGCAGGGTGTCGCCGGGGCGGGCCACGGAGGCCCTGAAGCGGAAGCGGAATCCGGCGGGGTCGGCGGGTGGGGCCGGCGCCGGGGCGGGTGCCGGGGCGGGCTCCTCCAGGTCCCGCCACTGCCCGTCCCTGAGCCGGAACAGGCCGCCCGCGCCTGCGCCGAAGCAGACCCGGGTGCGGCAGCCGGGGTCGACCGGCAGCAGCAGTCCGCGCAGCCCGGCCGTGTAGCCGTCCTCCGGGAGCCCCCGCTCCGCGGCGCGGGCGCGCAACTGCCCGTAGCCGCGGTCGGTAAGCCGCTGGAGCCCGGAGCGCAGGGCTTCGCGCCGGCCGTCCCGGATGTCCTGCGACAGCCGCTCCTGGCTCCGCCCGACGGCTCCCGCGACGGAGCGGCACACCTCGGCGGCGGCCTCGGCGGCTCCGGGCGCGGCCCGGTCCCCGCCGGCGAGCACGACCAGGACCAGCGCGTCGGGGCCGGTGCCGAAGCGGGCGGTGAGCAGGAAGTCCCGCCGGGCCTCGCCCCGGAACCGCGCGGAGTCCCCGCGCACGGAGGCGGCGCGCAGCGTGTAGCCGCCGTACTGGGCCCCCTCCAGCACGGTGTCGGAGGTCAGCGCGGCGAGCCCGGCCGGGTCGGCGGCGGGCAGCGCGATGGGCTCCGCGGCGTACGTGGGCGGCCGGTCCCCCAGATGCGCCACCACGGGCCGCGGCACCCCCGAGACCCCGGAACCCCGGGCACCGCCCCCGTCTCCTTGCCCGGCGTCCGGACCGGCTTCCTTCCCGACCCCGCCGCCCGGCGCGCCGGGCCTCGCCCCGGTATCGGAGCCCGCCCCGAGGCCGCCGCCGGAACCGCCCTCGAACGCGGGAGCGGCCCCCCAGCCCGACCCGGAACCGGGATGGGACCCGAGGGCGAAGCCGGGTCCGACGTCGAGTCCAGGGCCGGATCCGGCGTCGAAGCCAGGGCCGAGGCCGGAGCCGGGGCCAGGGCCGGAGCCCGGAGCGGGACCAGAGCCTGGACCGGCCCCGGAGGGAAGGCTGACACCGGAGCGGGAGTCCGGGCCGAACTCGGACCCGGAACCGAAACCGTATCCAGGGTCAGCACCGGGACCGGGCCCGGAGCCGGCCCCGGGATTGACGGCAGGGCCCGAACTGGGATCTGAGCCGGGGCCAACACCGGACCCGAAGCTGGACCCAAACCCCGAACCGGTACCGAGGCCGGTACCGGGAACGGGGCCTGACCCGGGAACGGGGCCGGCTCCTGAGCCGGGAGTGGAGGCAGGGCCAGAGCTGTCGCCTGGGCCGGGACCAACAACGGAGCCGGAACCAAACCCCGGAGCAGGGCCGGAACCGAGGCCAGGTCCGGCGCCGGAACCGAGGCCGGGGCCTGAGCCGGGGCCGGGGCCGGGGCCTGAGCCGGGGCCGGGGCCTGAGCCGAGGCCGGCTCCTGAGCCGGGAGTGGAGGCAGGGCCAGAGCTGTCGCCTGGGCCGGGACCAACAACGGAGTCGGAACCAGACCCGGGACCGGGACCAAACCCGGGAGCAGGGCCGGAACCGAGGCCAGGTCCGGCGCCGGATCCGAGGCCAGGGCCTGAGCCCAGGCCGGGGCCTGAGCCGGGAGTGGAGGCAGGGCCAGAGCTGTGGCCTGAGCCGGGACCAACAACAGCGCCGGTCCCAAACCCGGTCCCGGACCCGGGACCGGAATCGCGGCCGGACCCGGGAGCAGGGTCGGCGCCGGGGGCGGACCCAGGGCGGAGACCCGAGCCGATGGCTGGGTCCGGGGTCGAACCAGTGCCCGGGCCCGGCCACGGACCGCCATCGGCGCCCGCACTCGCACCCGCACCCAGTGCCTGGCCGGACCCGGCCGGGGCGGACGGGCCCGGGTGCCCGGCTCCGGTGTACGGGCCGCCGTCGGGGCCGCGCCCGGCCCCTGCCGGGTCGGGGTCCGGCTCCGGGGGCGCAGCCGCTGCGGGGCCCTCGTCCCGTGGGCCCCAGCTCCAGTCGGACGGTTCCCCCGACTCGTCGGGGGGCAGCGCGGGCGGGACGGCGACGCTCCCGAGCGCGTACCAGGTCTGGCCGCCCTCGCGGGGATCCCGTGGCGGCGGCAGCACCGAGCCGCCGTACGCGTCCTCGGCCCAGGCCTCCGCCCCCGGCGGGCCTGCCTCCGGCGCGGGTACCGGCCCGGGAGCCGTGACGGGAGCCGGCCCGGGAGCCGGGACGGGAGCCGGGACCGGCAGCCCGATGTCCACCGCCGGCCCGGGAGCAACCGCAGGCGACCCCGCCTCCACCACCGGCCCGGGAGCCGCCCCAGGTGCCCCCGGCGGGACCGGGGGGCCCGGATCCCTCCGGGGACGGGGTACCGGGGTCGGGGCCGGGGTCGGGGTAGGGGCCACCAGTACCGCCGCCGAGCGGAACCGGTGTTCCAGGGTGTCCCGGGGGTCGGGTTCCGGTCCCGCGTCGGGGTCTTCGTAGAGCTTCTGCCACCAGTCATCCGCGCCCGCGTCCCGCTGACTCATGGCCCTCATTGTCGGGCTCCGGCGCAGCCGAAATCCGGCGAACGCAGGAAAAAGGGGGGCCCATCGGACCGCCGTCCGATGGACCCCCCTGCTCTATGTCGTACGACTTACCGAATGTCGTACGCCCGCGCGACCATCTGGGTGACGGTGGCGCCGTTCGCGTCGGTCAGCTCGACCTTGAGCATGACCTGCTTGCCGGCCGCCCCGGCGTGGTCCACGGTCGCGGTCCACTGCCCGCCGCGCTCGCTCACCTTCGCCTCGGTCCAGGTGCCGCCCTCGTCGTACGAGTACGACAGCTCGGCCGACTTGAGGGCGCCCGGCGCGTAGCCCGCGTGCCCGCTGACCCCGAGGCCGATCTGCTGGCCGTTGGCCGCGGCCAGCGTCTTCATGCCGTCCAGCGGGGCGGAGATCCGCGGGAAGAGGATCGGCAGCGCCTGCGAGTACTGCGCCGCGTCCAGCTTCGAGCGGAAGGTCCACGTGGTCTGGATCCCGGAGGAGCGCTGCCAGGTGCGGGCCGGCTGGCCGAACTTCTCCAGCTGCTGGGTCATTTCGTACGTGGCCTCGCCGGCCGGGACCTCGAAGACCCCGAACGGGTAGCCGGTGTCGCCCAGCGGTTCGCCGTCGCGCTTGAGCGAGACGTTGCCGAGGTCTCCGAAGGAGCCCTGCTGCGCGTAGTGCCCGCTGTCGCCCCACAGGGCCGAGGCGAAGCCGATCAGGTTGCCCTGCCGCTCGGCGGCCAGCTGCTCCTTGCCCGCGGTGTCGCGCGGCGCCACCGGGCCGATGACCCCGTCGTACCAGTTCTCGGCGCGCTTCGAGCCCGCCTTGTAGGTGCGCTGCTGGTCGGTCATGAACTCGCCCCACGGGAAGCTGCTGGAGACCATGTGGTCCCAGGCGGTGTCCCCGGCGGAGTAGTACTCGGTGCGCTTGCCCGGTACCGCGACGGTGTCGATGGAGCCGAAGTACACGGCGTTGCCGAGCGGGCGGTAGGCCCCGGTCAGGTCGATGAAGTCGGAGGCGACACCCATCGACTGGTAGGCCGACTCGACGGTGCCCAGGTCACGGTCGCGCACCCGGTAGGTGCGGTCCCCGTGGATTTGGCCCTTCTCGATCTGGGCCAGGTTGTAGACGTACGGGCTCTTCGCGCTGCCCTTCCAGCTCAGCGTGACGGGGCCCTTGCCGAGCTTGGCCAGCAGGGCCCGGCCCTCGGCCGATTCGACGGTCAGCATCGGGAGGGAGCCGCCCGCGTAGCCGGTGAAGGCCTGCCAGCGGCCGGGGGCGTCTCGGTAGACGAGGACGGCCTTGGCTCCGGCCGCCTTCGCGTTGCCGGCGACCTCGTAAGCCGAGCCCTCGTCCGTCGTCTTGACCAGGACGATCGCGCCCTTGGCGGCGACGGCGGCGAGCTCCTCGGGGGTGCCCGAGCCCGCGCCCACCAGCGGTGCGCTGCCCGCGCCGTCGAGGTTGTCGCTGCCGGTGGAGGCGGTGATCGGGTGCAGCACCGGGCCTCCGGAGGCCTTCAGCTCGGAGAGCAGCGGCGCGGCCGCCCGCCAGTAGCTGCCGAACTCGAAGTCGCCCTCCTTGGCGGTGCCGTCGACCGAGGCGTAGTAGCCGCGGATCGTGCGGCCGCCCATGGCGGTTCCGGCGTGCAGCCACCCCTCCTCGCCCCAGGAGCGGGAGAAGCCGAGGGTGGTGGCGCGGGCCTCGGTGGGCTTGTCGGTGGCGATGTTCAGCTTGGCCGCCTTGCGGGCGTCCAGCACGATCACCGTGTCCTTCTTGATCTCGGTCTGCGGGCGGCCGAGGTAGGTGAGCGAGTCGTACATCGTCGGGTTGTCGCCGGCGTCGGGGGTGCCGACGAAGGCGGAGAGGAAGTACGAGCCCGGGCGGACCCGGTAGACCTGGTCGGCGGCGCCCTCGTTGAAGCGGCGCTCGCCGGTGGCGTCGTCGGTGCCGATCACGTCCAGGGAGGACGGGCCGGTGGCCGGCTTGCCCGCACGGTCGAGGAGTTTGACGCGCAGCGTGACCGTCTCCGGCTCCACGTAGAGGGAGAAGGGGGTGGAGACGTGCACGCCCTCGGCCGTGGCGACGACGCGGCCGGTGACGTCCCCGTACTGGGAGCGGTCCAGCTTCGCGGCCGGGTCCAGGGCGAGCGGCACCTTGACGGTGGCGCCGGCCGGGACGGTCACGGTGCGCTTCTCCAGTCGGGCGACCTGGCTGCGGACGGCGGAGCCGTCGTTGCCGGTGACCTTCTCGACGGAGAGGTTCAGCGTGACGGGCTTGGTCCCCGTGTTGGTGTACGGGACCTCGACGGCGGTGCGGTCGCTGCGGTCCTGCGGCCAGTTGAACGTGCCGCCCTGGAGCGCGGGGGCGCCGGTGACGGTGGTCTCGATGGCGGCCTTGACATCGAGCCGCCCGCCACCGGTCTCCCGTACGTCGCCCGGGACCGCGGTGTTCGCGGAGCCGACCAGCGCGGCCTTGATCTGCTGCGGGGTCCAGTCGGGGTGGCGCTGCTTGACGATGGCGGCGGCGCCCGCGACGTGCGGGGTGGCCATCGAGGTGCCGGACATGGAGGTGTACGCGTACACCCCGCGGCCACCCGCGGCGGCGGAGATCTGGACGCCGGGGGCGGCGATCTCGGGCTTGAGGGTGTGGTTCAGGCCGGCCGGGCCGCGGCTGGAGAAGGAGGCCGTCTTGTCGTCGCGGTCCACGGCACCGACGGTCAGCACGCTGGGCGCGCAACCGGGCGAGGAGACCGTGTTGTTGCCGGGGCCGGAGTTGCCGGCGGCGATGACGAACAAGGCGTTGCTGCTCTGGGCCAGCGCCTCTGTGGCCGCGGCCATCGGGTCGTCGCAGGAGAGCTGGGAGGGGTCTCCCAGGCTCATGGAGATCACGTCGGCCTTGCTGTCCACGGCCCACTGCATGCCCGCGATGATCCACGAGTCCAGGCCGTAGCCGTAGTCGTTGAGGACCTTGCCGCTGAGCAGTTGCGCGCCGGGGGCGACGCCCTTCTTCGCCCCGCCGCTCTCGGTGCCGGAGCCGCCGACGGTGGAGATGGTGTGGGTGCCGTGGCCCTGGCGGTCCTCGGCGGTGTCCGAGTCGGTGAAGTTCTTCGCCTCGGCCACCCGGCCCTTGAGGTCGGGGTGTTCGAGGTCGGTGCCGGTGTCCAGGACGGCGACCTTGGTGCCCGTGCCGTCGAATCCGGCGGCCCAGGCGGCGGTGGCGCCGACCTGCTGGGTGGAACGCTCCAGGTTCGCCTGGACCTTGCCGTCCAGCCACAGCTTCTTCAGCGGGGCGGAGGCGGTCGACCGCGCCCGCGGATCCACGTGCGCGCCGGTGACGTCGGCCCAGAAGTCGGCGGCCTTCTCCTTGTCGGCGGCGAGCGCGACGCCGCCGATGGAGCCGAGGACCAGCGACTGCTCGGCGCCGCGCGGCACCGGCGGGGCGCTGCGCGCGAGGCCCGCGGAGCCCTCGTACACGGCGATCAGCGGGAGCTTCTTGGCGTGCGCGTCGTCGTAGCCCTGCCGGATCAGGCCGGTGACGTTGAAGAGTTCCTCGTCCGCCTTGCCCGCGGCGAGCGCCTTGATCGCGCTCTCGGGGTACACGTAGAGGTCCTTGCCCGCCTGGCGGGTCTGTACGAGCGGCTGCGAGCCGTCCTCGCGGGGCATCGCGGTGGCGGCGGTGCGGCCCGCCGCGTCGGTGGACACCAGGATCCGGTCACCGGTGACCAGGGTCACCGTGACGGGCCCGGTGGGCTGCCGCGCGGCCGCCTCGCTCCCGGTGAGGGGCCTCTTCGCCGTGCCGGACCCTGCTCCGGCCCCTCCGTCGCTCGGCCGTGCCGTGGACGGGCCCACGGCTGTGACGGCCAAGACGGCGGCGATGGCCGCTCCCAGTGCCGTACGCGATATCGGGCGCATCGCTCTCCCCAGGTGAATTCCGGCCAACTACTGCATTGCACGGCGAAAATGCCGCGTAAATGGCTTCTGGCCAGCGGATGTTGGTGCTGCGGTGGCGCCACCTTGGCAGAGGGGCGGGGGGTGCGGCGATGATGTCGGCGGCGGGTTTGCGCCGTGGCCGCTTCCCGCCAGGAACGGCACTGAGAGGGTTGGGTGGACGGGTTGCTGGGTGCGATAGGTCTCGACGAAGGACAGGAGTCCGCTTACCGCGCGCTGGTCGCGCTGGGGGCGGCGGAGATACCGGACCTCGCGCACCGGCTGACGCTGCCGGTGCAGCAGACCGAACGGACCCTGCGCCATCTGGAGCGCCACGGGCTCGCCGCCCAGTCCTCCGCCCGGCCCGGCCGGTGGGTGGCGGCCCCGCCCGGGGTGGCCCTGGGAGCCCTGCTCACCCAGCAGCGGCACGAACTGGAGCAGGCGGAACTGGCGGCGGCGCTGCTGGCGGAGGAGTACCGGGCGGAGGCCGCCGAGCCGGCCGTGTACGACCTGGTGGAGGTGGTGACGGGCGCGAGCGCGGTGGCCCACCGCTTCCACCAGCTCCAGCTCGGCGCCGTGGAGGAGGTGTGCGCGCTGGTCAGCGGCCGGCCACAGGTGGTGACGGGGACGGACAACGAGGCCGAGGAGCGGGCGGCCGTACGGGGCGTCGCGTACCGGGTGGTCATCGAACGGGAGGTGCTCACCCTGCCCAGCGGCATCCGCGAGGCGTCCACGGCGCTGGCGCGCGGCGAGCACATCCGGGTGACGGCCGCGGTCCCGACCAAACTCGTCATCGCGGACCGGACGCTCGCGATGGTCCCGCTGACGGCGCGCGGCGCGGAGCCGGCGGCGCTGGTCGTGCACGCGTCGGGACTGCTGGAGTCCCTGATGGGCCTCTTCGAGGCGGTCTGGCGGGAGTCGCTCCCCCTGCGGCTGGGCTCCACCGGGGCGCCGGAGGAGTCCGACGGCGGGCCCGACGCCACGGACCTGGAGATCCTCACCCTCCTGCTGGCCGGGATGACGGACGCGAGCGTGGCGAAGCACCTGGAGCTGGGCCTGCGGACGGTGCAGCGGCGGGTCAAGGGCCTGATGGAGCTGGCGGCGGTCACGACCCGGCTCCAGCTCGGCTGGCACGCGTACGAACGGGGCTGGGTGGCCCGATAGCCCCAGGCCAGGCAGGCTGGGCAGATGGATCTGCCTCAGCTGCCCCAGTTGCTGCTGGTGGGGCTGGTGCTGGTGCTCGGATTGCTCGGTGTACTGGTCCCCGGCGCCCCCGGCACCCTCCTGGTCTGGGCCGGACTCCTGTGGTGGGCGCTGCACGAACAGTCGTCGGTGGCCTGGGGCCTGCTGGCCGGCGCGACGGCGCTGCTGCTGGTGATGCAGGTGGTGAAGTGGCTGCTGCCCCCGCGGCGGCTCCGGGGGGTCGGCGTCACCCACCGGATGGTGGTGTACGCGGGCGCCGGGGCGGTACTGGGCTTCGTGCTGCTCCCGGTGGTGGGCGCGGTCCCCGGCTTCGTCGGCGGCATCTACCTCTGCGAGCGACGCCGCCTGGGCACCCACGGCGAGGCGTGGGCGTCGGTACGGGTGGTGATGCGGGCGGTGGGGACGAGCGTGCTGGTGGAGCTGTTCGCGTGCCTGTTGGCGGTGGGGGCGTGGGTGGGGACGGTGCTGTGGTCGTAGCCGCGGCGCGGCCCGCCTCCCGCCTCCCGGGCCCTAGGGCTCCGGACGGGGCTTTCGGCGTAGGCCCGGGTAGGCCTTCGGCCCGATGCGCCGCGCGGGCCCGGCTGGGATCGTCTGTCCCATGACGGAGTCGAGTTTCAAGGGTTTCAGCGAGGGCGAACTGGCATACCTGCGTTCGCAGCACCTTGGCGCCGGCTCGCGACGGTGAACGCGGCCGGGCAGCCCCAGGCGAACCCGGTGGGGTTCTTCGCGCAGGACGACGGGACGGTCCTGGTGGGCGGGCTGGCGATGGGCACGACGAAGAAGTGGCGCAACCTCACCGCGAACCCCCCGGCTGTCACTGGTCGGCCACGCTGGATGTGGGCCCGCACTCCCTGGGCCCCCGCTTCAGCCCGGAGGTCGTCCGCATCCACCCGGACCGCGTCCTGACCCGGGGCCTGGACGGGCTATAGGCAGTGCCTTCACAAGGTTCTGATGGGGGATCACGTGTTGCACGGTGCGTTGCATTGTCCGCGCTGGTGCCGCGGCCGTCGTCGCGGCGGCCGCGGCTGGACGAACGGCGGGCCCTCAACGGGATCGCGTGGAACCTGCGAACGTCAGCATCGCGTCCCTGACGTTCAGCTCGTGGTGATGGGTTCGCCGTCGTACTTGCCGCCTATGCAGGTCCACAGGGCGGTGGATGAGTCGTACTCTACGGTTCCCTTCCCTTCCGGTGTTTCCTGCACGCACTCAGGTCCGGTGACAGCCGGGGCGGCAGCTTGCGCGACCGGGGCCGCGGTACCGAGAACGGCCAGTACCAGGGCGGCGGTGAAACCGAGGAATCGTCTACGCATGGGGGCTCCTTGGGAGACGAGCGACACCAACACGTCAACACCAGATTCGCCCCGCACCGTGCCGGGCGCACCCTGACGCGGCGCGGGGCGCAGGGACGCGTGCTCCGGAGGCGCCGCCAGGCCTCAAGAGGCAGGCTGGTGTCATGGCGAACACGCGTGTGGTCACCGTGGGGGCGCCTGACGACATCGGCTTGCGGAAGGTGGAGGTCGACGGCGTTGCCGTGGGGAGGGCCTGGTCTTCCTGGGAACTCGAAAGGATTCTGAAACGTGCTGGCGTGGAAGTCGGGCCCGGCGACATCCATTGGGGCGGCGAGGGCAGCACTGATTGGCCGGACAAAGGAGGGTGGCGACGGCGGACCATCGGCGTCCTCATGTTCCTCGGCCTCCTCGCGACCGCGTGTCCGCTCTTCCGGATCGGAATATCGGACAGCGGGGATGCCCTGACCTACGGTGGACGCATCGCAGGAGTCACCATCCTGGCCGTATCCCTGGTGGAAGTGTTCGCCGCGGCGCTGTGTGTCGACTACTGGGGGAAGCGGCGTTGGCGATACTCGGGAGTGGTCGTTCTGGCCGGAGTCGTGATCGCCCTCCTCTGCGGCATCGCCGTCCTCCTGCTGCAGATCGGCGAGCGCTTCACCGGCTACACCGTGATCGGGATCGCCCTGACCGTCGGGTCTTCGGCTGCTCTGGCCGTACTCGTCAAAGCCCGGGCGTGGAAGGGCCTTCGCAACCCCAAGCAGATCGCGATTGGGGCGATCGTCTCCAGCCTGCTTGCGGGCGCCAATCTGGCGTATTCGCAGATCTACCTCCCCTACGTGAAGACCCCGCTGGTGCAGAGCGGAGCGGAATTCAAGGAGTCGAGTCTGGAAAGCAAGGAAAAGAAGGAGGGGCCGCTGTATGTGACGGTTCGCATGTACGTCAAGAACGGGGGCGACGTTCCCGTCTACGTCCTCGACAGCAAGTACTGGATTCATGGCGTGCCCGCAAGCAACAAACTCGACGCCAAGGCGGCCAAGGAGGAGCTGATCTACGATGGCGACTTCGTCGTGCCGGTGGGCCGCGTGCTGAATCCGGGAGAGCAGATCGTCCAGGATGTGGTCGTTGAGCTAGGCAATCCCGGCAGTCGCCAGTTTGAAGCCTTCAGGGCCCAGACCGAGGTGTACGTGGTCAGGAAAGACAGAATGAAGATTCCACCTGAATACGAGCGTTCCGGGGCGGGGGGAAGGGAACTGGAAGAGTTGGCCAAGAAGGAGAAGATTCCTCCCAATTCGAAGTACATGCATCAATCCGGAATCTCGAACAGCAGTGAAATCCTGAACGTGACCCGCGGCCGGCAACGCATATCGGTGTTCAGGGTGGGAAGTGACCATTGGCCGCGCGTCGTTGTGGTCGTATCGCCGCCGGAGGAGCAGATAGAGTTTGATCCCAAATATCCCTTGGCGAACGAAAAGGCCAAAGACCGGTACGGTCTCTCGGCGGTGCGTGGCGACACAGCACAGATGCCGTACGCGGAGCTGCTCGAGAAGGCCCGCTCCGGCCAGAAGCCGGCCGACCAGGCCAAGTGAGGGTGGACAAGCCCTAGTAGGGCTTGGTCAGGTTCAGCAGCGTCGGTGGGGGTAACCGGGTTCCTCAAAGACGGCGATGCCTCGGCTTGTGTGGCACCGCAGTACACCGGCACCGCGGGCAAAGTCACCAACTGCCAGGCCGGGGTCTCGCTCCACCTGGCCGGCGACCATGCCTCGGCGGCGGTCAACTGGCGGCTGCCGGCCCTGGACATGATCGACGAGACACGGTCGTGGGGCCTGGAGGTCCCCCTCGTGATCGACGATGGCGGTTACGGGGACACCGCCGCTTTCCGCACCACCTAGTGCTGTGACCGGAAAGGTTCACCGTGTCACGGCGCCCGGCACGGCACCTCGCCGCGTTGTCGGACCACGACGGTACGTCCAGTACGAGTCGCGGTCCTCCGCCTTGCGATGCACCGCACCGGACACCGCGACCCGGCAAACCTTCCGGCCACAGCACTAGCCCCCTCACCGCCCATCGCCCGGTCCGCTGCGCGGGGGCCGGCCCCCGGACCCCTCCTCCTCAAACGGCGGAGGGGCTGGAGTTTGTCAGGGGGGCGGAGCCCCAGGACGGGTCCGGGCAGCGCCCGGGGAAGGAGCGGAGGGCGGGTAATGGACCTCGCCCCGCACAGCGGCACACCCGCCCCGGGGCCGGGTGGTGGGCCAGCCCCGCGGCGGGTCCGGGCCCGAGCGGAGTACCGGCCCGGACCCGGGGCTGGGAGTCGGCCCGGACCCCGGGGCTTGGAGCGGCCCTGGAGCGGGCCGGGGCGCGACCCCGGAGTGGGGCGGGGCCCAGCCCCGGTCCGGGCTGCGGTCAGGCCCGACCGGTCCGCTTCGCGGAATAGTTCGCGCGGCCCTCCGCCGAGCGGAGCCTCCAGTCGCGCTTGATCTCCTGGCGGAGCCGCGCGTCGGTCTTCGCGACGATCCGCTGGTTCTCCCGCAGCAGCTTGCGGTAGCTGTCCAGCCGCCGCTCCGCCAGCTCCCCGGAGGCCACCGCGGCCCGCACCGCGCACCCCGGCTCCGCCTCGTGCGCGCAGTCGTGGAAGCGGCACCGCTCCGCGTACTCCTCGATCTCCGAGAAGACCTGCCCGACGCCCGCCTCCGCGTCGAAGAGCCCGACGCCCCGCAGCCCGGGGGTGTCGATCAGCACGCCGCCGCCCGGCAGCGCGAGCAGGTTGCGCGTCGTGGTGGTGTGGCGGCCCTTGCCGTCGACGTCGCGCGCCGCCTGGACCTCCATCACTTCCTCCCCCAACAGCGCGTTGGCCAGCGTGGACTTGCCCGCGCCGGAGATCCCGAGGAGCACGCTCGTACCGCCCCCGACCACCGCGGCGAGCACGTCCGTGCCCTCCCCGGTCATCGAGGACACCGTGAGGACCGCGACCCCGGGGGCCGTCGCCTCCACGTCCTCGACGAGGTGTCCGAGGGTGACCGGGTCCGGGACCAGGTCCGCCTTGGTCAGGACCACGAGCGGCTGCGCCCCCGATTCCCAGGCGAGCGCGAGGAACCGCTCGATGCGGCCGAGGTCCAGTTCGACGGCCAGTGACACCGCGATGATCGCGTGGTCGACGTTCGCGGCGAGGATCTGCCCCTCGGACCGCTGGGAGGAGGTGGACCGTACAAAGGCGGTCCGGCGCGGCAGGTACGTCTTCACGTAGCGCGGGTTGCCGTGCGCCTCCAACACCGCCCAGTCGCCGGTGCAGATGACCCTGAGCGGGTCGTGCGGGGTGACGAAGGCGGTGTCGGCGCGGACGATGCCGTCCGCCGTCATGACATCGCACTGGCCGCGGTCGACCCGGACGACCCGGCCGGGCAGGAGGCCCTGATCCGCGTGCGGGGCGAACTCGGCCGCCCACGCCTCGTCCCAGCCGTAGGGGGCCAGGGGGTGCGGAAGCCCGGAGGGCATGGAGGAAGGAGAAGCGGAGAAAGCGGGGAGAGACAAGGGAAACCCTTCACAGGGTGGCCCCGGCGGTGCGCGCCGCTACCGGGCGCGAGAAAGGTGAGAGGTCAGCCGGAGACCACAGAAGTGACATTGATGGTCTTCTGAGTGCGGGCAACGCCCTGCGCCATGACAGTCATCAATGAACTCACCTCCGGGCCTGCGTACGTACTGACGAGCGGTCCCGCACCGGTCTCGGCGGGAACGTCCCCACCGTAACAAGCGCCCTCAGGCCCGCGCCACTTCTTTTACGGACGGCCGCAAGCCAGGTCTCGAACTTACCGCCGGTCAGGGCGGACCGAAGAAATCCCCGGTCAAATCGGTTACGGAGACTAAGCTGTTCTTCATGGAGACCAGCGGAACCGCAGATTCTGAGACGATTTACGAGACGGCTCCCGATACCCGGCGGCGGATCCTGCGGGTCTCCACGGAGTTGTTCGGCGTCCACGGGTTCCACGAGACCTCGCTGCGGGAGATCGCCGAACGGGTGGGCGTCTCGAAGCCGGCGGTGCTCTACCACTTCCCCGGCAAGGCCGACATCCTCGGCGCCCTCGTGGAGCCGATGCTCCGCGATCTGGGGGCCGCGCTGGCCCGCGCCGCGGCATCCGGTGCGGACCGGGCCCGGTGGGCCGCCATCGAGGGGGTGCTCGACGTCTGGCTGGAGCACCGCCACCTGCTCCGCCTGAACCTCCAGGACATGGCCCTGGCCACCCCCGGCCCGGCCCTCGCCCGCCTGCGCGACGCCATGCTCCGGGCCAATTTCCTGGTCGCGGGGCCGAATCCCGGGTTCGCGGAGCGGGTGCGGGCCGCCCAGGCCGTCGCGATGCTCGCCGACCCGGTGGTGCTCTTCGCCGACGCCGACGCCCCCGTCCCGGCCCTGCGCGAGGCCGTCCTGGACGGCGTACGGCGCCTGCTCGACGGCCCGCACGGACCACAGGGGCCGAACGGCCCGGCCGGCCCGGACGGCCCCGCCGGGCCGGCCCGGCCCGTGCCGGGGGGACGGCGCGGGCGGCCCGCCGCCATGAGCCCGGCCATGATCGAGGCCGCCCGCCGGATGCACGCGGCGGGCAGCGGGGCCACCGCGATCGCCGCCGCCCTCGGCGTCTCCCGGGCCACGGTCTACCGGCACCTGCCCCAGGAGGAGGACTCCGATTGACTGCTCCCCTCCCTGAAGGGAGGGGATTGCCTCCTTCGGGGTTGAGCGGGGATTCCTAGCTCACGCTGCCTGGCCAGGCTGCGCCTGGTCAGGTCTTCCACGATCAGCACTAGCAGGGCACAGACCAGCCCTGACGAGCATCACGCGTGCGGAATTCTTGTCCCGGGACAACACGGTTCCGCAAGCGGTGCAGGTGTAGGTGCGCATTCCCAGCGGCAGTGCGTGCTTGGCTCTCGCTCCGCAGTGCGCGCAGTCCATCGTAGTGTGCGCGGGGTGTACCAGGTGCACGGTCCGGCCGTGCTTGCGGCCCATCTCGATCAGGGCCGCCTTCGTGGCACCGACAGCGGCGTCAGCGGCTTTCTTGGCCATGGTGGACTTGGCGAGGAACTTCGGCTTGAAGTCCTCGACCGCGAGGGCGTCGTGGTCGCGGACCACGACCTTGGCCCACTTGCGAGCGGTGTCCTGCCGCTGCCGGGCCACCTTCTTGTGCAGGCGGGCGGCCTGTTTCTGCGCGGCCCGGTAGCCCTTCGTCTGGGCCTTGCCCCTGGGCTGTCGGCGGCGGGCCATCTGCCGCTGGTAGTGCGCCAGCTTCGCGGCAGCCTTTCGGCCGTGCTCGGCGTGGTGAAGGTCGTGGTCGTCGCAGGTGGTGGTCGCGGTCTCCTTCACACCCCAGTCGATGCCGATCACTGCGCCGGTTGCGGGAAGCGGCTCGACTTCGGCCGGGACGACGAACGAGCAATACCAGTGCCCGACACTGTCGCGGTACACGCGCACACTGGACGGATAAGCCGGAAGATCCCGAGACCACACGACCGTCAGCACGATCCCGCCCGCCAGGTGCAGACGTCCGTCCTTGAGCCGAAACCCACGCCGGGTGTAGTTGAGCGTGGGCAGCGCCTCGCGCTTCTTCTTCGGACGGGGCATCCCGGCCCTCTGCCGGACCGGCAGCTTCGCCTTGATGTCCTTCTGCGCCTTCGCCCGGGACTTGGCGAAGTCCCGGATGGATCTGCTGCTGCGGAACGCTCGCCCCTTCACGCAGCCATGCCATCCCCGCGCGGGCCTCGGTCAGCATCCTGTCCAACTGCGCCGGACCACACGCCTTCTGGTCGGCGCCGTCGGGGCGCGTCATGTTCCGCTGGTGGGCCTGGCGGGACTTGGCCACGGACTCGTTCCAGATCCACCGGCACCGCCCCCACTCCCCTTCCAGTGCGGCACCGGCGGTGGACGACACACGCAGCCGGTAGGTGTACCGGGCGTGCCCGGACCCCTCATCGGCGATCAGCGCTGTCATCATGGCCAACAACCTAACCACCACCACTGACAACGGAAGAAAACCACAGGTCACAGCAGATACGCTGAGAACTCCGCCGCTCCGCGGCGCCACCCCAAGGACCATTGCTCCCCGGCCTGAAGTCCGGGACCTCCTGGGAGAATTCAGGTGACCGGCCCGGGTGGCCTCCCACGGGCCCGGCCTCACCCCGGCCCGCCGGTGTCCGATTCGTTCAAGACCGGCCGGGCCGGGCCTGCCTACGGTGAGGTCATGACTCCCCGACTCGACATGATCGGCATCATCGTCTCCGACATGGCCGCATCGCTCGCCTTCTACCGCCGCCTCGGCATCGACGTGCCCGCCGAGGCCGACTCCCAGCCGCACGTCGAAGCCGTCCTGCCGGGCGGGCAGCGGATCGGCTGGGACACGGAGGAGGTCATCCGCTCCTTCGACCCGTCCTGGACCCGCCCCACGAGCGACGGCCGGGTGGGGCTCGCCTTCCTGTGCGACTCCCCCGCCGAGGTGGACTCGCTGTACGCGGAGCTGACGGAGGCCGGAAACACGGGCCACCTGAAGCCCTGGGACGCCTTCTGGGGACAGCGCTACGCCGTCGTCCTCGATCCGGACGGCTCCGGGATCTCCCTCTTCGCACCGGCGGAACCGTCGGCGGCCCCCGGCCCCGCCGCGTAGGCACCCGGCGTGGTCCCCGCCAGGGCGCGCGCCTCGCGGGTGTAGTGCGCCTGGTCGGCGTACCCGGCGGCGGCCGCCACAGCCGCCTGCGGCAGCCCGCGCCGGGTCAGCGCGAGGGCCCGCTGGAGGCGCAGGATCCGCCCCAGGGTCCGGGGCCCGTAGCCGAAGGCGTCGAGGGAGCGCCGGTGCAGCTGCCGCTCCCCCAGGCCCACCGCCCCCGCCACGGCGGCCACGCCCTGCCCGGCCCGCAGCCGGGCCGCCACCTCCGTGACGAGGGGATCCGGGGTGCCGCCGTCGGCCGAGCGGAGCCGGGCCAGCTCCTCCAGTCCCGCGCGGGGATCCCCGTACGCGGCCACGAGCGCGGTGCGGCGCCGCACCTCGGCGGCGGGCCACAGGTCGGCCAGCTCGACCCGCCGGTCTCGCAGCTCGCGGGCCGGTACGCCGAGCAGCGCGGGCGCCGTGCCGGGGGCCAGCCGGATCCCGGCGAAGCCGGAGCCCGGGACCTCTCCGGCGGGGTGCGCGACGGTGTCGGGTCCGGCCACCAGGAGCCGCCCGTCCACCCACAGCAGGTCCATGCACCCGTCGGGCAGCACCAGGTCGGCGCCGGCCCCGCCGGCCCGCCAGAGCACCGCTCCGGCGACCGTACGGGACGGCCGCTCCTCGTACCGTTCCTCGTACTGTGCCTCGTACCGTTCCTCGTGCCCCGCGCCGGGCACGGCGTCCGCGCGATCCGCCACGGACACCACGCTACGGCGGCGGTCAGTGCTTGCGCAGGCGGGAGTGGTAGTCCTCCGGGGGCAGGAACTTCGACCAGCGCTCCGGGAACTCCGAGGGCATGCCCGCGTCCTCGTCGCCCTCGTCGTCCTCCGACTCCCCCTCGGCCAGGGCCCGCCAGGCCGCGGCGCGGGCGACGAGCTGGGCGGCCTCCGCCTCGCGGACCCGTTCGTTCGCCTCGCGGGCCGCCGCGGTGGCCACCGAGGGCCAGACCCGGTCGATCGCGGCGTTGACGGCGGCCCCGACGAGGACGGCGAAGGCCGAGATGCCGATCCACAGCAGGATCGCCACGGGGGCGGCCAGCGATCCGTAGATGGTCGGGCCCTCCACCGTGTTGGTGAGGTAGATCCGCAGCAGGAACGAGCCGAGCACCCACATGGCCAGGGCGACCAGCGCGCCGGGCACGTCCTCGATCCAGGGCGAGCGGACCGGGACGGAGACGTGGTAGAGCGTGGTCAGGAAGGCGATGGAGAGCAGCGTGACGACGGGCCAGTACAGGACCGCGATCACCTCGGTGCTCCAGGGCACCAGCCGCACCACCGCGTCCGGGCCGACCACCATCAGCGGCAGCACGATGGCGCCGATCAGCAGGGCGGCGATGTAGAGGACGAAGGCGAGCAGCCGGGTCTTGACGATGCCGCGGTGTCCGTCGAGCCCGTACATGACGGTGATGGTGTCGATGAAGACGTTGACGGCGCGCGAGCCCGACCAGAGGGCGAAGGCGAACCCGAGGGAGATGAGGTCGGGCCGGCCTCGGCCGGTGACGTCGTCGAGCATCGGTTTGGCGATGTCGTTGACGCCCCGGTCGGAGAGCACGGTGCCGACCGCCCGCAGGATGTTCTCCTCGATGCTCGCGACGGTCGTACCGCCCGACCAGCCGTCCACGTAGCCGAGGAGGCCCAGCAGCCCCAGGAAGAGCGGGGGCAGCGAGAGCAGGGTGAAGAAGGCCGCCTCGGCGGCGAGTCCGAGGATCCGGTACTCGATGCACGAGTTCACGGTGTCTTTGAGCAGCAGCCACGCCATCTTGCGCTTGGAGACGTTGCGGTAGAGGGCGCGGGCCCGGTGGAGGCGTCCCGGAATCCGCTCAGGTGTTTCTTTCGCGTGCTGCACGTCCTTACGGTATCGGCATGGCAGCCACCACCCACACAGTGAGCAATCAGGCCCCGCCCCTCGTGGGCCACGACGTCTACGGCAGCGACCAGGTCTTGAGCGAGGGGGTGGAACGGCACCTCGCGGACGCCGCTCCCGAACTCGCGGCGGAGGTAAGGGAAGAGCTCACGGATCTCGGGCGTGCGGCCGGGTCCCGGCAGGCACAGGACTGGGGGACGCAGGCGAACGAGAACCCGCCGAAGCTGCGGACGCACGACCGTTACGGCAACCGGATCGACGAGGTGGAGTTCCATCCCTCGTGGCACCGGCTGCTCGGGCAGGCGGTGGGGGCCGGGCTCACCGATGCGTGGGGGCGGCCGGCGGGGCATCTGCGGCGGGCGGCGGGGTTCTTCGTGTGGTCGCAGGCGGAGGCGGGGCACGGGTGCCCGGTCTCGATGACGCACGCGGCGGTACCGGCGCTGCGGACCGATCCGGAGCTGGCGGCCGAATGGGAGCCGCGGCTGACCTCGCACGTGTACGAGGAGGGCCTGCGGCCGGCCGGGCAGAAGGCCGGGGTGCTCTTCGGGATGGGCATGACGGAGAAGCAGGGCGGCAGCGACGTCCGGGCGAACACGACGGCGGCGGTGCCGCTGGACGCCTCGGGCGAGTACCTGCTGACGGGGCACAAGTGGTTCTGTTCGGCGCCGATGTGCGACGGGTTCCTCGTACTGGCGCAGGCGCCGGGCGGGCTGACCTGCTTCCTGGTGCCGCGGGTGCTGCCGGACGGGACGCGGAACGTCTTCGCGATCCAGCGGCTGAAGGACAAGCTGGGCAACCGGTCGAACGCGTCGAGCGAGGTGGAGTTCGACGGGACGTGGGCGCGGCGGGTGGGCGAGGAGGGCCGGGGGGTGCGGACCATCATCGAGATGGTCGCGGCGACCCGGCTGGACTGCGTGATCGGTTCGGCCTCGTTGATGCGGCAGGCGCTGACGCAGGCCGCTCACCATACGGAGCACCGCTCTGCTTTCGGAGCACCGCTCATCGACCAGCCGCTGATGCGCAACGTGCTCGCCGACCTCGCCCTGGAGTCGGAGGCGGCCACCACCCTCACGCTCCGCCTCGCGGCCGCGTACGACGCGGTCCAGAGCACCGGCAACGAGCAGGAGCGGGCCTTCCTGCGCATCGCGGTGCCCGCCGCGAAGTACTGGGTGACCAAGCGCTGTACGCCGATGGTGGCGGAGGCGCTGGAGTGTCTGGGCGGCAACGGCTACGTCGAGGAGTCCGGGATGCCCCGGCTGCTGCGCGAGTCCCCGCTGAACTCCATCTGGGAGGGATCGGGCAACGTCCAGGCCCTCGACGTGCTGCGCGCCCTCCAACGCGAGCCGCAGGCGCTGAACGCCTTCCTCCAGGAGGTCGGTCTGGCGCGCGGCGCCGACCACCGGCTGGATTCGGCCATCAAGAACCTGCTGACCGAGCTCGCGGACCTGGAGGGCATCGAGGCGCGCGCCCGGCGGGTCGTGGAGCGGATGGCCTTGGTGCTGCAGGGATCCCTGCTGGTGCGCTGGGCTCCGCCGGAGGTGGCCGACGCCTTCTGCGCCTCGCGCCTGGGCGGCGACTGGGGCGCGGCCTTCGGCACGCTGCCGCACAGTCTGGATCTGGGCTCAGTGGTGGAACGGGCCCGGATCGCGGGCTGACGGAGGGCCCCAACCCTCCGGAAGCCAGGCTGATGCGGAGGGCCCCAACCCTCCGAAAAGCACTGTGGGCGGTATCCGGGCCCGTTGACCTGGATCAGGGATGGCGCCGCGCCGACTCGGCACCACCCCTGATCCGATAAGCCCCGAGGAAGGAGCTGTCACGTCGCTCGGCGACGTCCGTACAGTTTCGTTCGGCCGACCGGGACTTGGCGAGAGTTGCAAGACGTTGCAACCTTTGACTCGGAACCGCCCTTCGGGCGTACCGGTCCGCCCCCTGGAAGGGTGCGCGCACCGGACGGCCGACCGGGCGGGTGCCGTCGTACGTATGTTCCGCACGGGGAGGTTCCGGTGGCCCACACCACAGGCAGCGCGGTCGATGCGGCACGCATCTCGGCCATGGACGCGCGGCAGGCCGCGCGTCTGCTCAAGGGGGTACGGGCGGCCGCGCTCGCCGGGGACCGGCCGCCGGCCGCGCCGCGCCCGGAGATCGCCGAGTCCTGGCGCCGGATGATGGCGGGCGGGGTCCACCCGGACCGCGACAGCCGTTCGCGGATGCTGTCGGCCGCCGAGACCGAGGAGCGGCGCCAGACCTCTCCGCTACGGGAGCTGCTGCCCGTCCTGCGCGAAGGGCTGCTGCCCTCGCTGGACGAGGCCCTGCACATCATGGTCGTCGCCGACGCCGACGGGCGGCTGCTGTGGCGGGAGGGCCACTCCTCGATCCTGCGCAACGCGGACCGGCTCGGCTTCGGGGTGGGCGCCCACTGGGACGAGTCGGTGGTCGGCACCAACGGGGTGGGCACCGCCCTGGTGGCCCGCAGACCGGTCCAGGTGTTCTCCGCGGAGCACTTCGTCTCCAGCCACCACGACTGGACCTGTGCCGGAGCCCCCGTACGGGACCCGCGCGACGGCTCGCTGCTCGGGGTCCTCGACGTCAGCGGGCCGCTGGCCACCATGCACCCGGCGACCCTGGCGTGGGTGAGCTCGGTGGCCCGGCTCGCGGAGCGGGAGCTGCGGGTGCGGCACCTGGAGTCGCTGGAGCGGCTGCGGTCGGTGGCCGCCCCGCTGCTGGCCCGGATGCCGGGGCGGGCGCTGGCCGTGGACGGCAACGGGTGGACGGCGGCCGTCACGGGGCTCGCGCCGACGGAGCGGATCCCGCTGCCGAAGTCCTTCGGGCCCGGCCGGGTGTGGGTGCCGCAGCTCGGCGACTGCCTGGTGGAGCCGCTGCCGGGCGGCTGGCTGGTGAACGTCACGGAGGCCCGTACCGGCGCCGGGGCGGCCGCCCGCGTCGTCCTCGACCTCAGCCGGCCGGGGGCGTGGCGGGTCACCGTCTACGGGGCCGCCGGGAGCTGGTCGCAGGAGCTGAGCCCGCGCCACGCGGAGCTGCTGTTCCTGCTGGCGGAGTCCCCCCGGGGGCGCTCGGCGGCGGAGCTCGCGCAGGAACTGTTCGGGGACCCGACGCGCACGGTGACGGTCCGCGCGGAGATCTCCCGGGTGCGCCGCAACCTGGGCGGCGTGCTGGCCCACCGCCCGTACCGCTTCGCGCACGACGTGGAGGTGGAGCTGATCCGCCCCGCGAACCCGGCCGCGCTGCTGCCGCACTCCACGGCGCCGGCGGTGATCAGCGCCCGGCTGGGCCTGACCGGGACCGGCATGATTCCCTGACGTGCATGAGCACCATCACACTGACCACCTGGTCCCTGGAAATGACCTCACCGTCCGACCTGGTCGCGGCGGCCGTGCCGGGCCCGGAGATCCGGATCGTCCGGTCGGAGGTCCCGTCCCCCGAGTTCAGCCGGTTCCTCTACGCCTCGGTGGGCGGCGACATCCACTGGACGGACCGGCTGTCGCTGACCCGCGCGCAGTGGGTGGAGCAGCTGGGCCGTCCCGGCGTGGAGACGTGGGTGGCGTACGACCGGGGCACCCCGGCGGGGTACGTGGAACTCGACCCGCAGCCCGACGGTGTGGTGGAGATCATGTACTTCGGCCTGATCCCCGACTTCCGGGGGCGGCGCATCGGCGGCCACCTGCTGACCGTGGGCATCGAGCGGGCCTGGTCCCTGGCCGAGCGCTGGCCGGAGCTGGCCCCGACGCGGCGCGTCTGGCTGCACACGTGCAGTGAGGACGGGCCGACGGCGATGGCGAACTACCAGCGGCGCGGCTTCAAGGTCTTCAAGGAGGAGACCGAGGAGAAGGTGCCGGCCCCGACCCCCGGCCCCTGGCCCGGCGCGTAGCCGCGCCTCAAACGCCGGCGGGGCTGGAATATCCAGCCCCGCCGGCGTTTGAGGCGATCTTTCAGCCTCGCCGGCGTCTGAGGCGGGAACGGTGGAAGGGCGGGTAGGGGACAAGAGCCCGCGCAGCGGAACAGGTGGGGCTCCGGGGGCCCCTGAGGTGACCCTCGTCACCGGGATCTTGCGATGCGAGACGAGTTCGTCCGGATTGTGGACAGTAGTGGACTCCTCCAATCGCCCCATGCCACGCTTCCCCCCATGAACGGAGCTGGAATTGCCTTGGTGAGTCGGCGGCACGTCGACCTCGGCCGCATGTCCAGCGCCATCTGTCCGGCGCGCTGACGCACAGCACCGCCGCGACAGCGCCCCGCACCGACGTCGCCGCGGACGCGAACACACCGCCCGCCCTCGTCACCACCGCAGTCCCCTGTAGGCCGGTCGTCGCCCCAAAAGGGCGGCGAAACAGCCACATCCGCTCCACGCGCGCCAGGGGTCACGCCGCCGCTCCCCCTGCCCCTGCCTCGAGCCGCCGAAGAAGGACGTACCGCCATGGCCGCCACCCCCGATACGACCGCAGCCGCCGCACCCGCCGCCGCCGCGCGCCGCAAGACCGGCCGTCACCGCGGTGAGGGCCAGTGGGCCGTCGGACACCACACGCCCCTCAACGGCAACGAGCAGTTCAAGAAGGACGACGACGGTCTCAATGTGCGGGCGCGCATCGAGAACATCTACTCCAAGGCGGGCTTCGACTCGATCGACCCCAACGACCTGCGCGGCCGTATGCGCTGGTGGGGCCTCTACACCCAGCGCAAGCCCGGGATCGACGGCGGCAAGACCGCGATCCTGGAGCCGGAGGAGCTGGACGACAAGTACTTCATGCTGCGCGTCCGCATCGACGGCGGCCGGCTGACCACCGAGCAGCTGCGCGTCATCGGCGAGATCTCCGAGGAGTTCGCCCGCGGCACCGCCGACCTCACGGACCGGCAGAACGTGCAGTACCACTGGATCCGCATCGAGGACGTCCCGGAGATCTGGCGCCGTTTGGAGGCCGTCGGCCTCTCGACCACCGAGGCCTGCGGTGACACCCCCCGCGTGATCCTGGGCTCGCCCGTCGCCGGCATCGCGCTGGACGAGATCATCGACGGCACCCCCGCCATCGACGAGATCTACGCCCGCATCGTGGGCAACCCCGACTTCTCGAACCTCCCCCGCAAGTTCAAGTCCGCGATCTCCGGCTCGCCGCTGCTCGACGTGGCGCACGAGATCAACGACATCGCCTTCGTGGGCGTGAACCACCCCGAGCACGGCCCGGGCTTCGACGTCTGGGTCGGCGGCGGCCTCTCCACCAACCCGAAGCTGGGTGTGCGCCTGGGCACCTGGGTCTCGCTCGACGAGGTCCCGGACATCTACGAGGGCGTCATCTCGATCTTCCGCGACTACGGCTACCGCCGGCTGCGCACCCGCGCCCGCCTGAAGTTCCTCGTCGCCGACTGGGGCCCGGCCAAGTTCCGCCAGGTCCTCGAAGACGAGTACCTGAAGCGCAAGCTGACCGACGGCCCCGCGCCCGAGCAGCCCAGCGGCCAGTGGCGCGACCACGTCGGCGTGCACCAGCAGCAGGACGGCAAGTTCTACGTCGGCTTCGCGCCCCGCGTGGGCCGCGTCGACGGCGCCACCCTGACGAAGATCGCCGCCGTCGCCGAGCAGCACGGTTCCGGCCGGCTGCGCACCACCGCCGAGCAGAAGATGATCGTGCTCGACATCGAGGCGGGCCAGGTCGACTCGGTCGTCGCGGCCCTGGAGGCGCTCGACCTGCGGGTCAACCCGTCCCCGTTCCGCCGCGGCACGATGGCCTGCACCGGCATCGAGTTCTGCAAGCTGGCCATCGTCGAGACGAAGGCGCGCGGCGCCTCGCTGATCGACGAACTGGAGCGCCGCCTGCCGGAGTTCGCCGAGCCGCTCACCATCAACATCAACGGCTGCCCGAACGCCTGCGCCCGTATCCAGGTGGCGGACATCGGTCTCAAGGGCCAGCTGGTCCTGGACGACGAGGGCAACCAGGTCGAGGGCTACCAGGTCCACCTGGGCGGCGCGCTCGGACTGGAGGCCGGATTCGGCCGCAAGGTCCGCGGCCTCAAGGTCACCTCGGCCGGTCTGCCGGACTACGTCGAGCGGGTCGTCTCGCGCTTCGAGGACCAGCGCGAGGACGGCGAGCGCTTCGCGGCCTGGGTCACGCGTGCCAAGGACGAGGACTTGTCGTGAACGCAGTGAACGACACGAGGAGCACAGTGTGAGCGAGCGCGCCGCACCGTTCTACTGCCCGTACTGCGGCGACGAGGACCTGTTCCCGAACGAAACGGGTCACGGCGCCTGGGAATGCAGGGCCTGCAATCGAGCCTTCCAGCTGAAGTACCTCGGGCTGCTGGCCCGGGGTGTTCAGTCCAATGACGCTGGAGGGGACGAGATATGACCACGATTCAGGACGCAGATCTCAAGGCGGGCGAGTTCAAGACCGGCGGCCTCAAGGCGCTGGCCGAGCAGGCGGGCCGGGACCTCGAGGACGCCTCCCCGCTGGAGATCCTCACCTGGGCGGCCGAGACCTTCGGCAAGAAGTTCGCCGTGACCTCCTCCATGGAGGACGCGGTCGTCGCCCACCTCGCCTCCCGCGCCTTCCCCGGCGTGGACGTGGTCTTCCTCGACACGGGCTACCACTTCGAGGAGACCAACGGCACCCGTGACGCGGTCGAGGCCGTGATGGACGTCAACGTCATCACGCTCACCCCGCGCCAGAGCGTCGCCGAGCAGGACGCCGAGTACGGCCCGAAGCTGCACGACCGCGACCCCGACCTGTGCTGCGCACTGCGCAAGGTCAAGCCGCTCGAAGAGGGCCTGACCGCGTACGACGCCTGGGCGACGGGCCTGCGCCGCGACGAGTCCCCGACCCGGGCGAACACCCCGGTGGTCGGCTGGGACGAGAAGCGGCAGAAGGTCAAGGTCTCGCCGATCGCCCGCTGGACGCAGGACGACGTGGACGCGTACGTCCTGGAGCACGGGGTGCTCACCAACCCGCTGCTGATGGACGGTTACGCCTCCGTCGGCTGCGCCCCCTGCACCCGCCGGGTGGCGGAGGGCGAGGACGCCCGAGCCGGCCGCTGGGCCGGGCGCGGCAAGACCGAGTGCGGACTGCACGGCTGATGACGACCACCGGCAAGACCGACGCACGTACAGAACCGACGGAGACGAACCAGATGAGCGTGAGCGACCAGGGCGCCACCGTGTGGCTGACCGGGCTGCCGAGCGCGGGCAAGACCACCATCGCCTACGCGCTGGCCGACCGGCTGCGCGCCGAGGGCCACCGCGTGGAGGTCCTCGACGGCGACGAGATCCGCGAGTTCCTCTCCGCCGGTCTCGGCTTCAGCCGCGAGGACCGCCACACCAACGTGCAGCGGATCGGCTTCGTCGCCGAACTCCTCGCGTCCAACGGCGTCAAGGCGCTCGTCCCGGTGATCGCGCCGTTCGCGGACAGCCGTGAGGCCGTCCGCAAGCGGCACGCCGCCGAGGGCACCTCGTACCTGGAGGTCCACGTGGCCACCCCGGTCGAGGTCTGCTCCGAGCGAGACGTGAAGGGCCTGTACGCCAAGCAGGCGGCGGGCGAGATCTCCGGTCTGACCGGGGTCGACGACCCGTACGAGGCCCCGGAGTCCCCGGACCTCCGTATCGAGTCGCACACGCAGTCCGTACAGGAGTCGGCTTCGGCCCTGCACGCACTGCTCACCGAGAGGGGTCTGGCATGACCGCCACCGTCGCACACGTCCACGAAGGGACGGACGCGCCCTACGCGCTGTCGCACCTCGACGCCCTCGAATCGGAGGCCGTGCACATCTTCCGCGAGGTGGCGGGCGAGTTCGAGAAGCCGGTGATCCTCTTCTCCGGCGGCAAGGACTCCATCGTCATGCTGCACCTGGCGCTGAAGGCGTTCGCGCCCGCGCCGGTGCCGTTCACCCTGCTGCACGTGGACACCGGCCACAACTTCCCCGAGGTCCTGGACTACCGTGACCGCGCGGTCGCCAAGCACGGCCTGCGCCTGCACGTGGCCTCCGTCCAGGAGTACATCGACGCCGGCAAGCTCCGCGAGCGCCCCGACGGCGTCCGCAACCCGCTGCAGACCGTCCCCCTCACGGAGGCGATCCAGCAGCTGAAGTTCGACGCCGTCTTCGGCGGCGGCCGCCGCGACGAGGAGAAGGCCCGCGCCAAGGAGCGCGTCTTCTCCCTGCGCGACGAGTTCTCCCAGTGGGACCCGCGCCGCCAGCGCCCCGAGCTGTGGCAGCTCTACAACGGCCGCCACGCGCCGGGCGAGCACGTGCGCGTCTTCCCGCTGTCCAACTGGACCGAGCTGGACGTGTGGCAGTACATCGCCCGCGAGAAGATCGAACTGCCGGAGATCTACTTCGCCCACGAGCGCGAGGTCTTCAAGCGCAACGGCATGTGGCTGACGGCCGGCGAGTGGGGCGGCGCCAAGGGCGACGAGACCACCGAGACCCGTCTGATCCGCTACCGCACCGTCGGTGACATGTCCTGCACCGGTGCCGTCGACTCCGACGCCACCACGCTGGACGCCGTGATCACCGAAATCGCCGCCTCCCGGCTCACCGAGCGGGGCGCGACCCGCGCCGACGACAAGCTGTCCGAGGCCGCGATGGAAGACCGCAAGCGCGAAGGGTACTTCTAGAAATGACCTCCACCACCGAGCAGTTCGCCGATCTCTCGGCGACCACGCTGCTGCGCTTCGCGACCGCGGGCTCCGTCGACGACGGCAAGTCCACCCTGGTCGGCCGCCTCCTGCACGACTCCAAGTCGGTCCTCACGGACCAGCTGGAAGCCGTGGAGCGGGTCTCGGCCAGCCGCGGTCAGGACGTTCCCGACCTGGCGCTGCTCACCGACGGCCTGCGGGCCGAGCGGGAGCAGGGCATCACCATCGACGTGGCCTACCGCTACTTCGCGACCGCCCGCCGCCGGTTCATCCTGGCCGACACCCCCGGGCACGTGCAGTACACCCGGAACATGGTCACCGGCGCCTCCACCGCCGACCTGGCCGTGGTGCTGGTCGACGCCCGCAACGGCGTGATCGAGCAGACCCGCCGGCACGCCGCCGTCGCGGCCCTCCTGCGGGTCCCGCACGTGGTCCTCGCCGTCAACAAGATGGACCTGGTGGGCTACGAGGAGGCCGTCTTCGCGAAGATCGCCGAGGAGTTCACCGCGTACGCCACGGGCCTCGGCGTCCCGGAGATCACCGCGATCCCGATCTCCGCCCTGGCCGGCGACAACGTGGTCGAGCCCTCCGCGAACATGGACTGGTACGGCGGCCCCACGGTGCTGGAGCACCTGGAGACCGTCCCGGTCAGCCACGACCTCACCGCCTGCCCGGCGCGTTTCCCGGTGCAGTACGTGATCCGTCCGCAGACCGCCGAGCACCCGGACTACCGGGGCTACGCGGGCCAGATCGCCTCCGGCGTGCTGCGGGTCGGCGAGGCCGTCACCGTCCTGCCGTCGGGCCGCACCTCGGTCATCGAGGGCATCGACGCGCTCGGCGAGAGCGTCGACATCGCGTGGGCCCCGCAGTCGGTGACCCTGCGTCTGAAGGACGACATCGACATCTCGCGCGGCGACCTGATCGCGCCGTCGTCGAGCTCCCCCGCCACCACGCAGGACGTCGTGGCGACGGTCTGCCACGTGGCGGACCAGCCCCTCGCCGTGGGTGCCCGGGTGCTGATCAAGCACACGACGCGCACGGTGAAGGCAATCGTCAAGGAGATTCCCTCGCGGCTGACCCTGGACGACCTGTCCCAGCACCCGAACCCCGGGCAGCTGGTGGCCAACGACATCGGCCGAGTCGTCGTCCGTACCGCCGAGCCGCTCGCGCTCGACACGTACGCCGACTCGCGCCGCACCGGGTCCTTCCTGCTGATCGACCCGGCGGACGGCACGACCCTGGCGGCCGGCATGGTCGGCGAATCCTTCGCCTCGACCGCCGAGACCACCATCCAGGCTGATGAGGAAGGGTGGGACTTCTGATCATGCTTGCCGATATCTACTCCACCTTCGCGAAGGAGGGCGGCCGCGTAGGCAGCGGCTCCCTCGGCAGCGGCCAGGGAGGCGTGGGGCGATGTGCGTGATGACGTACGCGCACCGCATGCGCGCCCACACCCCCCACGAGCCGTACCTGCCCTTGCTCAGCAAACGAAGACGTCCGTCATGAGATGACGACGTCACGAGAGGAAGTCCTCCCGTGCCTGCCACCGGTTTCACCCGTAACACTCTTCGCCGCGGCGTCGTCGCCGCCACCGCCCTGCCGCTGCTGATCGGCGCACTCGCCTCGTGCGGCTACGGATCGCAGGCCGAGGCCGAGGACAAGAAGGCCAACGTCGCGGACACCGCCGGCAAGAAGCTGTCGGCCTCCGAGGTCCGCATCGGCTACTTCCCGAACCTGACGCACGCCACCGCGCTGGTCGGCCTCCAGGAAGGCCTGATCGCCAAGGAGCTCGGCGCCACCACGATCAAGCCCCAGGCCTTCAACGCCGGCCCGTCCGAGATCGAAGCCCTCAACGGCGGCTCTCTCGACATCGGTTTCATCGGCCCCTCGCCGTCGATCAACGCCTACGTGAAGTCCAAGGGCTCCAACCTGCGGATCATCTCCGGCTCCGCCTCCGGCGGCGTCAAGCTGGTCGTGAACCCGGCGAAGATCAAGACCCTGGACGACCTCAAGGGCAAGAAGATCGCCACCCCGCAGAAGGGGAACACGCAGGACGTCGCGTTCCTCAACTGGATCGCCGAGAAGGGCTGGAAGGTCGACCCGGAGTCCGGCAAGGGTGACGTCTCCGTCGTCCGCACGGACAACAAGGTCACCCCGGACGCCTTCAAGTCGGGCTCGATCGACGGCGCCTGGGTGCCGGAGCCCACGGCCTCCAAGCTCGTCTCCGACGGCGGCGCCGTCCTCCTCGACGAGACCGCCCTGTGGCCCGACAAGAAGTTCGTGATCACGAACATCATCGTGTCGCAGAAGTTCCTCAAGGAGCACCCGGACGTGGTCGAGGCCGTGCTCAAGGGCACGGTGAAGACCAACGAGTGGATCAACGCCAACCCGGACAAGGCGAAGGGCTCCGCGAACGCGAAGCTGGCGGCGGAGGGCGGCAAGCCGCTCGACGCGAAGGTCATCGACCCGGCGTGGCCGAGCATCCTGGTCACCGACGACCCGCTGGCCGAGACCCTGAAGGCGCAGGCCGAAGACGCGGTCAAGGCGAAGCTCATCGAGCAGCCCGAGCTGGCCGGCATCTACGACCTGACGCTCCTGAACAAGGTGCTCAAGGCGGCCGGCAAGCCCGAGGTCTCCGACGCCGGTCTCGGCGTCACCAAGTAACCCCGTAATCCAGCAACCCCAGGAGGTGACGACCATGGCCACCACGCTTGCCAAGGCTGCCGAGGGCACCGTAGCGGAGCAGACGCACGCCGCACGCATCGAGCACGTTTCGAAGTCCTTCTCCGGCCCGGCCGGATCGCAGCTCGTCCTGGACGACATCAGCCTCGATGTCGCTCCCGGAGAGTTCGTCACCATCCTGGGTGCCTCGGGGTGTGGAAAGTCCACCCTGCTCAACCTGGTCGCAGGCCTGGACAAGCCGTCCGCGGGGTCCATCGAGACCCCCGGCGGCCGTCCGTCGCTCATGTTCCAGGAGCACGCCCTCTTCCCGTGGCTCACCGCGGGCAAGAACATCGAACTCGCCCTGCGCCTGCGCGGGGTGGCCAAGGCCGAGCGCCGTCCGGAGGCCGAGCGGCTGCTGGAGCTGGTCCGGCTCTCCGGCTCGTACGGCAAGCGGGTCCACGAACTGTCCGGCGGCATGCGCCAGCGCGTGGCCCTGGCCCGGGCGCTCGCCCAGGACAGCAGGCTCCTGCTGATGGACGAGCCCTTCGCGGCGCTCGACGCCATCACCCGCGACGTGCTCCACGGCGAGCTCACCCGCATCTGGGCCGAGACCGGCCTGTCCGTCCTCTTCGTCACGCACAACGTCCGCGAGGCCGTACGGCTCGCGCAGCGTGTGGTCCTGCTGTCCTCGCGCCCCGGCCGGGTCGCCAAGGAGTGGACCGTGGGCATCCCGCAGCCGCGCCGCATCGAGGACGCGGACGTCGCGGAGCTGTCCCTTGAGATCACTGAACACCTGCGTGGGGAGATCCGCCGCCATGGCCAGCACTGAAACGAAGGCGAAGACGGACGACCTCGCGGGCCTGGAGGCCGGCCTCGACGCGCTCGATGCCGTCCAGACCCACCGCACCCCGGTCCGCGAGGTCTTCCTCAAGAAGGTCCTGCCGCCGGTCATCGCCGTCGGCCTGGTCCTCCTCGTCTGGCAGATCCTCGTCGCGGCGAAGGTCACCGACGAGACCAAGCTCCCCGCCCTGTCGTCCGTCTGGGACAGCCTGTCCGACATGTGGATGAAGGGCACCCTGCTGGAGGTCATCTGGACCTCCGTGTCGCGCGGTCTGCTCGGCTTCCTGCTGGCCCTGGCCATCGGCACCCCGCTCGGTCTGCTCGTCGCCCGGGTGAAGTTCGTCCGCGCCGCGATCGGCCCGATCCTGCAGGGTCTGCAGTCGCTGCCCTCGGTCGCCTGGGTGCCCCCGGCGGTGCTCTGGTTCGGGCTCAACGACGCGATGATGTACACCGTCATCCTGCTCGGCGCCGTCCCGTCGATCGCCAACGGCCTCGTCTCCGGCATCGACCAGATCCCGCCGCTGTTCCTGCGGGCCGGCCGCACCCTGGGCGCCACCGGCCTGCGCGGCGCCTGGCACGTGGTCATGCCGGCCGCGCTGCCCGGGTACCTGGCCGGCCTCAAGCAGGGCTGGGCCTTCTCCTGGCGCTCCCTGATGGCCGCCGAGATCATCGCCAGCTCCCCGGACCTGGGTCTGGGACTGGGCCAGCTCCTCGAAAACGGCCGCAACAACATCGACCTGCCGGGCGTGTTCCTCGCGATCATCCTGATCCTGGTCGTCGGCATCGCGATCGACCTGCTGATCTTCAGCCCCATCGAGCGGTGGGTGCTGCGCACCCGCGGCCTGCTGGTCAAGAGCTGATCAGCATGTCCGCGCACTCCACGCACTCCCCCGCCCTGCTGGTCATCGCCCACGGCAGCCGCGACCCGCGGCACGCGGCGACCGTGCACGCCCTCACCCGGCGGGTACGGGCGCTGCGTCCGGGGCTGCGCGTGGAGACCGCCTTCCTGGACTTCGACACCCCGACCGTCGACCAGGCGGTGGCCTCGCTCTACCTGTCGGGCGTACGCGAGATCGTGGCGCTCCCGCTGCTCCTGACACGGGCGTTCCACGCGAAGTCCGACATCCCGGCGGTGCTCGCCGGAGCCACGTCCCACCTGCCGGACCTCTCGGTCCGCATCGCGGATGTGCTCGGCCCGTCGCCGCTGCTGCTGGCGACCCTGGAGCGCCGGCTGTGGGAAGCCGGCCTCACCCCGGCGGACCGCGCCACCACCGGTGTGGTGCTCGCGTCCGCCGGTTCCTCGGACCCGGAGGCGATCGCAGTGATCGCTGAAACCGCGCGGGAGTGGCGGCACACCGGTTGGTGCGCCGTGCGGCCTGCGTTCGCCTCCGCTGTTCTCCCCCGGACGGAGGACGCCGTACGGGCGCTGCGCGCGGAGGGCGTCCGCCGGATCGCGGTGGCCCCCTACGTCATCGCCCCCGGGCGGCTCCCCGACCGCATCGCGGCGGGCGCCGAAGCCGCCGGCGCCGACGTGGTCTCCGCCGTCCTGGGCCCCTCCCCGGAACTGGCCCGCCTGCTGCTCCGCAGGTTCGAGGAGGCCCTCCGGTCCCCGGCCCGCGTCCCCGCCCTGGCGGCCTGACCCACCGCTGCGCGGAGCGGAGTCCCCTACCCTCCCCCAGACTCCGTCCGGGGGGACCCCCGGTTCCACCGTTCCCTGGGGCTCCGCCCCAGACCCCGCGCCTCAAACGCCGGCGAGGCTGAGATGTGCCGCTGCGCGGCATCTTTTCAGCCCGTCCGGCGTTTGAGGACCGGGTCCGGGCAGAGCCCGGGGAACGGGCGAGGGCGGGGAACGGGCGAGGGCGGGTAGGGGAAGGCCCCGCGCAGCGGCTCAGGTCCGCGCCACCGCCTCGTCGGCCAGGGCCGTCAGGTCCTCGACGGACATCGCCCCGGGCGGCAAGCCCTCCCGCGCGAAGATGTTCGCCGCGTGCCGCAGCGTGTCGTTGACCGGCGTCGCCACCCCGTGCAGCCGCCCCAGCAGCACGACCTCCCCGTTGAGATAGTCGGCTTCCACCGACCCCGTCCCCCGCGCCAGGCTCTGCCAGGACGACCCGCCCCGCACCACCCCGGCCGGCGCATCGACCTTGCCGTCGCGCGCCGCGGACTGCTCGGCCTCCGAAGCCCAGTCGAGTCCCGCGGCGGCGAAGGCGGCCTTCGCCTCACGCACGGCCCGCAGCAGCAGCGCCGCCTTCGCGGGCTCCGGCTCGGGTCCGGTCGTCGCCTGGATCGCGTTGCCCAGATTGCCCAGCAGCTTCGCGTACTTCCACCGCATCACGTCCTCGACGACCGGCGCCCCGAACCCGGCCTTCTCCAGGTCGGCCGCGATCCGCCGGGCCCGCCCGTCGGCGCCCCCGGCGGCCTTCCCGAGGTGCAGGATCCCGGTCAGCGGAGCACACATCGCGGAGACCACCCCGGGCTCCAGGAAGGTCGCCGGCAGCCACACGCAGACTGCGTACACGCGCGCGAAGCGCCGTAGGGCGAGGCGTTCGCTCTCCACCCCGTTCTGCGCGCACAGCACCGGCAGCCGCTGCGCGGCCGTGCCGCCGCCCGCGACCTCCGCGTGGGCCCACGCGTCGAGCGCGGCCTGCGCGTCCTGGGTCTTCACGGTCAGCAACAGCACGTCGTCGGGGCGCAGTTCACCCAGCTCGGCCGGGACCGTGACCACGGGAAGCCGGTGCACCCGCTCCCCGTCAGCCGTCGTGAGCCGCAGCCCGTTCGTCCGCAGGGCCTCCGCGTGCGGGCCGCGCGCGACGAGGACGACCTCGTTGCCGGATTCCGCGAGCCGTCCGCCGATGGTCGCGCCGATCGCTCCGGCGCCGATGATGATGTAACGCATGCCACGAGCCTGGCACATCGGCGGGCCTGCGTTACCGTCGGGCCATGTCTGTTGACGTGGATGAGATGTTCGCCCTCGGCGGGGACCTGCCGGTACGCCGCCTCGGACTCGGCACCGGCGGCCTGGTCGGCGCCGGTTACTGGGGCCCGCGCGCCGCCCGCCCCGCATCGGTCGCGCTGCTGCGCACCGCCGTCGCACGCGGGGTCACCCTGATCGACACCGCCGACAACTACGGCCCCCACCTGGCCGAGGAACTGGTAGCCGAGGCCCTCCACCCGTACGGGGAGCGGCTGGTGGTCTCCACCAAGGGCGGGGTGGTGCGCACCGGCCCGGACGAGTGGCACGCGGCGGGCCGCCCGGAGGACCTGCGCTCCATGTGCGAGGCGAGCCTGCGCAGGCTCCGGCTGGACCGGATCGACCTGTACCAGCTCCACCGCTTCGACCCGGCCGTCCCGCCGGCGGACCAGCTGGGCACGCTGGCCGAGCTCCGGGCGGAGGGAAAGATCCGCCACATCGGGCTGAACACGGTGACGGCGGACCAGCTCCGGGAGGCCCTGACCCTGGTCCCGGTGGCCTCGGTCCAGAACCCGTACAACCTGCTGGACCGCTCCTCGGCGGAACTCCTCGCCCTGTGCGAGGAGCGCGGCATCGCCTTCCTCCCGTACTACCCGCTGGGCAGCGGCGCCCTGACCCGCGAGAGCGCCGCCGCACTGACGGCGGTCGCCGCCGAACACGGCGCGTCCACCGGCCAGATCGCCCTGGCCTGGCTCCTCCAGCACTCCCCGGTCCTCTGCCCCACTCCGGGCACGGGCTCCCCGGACCACCTGTCGGAGAACCTGGACGCGGCCACGGTCCACCTGACCCCGCACGAGATGACCCTGCTGAACGGACTGGCGGACTAGGCCGATCCCGTCGGCTGCGGGTCAGTCCGGGGGACGGTCGGCGATGTGACGCTCGCAGATCGCCCGGTGCTCCGGGAAGCGCAGAGCGATCTCGGCGAGCCTCGCGAGCATCTCCGTGCGTGCGGGCAGGGGATAGCACTCGTGGTGCAGTGCGACGGCCAGCCGAACGGTGTCGTCCGCCTGCCGGACCCAATCGTCCAGAGTGAGCTTCATGGAGGCACCGTTGTCCGTCCCCGACCACGCTGCCACGTTCAGGAACACGATCGCCTGCTCTGCCGACGCCTGGCCGGCTTCCACTGCCTCGGCAACCATCTCGGCGACGTCGTCGCAACCGTGGGCATCGATCAAGTCGTCCACCCGGTCGAAGAGCTCGTCGGGGAAGTCGGCGTCGTCCTGATCCGACACCTGCACGGCACACAGCCGGTCAAGCGCCTCGCCCACCGCTGACGTCGTCATCAGGCCTCCTGTTGCCCGCCGCTCGGACGGACAGTAGCCGGGTCGGCCGCAGGGAGCCGCCCCCTTTGTGATGGCGCCCCGCGGTGATCCGAAAGGGACGGCCTACGGCCCCGTCGTCAGCTGCGGGCCAGGGCGTCGGTGATGAAGCGTGCGGCGCGGTCCAGGGCCGCTTCGGCCTCGTCCAGGAGGCCTTCGAAGGCCTGGAAGACGTGGGGGACGCCGGCGGTGACGTCGAGCTGGACGTCGACCCCGGCCGCGGCGGCCCGGGCGGCGAACCGGGTGGAGTCGTCCAGCAGGACCTCGTTGGAACCGGCCTGGAGCAGCAGCGGGGGCAGTCCGGTCGGGTCGGCGTGCAGGGCCGGGCTCAGCAGCGGCTGGTGGGGGTCCTGTCCGGCCAGGTAGTGGGCGAAGACGGTGGCCAGTTCGGCGCGGGTGAAGAGCGGGTCGGCGTCGTGCCTGGTGGTCATGCTGTCGCCCGAGAGGGTGGCGTCCAGGCCCGGGGAGAGGGCGACCGCGGCGGCCGGCATCGGCAGTCCGGCCTCGCGGGCGGCGAGCAGGGTGGTGATGCTCAGGCCGCCGCCGGCCGATTCCCCGGCCAGGACGATCCGCTCGGCCGCAACGCCCTGGTCCAGCAGGTCGCGGTAGGCGGCGAGGCCGTCCTCGACGGCAGCGGGGAAGGGGTGCTCGGGGGCGAGCCGGTAGTCGACCGAGACGGCGCGGACTCCGGTGCGGCGCACCAGTGCGGCGGCGAGTTGCAGGGCCGTGGCGGGTGAGCCGAAGACCCAGCCCCCGCCGTGGAAGTAGACGATCGTCCCGGCGGCGGGGCTGCCCTCGGGCTCGACGGTCAGGGCAGGACGCCCGCCGAGGACGGAGGGGGTGACGTTCACTCCGGCCGGGGCCGGGCCCGAGGTCATCTGGGTCTCGAAGTCCGTGCGCAGCCGCTGCGGCGGGAGGCTGCCGTCGAAGGGGGCCTGCCGCATCAGGGCGTCGATCGTCGCGCGCTGTGCCTTGCTCATGCGATCCTCCAGACGAAGTTCCGTTCTTCACCAGGAACTATATTCCTAGGAATAACATTCCCTAGCATCTGGAGCAGATTGTGACCGACCTCGCGCAGGTGTTCATGGACCTCGTCCGCTACGAGATCAGGCTCTACAACGCGCTGGGCGAACGACTGCGCACCGAACACGGCCTGACGATGGGCCAGTACGAGTTCCTGCGCATCATCGACGGCCGGGACGACTGCCGGGTCAACGACCTGGCCGAGGAGGCCGCCATCACCGTCGGGGCGACCAGCAAGGGGGTGGACCGGCTGGAGGCCGCCGGCTGGGTGGTCCGGCGACCCAACCCCAGCAACCGCCGCTCGTCCCTGCTGGAGCTGACTCCCGGGGGCGGCGAGCTGCTGGCCGCCGCCACGCCCACGTTCGAGGACGGGCTGCGCTCCTGGCTCGCCGGGCCGCTGACGGCCGGCTCGCTGGAGCAGCTGGCGTCCACCGTCGCCCTGCTGCGCAGGACGCTGGAGGACGCCGCGGCGGGAACTCCCGCCGGCTAGAACCGACGGCCGCGACCTGCGGGAACGCTCAGTCCCGCGTGAGCTCCACCAGTTTGGCGACCGTGTTCCAGTTGCGGGTGGTCACGTCCAGGCCCTTGACCACCGCCGGCTTGGCGAGGGCCTCGCCCAGCTTGGAGCGGCCGAGGCCGTTCGGGGCATAGAGGTAGATGACGCGGTCGCCCACCCGGTACTGCTCCGGGAGGAAGGCGGGGGCGTCGATCGCGGCGAAGCGGGACTCGGCGGGCTGCTCGGAGCAGAAGGTGGCGTGGACCTGTTTGCCTTCGAGGTCGGCGGCCGGGAAGGGGCAGGCGTCGGCGACGGCGCGCAGGTAGGCGCCGTCGACCACCAGGCAGGGGACGCGGAAGCCGAAGCGGGCTTCGATGGCGGCCTCCAGCTCGCGGGCGAGGGCGGTCGGGGCCTTGCCCGTCGCACTGGTGAAGACGGCGTTGCCGCTCTGGAGGTACGTCTGCGCGTCCTCGTGGCCGAGGCCGTCCAGGACCTGGCGCAGCTCGGCCATCGGGACCTTCTTGCTTCCGCCGACGTTGATGCCCCGGAGCAGCGCCGCGTACTTCGCCTTGGCCGCCTTGGTCGTCTTGGTCATGTCTGCACGATAGGGCTCCCCCCTGACAGTTCCGGTCATGCGGGCAGTTCGGCCTCGACCAGTTCGGCTTCGACCAGTTCGGCCTCGATCAGGTCGGCCGCCTGCCGGGTGCCGCCCTCGGTCGCCATCTCGCGGCGGATCCGGTCCGCGCGGGCGGCCACCTCCGGGTCGGCGACCAGGGCGAGGACGGCTTCGCGCAGGGTCGCGGCGTCGGCCTCGGCCATCGGGACGTGCCGGGCGACACCGAGGGCGGCCAGCATGTCGGCGTTGCCGAACTGGTCGACGGCCTGCGGGACCGCGACCATCGGGGTGCCGGTGGCCAGGCCCTCCTGGCAGCCGCCCGTGCCCGCGTGGGTGATGAAGGCGTCGGCCCGGCCCAGGATGTCCAGTTGGGGAACCCAGCGGTGGACTTCGACGTTGGCGGGGACCGCGCCGAGCTCGGCCTCGTCGGTGAACTTGCCGATCTGGAGCACCACGTGCCAGTCGGGCAGGTCACCGAAGGCCTCCACGCAGGCCCGGTAGAAGGCCGGCTGCTTGGTGAAGGTGGACCCGAAGGAGACCAGGAGGACCTTCTTCCCCTCGGCGCCCGCGGGGCGCGTCCAGGTGCCCTGGGTGGCGCTGCGGTCGCCCTGGCAGGCGCCGACGAAGGTGTACACGGCCTCGTCGACCCGGTCGGCGTGGGGCTGGAGGGCGCGCGGGATGAGCACGACGCTGCGCCGGGGGCGGCCCACGAAGCGGTCGCTGTCCTCGTCGATGCCGTTCTCGTCGAGCCAGGCGCGGAAGCGGGCGTAGTACGCCTTCCCGCGCTCGGACGCCCGCAGTTCGGCGGTCATCGGCTCGGCGACCTCTTCCTCGTAGCCGGTCCAGGCGACCAGGGTCGGGGAGAGGGAGACCGCGGGGACGCCCCAGCGGTGGGCGAGGACGATCGCGGGATAGGCGGTGATGTCGTGGAGGACGAGGTCCGGCTCGTCCCCCTCGAAGGCGGCCGCGAGCTGCGGGAGGGCTTGGACGGCGTCGGCGAGGAAGGGCTCGATGTTGTCGATGAGCTCGGTGCCCCACGCGTCGGGGTCCTCGTCGGTGGGCAGCGTGGAGTTCCAGATCACCGGGGTGGCACCGGTCTCGGCGATCTTGTCGGCGTACGCGGCGGGGATGGCGTAGCTGACGCGGTGGCCACGGGCGACCAGTTCGCGGATCACTTCGATGCTCGGGTTCACGTGGCCGGCGGCGGCGATGGAGAACATGGCGATGTGGGCGGGCTTCGGGGTCGTGGTCATGAGGAAAAGATAGCGAGACGAGACGTCTCGTGCAACCTGTTCGGGGAAAATTCGCGCGGACGGGCCGGATGCGAAACTTGTCCGGTCATGAACACGGACGGACTGCGGAGAGACGGCATGGACGAGGCAAACGCCCGGGAGGCCCTGGCGGCGGCGGGCCTGGCACGGGCGGGGTCGGCCGCGCCCCGGCTGCTGGCCCTCGGCGAGAACGCCGTCTTCGCGCTCGACGACGGCCTGGTCGCCAAGGTCGGCCGGGAGGCCGCGCTGCTGCCGCGCGCCGAGCTGGAGCTCGCGGTGGCGGGCTGGCTCGCGGAGTCCGGGATCCCCGCGGTCCGCGCGGCCGAGCCGGAGCCCCGGCTGGTGGACGGACACCCGGTGACGTTGTGGCACCGGCTCCCCGACGCCGTCCGCCCGGCCGACCCGGCGGACCTCGCGGCGCTGCTGCGGCGGATCCACGCCCTACCCGCGCCCCCCTTCGCCCTGCCCCCGCGCGATCTGCTGGGCGGGGTCGAGCGCTGGCTGCGGCTGGCGGGCGGGGCGATCGATCCGGCGGACGCCGCGTACCTGCGGTCCCGCCGCGACGGGTACGCCGCCCAGGTCGCCGCCCTCACCCCGCACCTCGCGCCGGGCCCGATCCACGGCGACGCGCTGCCCCGCAACGTCCACGTGGGCCCGGGCGGGCCGGTGCTCGTCGACCTGGAGACGGTCTCCACCGACCTGCGCGAACACGACCTGGTGGTGATGGCCCTCTCCCGCGACCGGTACGGACTGCCCGGCGCCTCGTACGAGGAGTTCACGGCGGCGTACGGCTGGGACGTCCGCGACTGGGAGGGCTGCGCGGTCCTGCGCGGCGCCCGCGAAACGGCGAGCTGCGCCTGAGTCTCCCAGCACGCCCCGGCCAACCCCGGGGCCCTGGCCGAGTTCCGCCGCCGGGTGGCCTCCCTGCGCGAGGGGGACCCGGAAATCCGCTGGCACCCGTTCTAGCGGTGGCGTATCCCTTTACCCCTATGAAACTGCCCCTCACCATCCACCGGGCCCGGCTCGGCCCGGTGGAGTTCAAGGTGATCCGCCCGGCCCGGCCGCCGGCCCGCGCGGCCCTGTCGGACGGCAACTGGTACCTGGACGCCCAGGTCGACCAGCAGGCCGCGCAGCTCATCGCCGGACTGTGGTCGCTCGCCGCCACGTCCCCGCGCTCACTGGTCCACGTACCGCTGCGTCGCACCGACCCGGACACCGGGCAACCGGGCCTCGACCTGGTCCTCCTGCACCACTCGCTCCAGTTCGCGCCCTCGCGCTGGAAGGAGCTGCGGGCCCGGCTGGGCCCGGGCCGGCCGCAGACCGCGGACCTTCCCGGACCGGCCTCCGCCGCCCCGGGAGTCGACCCCTGGCCGCAGCGGCGCCACGCGGAGAACCGGGACCGGTTCCACCAGCACGTCCACGCCGGGACGCTGTTCATGACGGGGAGCGCCACACTCTTCGCCGACACCGCGTGGCTCTTCGCCGACGTCGCCCACCAGGGCTCCGGCTACGTCTTCGCCCACCCCGACCACCGGCACTACTGCGCGACGCTGGGCGGCTACGACAACACCGTCACCGCCGGCAGCGGGATCCACATCGTCTACCGCGACCGGTGGCCGACCCCATGAGCGCGTCTCCCCCGGATCAGGCCGCGCCGGAGACCGAACGGGCCTGCCACTCGCGGCCGATGCCGCGGATCAGCGCCGGGTACACGCCCAGGTAACGGAAGGGCTTGATGCCCGCCATGTAGACGGCGCCGAGCAGGCCGTTGGGCTTGACCAGGACGGCCATCTGACCGCGGTAGCCGCCGCTTCCGTCCGGGACCCAGCTGATGTGCATCACACCGTGCACGGTCCGGTTGGCCGTCTCCGCCGCCCACTCGTCGTGCGTCTGGTAGACGGAGCTGAACGGAACCGAGCCGAGGTCGGGCCCGCGGGGACCCTCGCGGAGGTCCGCCGGCAGCCGGTCGCGCAGCGAAGCCACCCGGCCCCCGATGCCGTCGTTCGGCTTGTCCCAGCCGAAGAGGGCCCCGAGCTTCCAGCGGATCGCGAAGAGCGCGCGGCCCAGGAAGGAGGGAACGGGGTCTCCACCGCTCGCGAACTGGCGCACGAGCCGTTCGAGGTCGTCCGGGCCGCCGGGCGTCGGCAGCTCCCACACGTCCTCGACGTGGAAGTCTCCTGCGATCTCGTGGATCCGCCAGGGGCGGTCGGTGTGCGCGGTTCCGGGCAGTCTCATGAGCAAGCCCCTATCTATACGATGCCGTATAGAAGAAGGTTAGCCGATCTATACGGCACCGTATAGATCAGACTGGTGCAGGACGGAGAGACATCGTGGGCGCGACCCGCACGCCGCGGCGCGGCTGGATCGAAGAGGGCCTGCGGGCGCTCGCCGCCGGGGGCCCCGAGGCGGTCCGGATCGAGTCGCTCGCACAGTCCCTCGGCGTCACGAAGGGCGGCTTCTACGGGCACTTCGGCAACCGCGACGCACTGCTCGCCGAGATGCTCGACACCTGGGAGCGCGAGGCCGCCGAGGTCGTGATCGAACAGGTCGACGGCGCGGGCGGAGACGCCAGAGCCAGACTGAAGCGGCTGTTCGCGATCGTCTCGGTCGCCGACGGGCCGGCGCAGGGCGTGGCGGCCGAGCTCGCGATCCGCGACTGGGCCCGGCGCGACGAATCCGTCGCGGAGCGGCTGCGGCGCGTGGACAACCGCCGCATGGACTACCTGCGTTCGCTGTTCGGCGCGTTCTGCCCCGACGAGGACGAGGTCGAGGTCCGCTGCATGATCGTCTACTCCATGCGGATCGGAGACCACTTCATCGCCGCCGACCACGGCGGCCGCAGCCGCGCCGAGGTCATGGAGCTGACCCGCGACTGGCTGCTGCGGTAGGACCCCGCCCCTCGCGCGTCAGACCCGGTACGGCACGACGGGCCAGGCCCGCTCGACTATCGCCTCGGGGTCCGAGGTGCGCCGCAGGTAGCTCTGCAGCGAGGCCGCCTGCTCGGCCGCCGCGCGGATCTGGAGTTCGTGCAGGTCCGCCAGGGCGACCGTCCCTATCGCCGCGTGCACGGCACCCATCCGCCGCGCGGCGCGGGCCGCCGCCAGCGCGTCCGCACCCGCGTCGTGCGCCGCCTCCAGGGTCACGCCGTAGTGCTCGCAGAGGGCCTGGAGCGTCCGCCGGCCCTTGCGGTACCGGTCCGCGTGCTTGTCCAGCACCAGGGGGTCGATGACGGGCGGCGCCGACCTCGCCGGCCAGCGCTCGCCCAGTGGACGGATCCCGTGGCGGCGGCACTCGCGGTCCAGCAGGGTCAGGTCGTACCGCGCGTTCATCACCACCAGCGGGGTTCCCGAGCTCAGTGCCTCCACGAGCGTCCGGGTGATCTCCTCGATCGCCGGAGCCGCCGCCATCCCCCGCGAGCGGGCGTGGTCGGTGGAGATGCCGTGGATGGCCGAGGCCTGCTCCGGGATGGGCACGCCCGGGTCGACCAGCCACGTCCGCTCCCGCGCCACCTGCCCGTCCGGCCCGACGGCGACCACGGCCGCCGTCACGATCCGGTCGGACTCGATGTCGGTCCCCGTGGTCTCCAGATCGAAGGCCACCATCGGCCCGCCGTGCCAGTCCCCCATCCAGTCCCCCGCCCAGTCCCCCATCACGCGCCCCCCGTACCGGTCCCTCTACGTCAACGGCTTTCAGCCTGCCACGGGCCACTGACAGCCCTGGAGCCGGGGCGGCCGCCGCCGCTCACGACACCGGGCGGGAGTCCTGCCAGATCGACTCGAATTCCTCCCGGTAGGTCGGGAACAGCCCGTGCTCGTGGCCGGGCCGCACCTGGGAGGCCCGCCCGCCGCCCCGCAGGACCAGGACCGGCGCCTCCATGCCCCGGGCCCGGCGCAGGTACGACTGGACCACCGCGATGCCCGAGGACTCGCCCTCCACCAGGTACGCGGTGAAGCGCGGGGTCTCGTCGAAGACGTGGATCTCGAAGCCCGAGGCGTCGCGCAGGCCCGCCCGGACCCGTCGCACGTGCAGGATGTTCATCTCCACCGAGCGGCTCAGCTCGCCCTTGCGCAGGCCGAGCTCCCGCTCGCGCCGTTTGACCGCGCTGCTCGCCGGGTTCAGGAACAGCAGCCGCACCCGGCAGCCGGCCTCGGCGAGGCGTACGAGTCTGCGGCCCGAGAAGTTCTGGACCAGCAGGTTGAGCCCTATGCCGATGGCGTCCAGCCGCCGCGCGCCGCCGAAGAGGTCCTCCGCCGGGAGCTGGCGCTGCAGCCGCACCCGGTCGGGGTGGACGGAGATGACGTCCGCGTACCGGTCGCCGACCAGGTCCTCCACGGCGTCGATGGGCAGCCGGTCCGCCGACGGCGAGCCCGCGCCGCCGCCCAGTACCTCCAGCAGCCGCGCGGACGCCCGCTCGGCCTGTTCCAGGACCGCCCGCGACAGGGCGCGGTTGCGGGAGACGACGTTGCGCGTGACCTCCAGCTCGTCCAGCGCCTGCTCGATCTCGCGCCGGTCGTCGAAGTACGGCTCGAAGCAGGGCCAGTGCTGGACCATCAGTTCGCGCAGTTGCGGCAGGGTGAGGAAGCTCAGCACGTTGTCGTCGGCGGAGTCCAGCAGGTAGCCCTTGCGGCGGCTGACCTCGCGTACGGCGGCCGCGCGCTGCACCCACTCCTGGCCGGCGGGGCCCGCGGCCGCCACCACCCAGTCGTCCCCGCCGTGCACGGGCTCGTAGACCGGCCGGAGCACCGCTCCGACCACGGACCGCAGCCGCTGTTCGATCAGGTTCAGCCAGATGTACGCACGCCCGGCGCGCTGGGCCCGGGTCCGGACCTCGCTCCAGGCGTCCGCGCCCCAGTCCAGCTCGGCACCGGCTCCCGCCTGCGCCTTCCCGGTCCCACCGGTCTCCGGCGGGGCCAGCGACACGGCTCCGGCGGGGATCCCGCCGACCGTCCCGCCCGCGGCGTCCGCCGGGCCGCCCTCGTGACCGCTGTCACCAGGTGGCAGCTCCAGACCTCCCGAGCTCACCCGTGCACCGCCTCCTGCGTCTGGACGCCCGTCTCCAGTGATCACGGAAGGGTACTCCGCGCGCGCGGCACCCTGCAGCCCGATGCGTGCCCCTGCGACCCGACGCGGGCTCACGGTCCGTGCCCGGACCGCCTGTTGGCCCATTATCCGCTGGGGCGACGATCGGATCTCCCCATGGTCCGCCCACCCTCTTATCAGCTCTCCGGGTCACCCGGTAGGACCCTCCCAAGTCCCCGCGTGGAAGCCCTCTTTCGGGGAAGATCTGGAAGTGACGTGGTCCACGCCGGATCAGCCCGACACTGAGGGGAAGAGTCGTTTTCTATGCAGGTCTGGCCGGGACAGGCGTATCCGCTCGGTGCCACGTACGACGGCGCCGGCACCAACTTCGCGGTCTATTCGGAGGCCGCCCGACGCATCGAGCTGTGTCTGCTGCACGACGACGGTTCGGAGACCGCGATCGAACTGCGCGAGACCGACGCGTTCGTCCGGCACGCCTACCTGCCGGGCATCATGCCCGGCCAGCGGTACGGATTCCGGGTGCACGGCCCGTACGAGCCCGAGCGCGGCCGGCGCTGCAACGCGGCGAAGCTGCTCCTGGACCCGTACGCGCGGGCCGTCGCGGGGAGCGTCGACTGGGGCGAGGAGGTGTACGGCTACCACTTCGGCCGGCCGGACTCCCGCAACGATCTGGACTCCGCGCCCAAGAGCATGAGTTCGGTGGTGGTCAACCCCTACTTCGACTGGGCCAACGACCGGCCGCCGCGCCACGAGTACCACCACACGGTGCTCTACGAGGCCCACGTGAAGGGCCTGACCATGCACCATCCGGACCTCCCCGAGGAGCTGCGCGGCACGTACGGGGCGCTCGCGCACCCGGCGGTCATCGGGCACCTGACCAAGCTGGGGGTGACGGCGCTGGAGCTGATGCCGGTCCACCAGTTCGTCAACGACCACCGCCTCGTCGACGACGGGCTCAGCAACTACTGGGGCTACAACACCATCGGCTTCTTCGCACCCCACAACGGCTACGCCTCGGGCGACCGCGGTCAGCAGGTGCTGGAGTTCAAGTCGGCCGTCCGGGCCCTGCACGAGGCCGGCATCGAGGTGATCCTCGACGTGGTCTACAACCACACCGCCGAGGGGAACCACCTGGGCCCGACGCTGTCCTTCCGGGGACTGGACAACGCCTCGTACTACCGCCTCGCGGACGATCCCCGGCACTACATGGACACCACGGGCACCGGGAACTCGCTGCTGATGCGCTCTCCGCACGTGCTCCAGCTCATCATGGACTCACTGCGCTACTGGGTCACCGAGATGCACGTGGACGGTTTCCGCTTCGACCTGGCGGCCACGCTGGCCCGCCAGTTCCACGAGGTGGACCGGCTGTCCTCGTTCTTCGACCTGGTGCAGCAGGATCCGGTGGTCAGCCAGGTCAAGCTGATCGCGGAGCCGTGGGACCTGGGCGAGGGCGGCTACCAGGTGGGCAACTTCCCGCCGCTGTGGACCGAGTGGAACGGCAAGTACCGGGACACCGTACGGGACTTGTGGCGCGGGCAGCCGCGCACGCTCGCGGAGTTCGCGGGCCGGCTGACGGGCTCCTCCGACCTCTACCAGGACGACGGCCGGCGGCCGCTCGCCTCGATCAACTTCACCACCTGCCACGACGGTTTCACCCTGAACGACCTGGTCTCGTACAACGAGAAGCACAACGAGGCCAACCGCGAGGGCAATCGGGACGGCGAGACCCACAACCGCTCCTGGAACTGCGGGGTGGAGGGCCCGACGGAGGACCCGGAGATCGGGGAGCTGCGCGAGCGCCAGATGCGCAATTTCATCGCCACGCTGATGCTTTCGCAGGGCGTGCCGATGATCAGCCACGGCGACGAGTTCGCCCGTAGCCAGGGCGGCAACAACAACGCCTACTGCCAGGACAACGAGCTGTCGTGGGTGACCTGGCCGGAGCCCGGCAAACCGGCCCCCGCGCTGCTGGAGTTCACCCGGCGGATGGTGTGGCTGCGGCGGGAGCACCCGGTGTTCCGGCGGCGCCGGTTCTTCCACGGCCGGCCGGTGGAGGGGACGCACGACGAGCTCTCGGACATCGCCTGGTTCACCCCGCACGGCGAGGAGATGCGGGCCCGCGACTGGCAGGCCCAGCACGCGCGGGCGCTGGCGGTGTTCCTGAACGGGGAGGCCATCTCGGAGCCCGGCACCCGCGGGGAGCGGATCACCGACGACTCGTTCCTGCTGATGTTCAACGCGGGCGCCGAACCGCAGGACTTCACGATCCCGGCCGGGCACGGCACCCAGTGGCGCCTGATCGTGGACACGGCGCGGCCGGAGGTACTGGCACCCGGTACCGGGCCGCAGTACGCGGCCGGGGACCGGGTGACACTGACAGGACGGTGTCTGGTGGTGCTTCAGCGCCCGGCGTAGGCGGCGCCTTCCAGGACGGCGTCCGCACGGGCGGTGCCCCCGCCGGAAGCCACCGGAGTGTGCGTACGGGCCGCCGGCACCCGGGTGACCAGGGCCAGGACCAGGCACAGGGCGGCCGCCCCCACGGCCACCGCGAAGGCGGCGGCGGGCCCGTACCACTCGGCGAGCCGCCCGGAGACGGCGAGCGAGGCGGCCTGGCCGGCGACGAGCGAGCTGGCGGCGAAGGCCATCGACTCGGCGAGCCGGTCCGGGCTCACCGCGCGCTCGGTGATGGCGAAGGCGGTGATCAGGTGCGGGGCGTAGGCGGCTCCGAGCACGGTCACGACCACGTACAGCGGCCACAGGGTCTCGGTGAAGAGCAGCGGTACGGAGAACACGAGCGCGGCGGCCGTGGCCCACCGCCAGCGCAGCCGCAGGCCGAAGCGTGCGGGCAGCGCGCCGAGCGAGAGACCGACGGCGGCGCTGACGACACCCATGGCCGCGTACACGATGCCGGCCTGGCCGGGGACGCCCAACTGTGCGGTAAGGGCGGCGATTCCGGCCTGGCAGGCTCCGAACATGGCGCCCTGGAGGGCGAGCGAGCCCCGTACCGCGAAGACCACGCGCGGCGGGCGGACCCGGGAGCGCTCCTTCTCCCGGCGGGCTCCGGCGGGCACTCCGGCCGTGACGGCGGCGGTCGGGTGCAGTGCGTAGAGCGTGCCGAAGACGGCGACGAGGGCGGCCGCGCCGCCGAGGGCGATGGCCGGGTGCAGGGCGAGGGTGGCCAGGCCCACGAGGGCGGGCCCGAAGACGAAGGAGACCTCGTCCAGGGTGCCTTCGAGGGAGTGGATGGCACCCACGACGCTCTCGTCGGACTTGGCACGGTGGGCCAGGGCCACGGAGCGGGTACGGGCGAGCGGTCCGATCAGCGGGACGGAGGCCCCGGTGACGAAGCCGATCGCGGCGAGCGGGACGGTGGCGAGGTCGGAGAGGGCCCCGGCCACCAGGGCGGCGGTCGCCACCGCGTTGACCGCGGCGGCCGCCAGGACGACGGGGCGCTGCCCGCGCCGGTCGGCGAGCCGGCCCAGGACGGGTCCGAAGACCACCTGTCCGGCGGAGAGGGTGCCGCCGACTATGCCCGCGGTGGCGAGGGAGCCACTGGTCTCGGCGACCAGCAGGACGCTGCCGAACTGCGACATCGCGACGGGCAGTCGGGCGAGGAAGGAGATGAGCGGGAGAAGGGGCCCGGTCAGGGCGATGACTTTTCGATAGGTGTTGACGGTTCCAAACACTTGAGCAACGTTAACCCGGCGCAGTCACCCGGATGCATTGGGTAATGGCACGGAATCCCGCATCCTGGGTACGTACGTTCTCATGAGCCTGCCCCCGCGTACCGGTCGCACCCGTCCTGAGTTCAACCGGCCTGAACCCGATGTACCACCGACCGCCACCCCGGCGTCGACCTACCGCCTTCAGCTCCGCCCCGAGTTCACCTTCGGCGACGCGCGGGCCGTCGTACCGTACCTCGCCTCGCTCGGAGTGTCGCACCTGCACCTGTCCCCCGTACTGGAGGCGGTGCCCGGTTCGGCCCACGGGTACGACGTCACCGACCACACGCGGGTCCGGGTGGAGCTGGGCGGCGAGGCCGGACTGCGGGCCCTGGCCGCCGAGGCCCGGGCGCACGGGCTCGCACTGGTGCTCGACATCGTGCCGAACCACATGGCGCTGCCGGCCCCGCTCCGCCTCAACCGGCCCTTGTGGGAGGTGGCCCGGGAGGGTCCCGGCTCGCCGTACGCGCGCTGGTTCGACATCGACTGGGAGGCGGGCGGGGGGCAGCTGCTGCTGCCCGTGCTCGCGGAGCCGCTGGATCCGGGAGCCGTCGAGATCGGGGAGGTCTCCGTCGACGCGGGGGCCGCCGCCGGGCGGGCCGACCGGGCCGTACTGCGCATCGGAAAGCTGGAGTTCCCGCTCCGGGAGGGCACGGCCGGGCTGGAGCCGGCGGCGCTGCTCGCCGCCCAGTGGTACCGGCCTGCGCACTGGCGGGAGGCCCGGACCGGCCTCAACTACCGCCGCTTCTTCACCATTTCGGAGCTGATCGGGGTCCGCGTCGAGGACCCCGAGGTCTTCGCCGTCACCCACGCGAAGGTGCTGGAACTGGTCCGGGACGGGGTCGTCGAGGGGCTGCGGATCGACCACGTGGACGGTCTGGCCGACCCCGGGGGCTACCTGCGGCGGCTGCGGGACGCCGTCGGCGCGGACTGCTGGGTGGTGGTCGAGAAGATCCTGGCCCGCGAGGAACGGCTGGCCCCCGCCTGGCCGGTGGCCGGGACCACCGGGTACGACGCGCTGTACCGGGTGGACGGGGTCTTGACCGATCCGGCCGGGGCCGCGCGGCTCGACGCCCGGTTCCGCGAGGCGACCGGGCAGCCCCGGTGGGAGCGGACGGCCGCGGCGAGCGCCCGGGAGGTCCTGACCGGGGACCTGGCCGCCGAGCTGGCCGCCCTGGAACGACTGGCCGGTTCCGAACTAGCCCCAGCCGTGAGTGAGTTGCTCGTCGCCTATCCCGTCTACCGGCCCTACCCCGGCGATCCGGAACTCTCGCCCGAGGCCCTGAAACGGGCCGCCGCCCGGGCGGGCGCCGGCCCGGTGGCCGGCGTACGCGAACTGCTGCTGCGGGATCCGGCCTTCGCGGCCCGCTTCGCCCAGACCTCGGCGGCCCTGCGCGCCAAGTCCCTGGAGGACAGGGCCTTCTACCGGTACGCCCCGCTGCTGTCGGCCACCGAAGTGGGCGGGGATCCGGGGGCTCCGGCGGTCACATTGGCGGAGTTCCACGCGTACTGCGCCGAACAGGCGAGGCTGTGGCCCGGCGCCGGGACGGTGCTGACCACGCACGACACGAAGCGCAGCGCGGACGTCCGGGCGCGGATCTCGGTGCTCTCGCAGGACCCGGAGTCCGTACCGGAGCCGGCCGGAGCGGATCCCCAGCTCGCCTGGGTTGCCTGGCAGACGGCGTTCGGACTCGGGGGCGGCGGCAACCCCATGGTGCGCCGCGAGCGCCTCTGGCAGGCCCTGCGGAAGGCCGTCCGGGAAGCCGCCCTGCACACCACGTGGACCGAGCAGGACCGGGCGTACGAGGCCACGGTCCTGGAGCACATCCCGAGGGACGCACTCGAGCCGGCCGGGCCCCTGGCGGCGGCGGCCCGCGCCAACCTGCTCGGGGCGGCGCTGCTGCACCTGGCCATGCCCGGGGTCCCGGAGGTCTACCAGGGCGCGGAGACGGAGTACCGGGCCCTGGTCGACCCGGACAACCGGGAGCCCGCCCGCTTCCCCCGGGACGCCTTGGCCCGACTGGACGCGGGGGCCGCGCCGTCCGGCACGGCCGAGGAGAAGCTCGCCCTCACCGCCGCCCTGCTGCGGCTGCGCCGGAGCCGGCCCGGGCTGTTCGCCGGCTACGCGCCGCTGCTCGCCCGGGGCCCGGCGGCGGAGCACTGCGTGGCCTTCGCCCGCTCGGCCGGCCTGGTCGCGGCGGCCACCCGTCTGTCGCACGGGCTGGCCGGGTCCGGGGGCTGGCGGAACACGGCCCTGCCCCTGCCGCCGGGACGCTGGCGGCGGCTGCCGCTCCTCGGGGCGGCGCCCGAAGCCTCGTACACCGGCGAGCTGCCGCTCGCGGAACTCCTGGGCAACACCACCCCGGTAGCCGTCCTGCTCCGGGAGGACCCGGACCGGGCGTGACTCCCCGGGCCGGACGGGCCGGAAAATCCAGCCCGTCCGGCGTTTGAGGACCGGGGTCTGGGGCGGAGCCCCAGGAAACGGTGAAAGGGCGGGGCGGGGAGCGGCCCCGCGCAGCGGCACGGCAGGCGGCAGCACCGCCCCGCCCGGGCCGGGCGAACACGGCTAGGGCAGGCTCGCGGCGGGCATGGGATCACCTGTGACCCTCATCCGTGACATGTGCTACCCCACCCCCCACGAACTGGCCCTGGCCGCCCGCGCCCTGGCCGATGAACACCCCGCCCTGGCCGGGCTCCGCCAGATCGGCGCGTCCCGGGCCGGGGAACCCCTGTGGCTGCTCTCCGTGGGCTCCACGACGACGGCCGCGACCGCTGCCCCCGCCGCTCCGAACGTGCTCGTCGTCGCCGGCGCCCACGCCAACGAGCCCGTCGGCGGGGCCACCGCCCTCGCGCTCGCCCGGCACCTGATCCGCGTACCCGCCGGCGGAACCACCTGGCACTTCCTGCTCTGCGCCGATCCCGACGGCGCGGCCCTGCACCGCACTCCCCGCCCGTACTCCCTGCTCGACTACCACCGGAACTTCTTCCGGCCGCCCGGCCCCGAACAGCCCGAGTGGGCACCGTCTTTACTGCCCCCGGACCGCCTCCCGCCCGAGACCGTCGCCCTGACCCGGCTCATCGACGAGCTCCGCCCCGCCCTCCAGGTCTCCCTGCACGGCACCGACCTCGGCGGCTCCTGGGTGCAGCTCACCCGGGACATACCCGGTCTCGCCGAGCCCTTCGGCAAATCGGCCGCCGAGCTGCGCATCCCGGTCGAGACCAGCGCCTCCGACGCCTCGGGCTGGCCCTCGCCGGGGGCGGGGATCTTCGTGATGCCCGAGCCCGGGACCACGGCCGACGGGCCGTTCCATCCCGAGGACACCCGGCTCAGCACCTGGTACCACGCCCACCGCCACGCCGGCACCACCGCGATCGTCGAAGTCCCCATGTGGGCCTCGGACCTGGTCGACGACCCGGCACCGCACCCCGACCCCCGCGCCGCCCTGCGCATCCTGGCCGGCCGGCTCACCGCCGACGCCGCGCGGGTGGCGGCGCTGCGCGAGGGCGCGGCCGGCGGTACGGATCCGGCCGCCGCGGCCCTGCTCCGCGCGGTGGACTGGACGCTCGCGCTGATCCCCCGGATCACCGCCGAGTGGACGGGCCCCGGGGCTCCCGCCGAGGCGACGGCGGCGTACATCGGGAGCATCGACGCCTTCGGCCGACGGCTCTCGCTGCGTGCCGCGGCGATGCTGCTGCGGGTGCTGCGCGCCCAGGGGCAGCCGGCGGCGCAGGCCGCGGACCGGCTCGTCACGGGGTGGTGCGAGGAGTTCGCGGACCGCTTCCAGGCGCGCTGGGTCCCGGTGGCCACGCAGGTGGAACACCAGTCCCGGGTCGTCCTGGCGGCCTACGACCGGCTCGTGGCGGCGGGCCGGTAGGCGGGGCCGCGGACCGGCGCACCGGCTACTCCACCGGCAGGGCGTACCGGAGCTTCGGCTTGCCGGTGGCCCCGAGCCGGTCGTAGAAGCGGATCGCGCCCTCGTTCCAGTCGGGCGTCTGCCACTCGACGTGGCCGAGGCCCAGCTGGCGGGCTAGTGCGGCCACCCCGTCCATCAGGGCGGCGCCGAGGCCGTGGCCGCGGGCCTCCTCGGCCAGGTAGAGGCAGTCCATGTGGAGGTAGTCGCTGGCCTCCCAGAAGGAGAACTCGGCCGAGCAGGCGGCGTACCCGGCGACCTCGCCCCGCGGGGTCTCGGCCAGCAGCACCCACAGCCGGGACCCGTCGGCGAACAGCCGCGCGCCGAGCCGGTCGGCGAGACCGGCCGGGCGGGGCGCGGACTTCTCGTACACCATGTGCTCCCGCATGAGCTCGACCAGGCGGGGCAGGTCCTCGGGGCGCGCGGGCCGTACGACGGGGGCGGCAGACGTGTGTTCCATGATTGAATCCTCCCCTCCCTGAAAGGAGGGGATTCCTCACCCTCCAGGGCTAATCGGGGATTTCTAGCTCACGCTGCCAGGCGGGGTAGCGCCCCACCTGGTCTTCCACGATCAGCACTAGCCGGGTGGAGACCAGCCCGGACCAGCATCACGCGCGCGGAGTTCTTATCCCTGGGGGATACGGCTCCACACGCGGTGCAGGCGTAGGTACGTTCTGATAGAGGTAGTGCGTGCTTGGTTCTCGCTCCGCACTGCGCGCAGTCCATCGTGGTGTGCGCGGGGTGTACCAGGAACACGGCACGGCCGTGCTTGCGGCCCATCTCGATCAAGGCCGCCTTGGTGGCGCCGATCGCCGCGTCCGCGGCCTTCTTGGCCATGGTGGACTTGGCGAGGAACTTCGGGCGGAAATCCTCCACCGCCATGACGTCGTGGTTGCGGACGACGGCCTTGGCCCACTTGCGGCCGGTGTCCTGACGCTGACGGGCCACCTTCTTGTGCAGCTTCGCCGTCAGCTTCTTCGCCGCCCGGTACCTCTTCGACCCGGGCCTGCCCTTCGCCGGCTTACGGCGCGCCATCATCCGCTGATAGTGGGCAAGCCCAGCAGCCGCCTTCTTGCCGTGCTCGGCGTGCGGGAGGTCGTGGTCGTCGCTGGTGGTGGTCGCCGTCTCCCTCACACCCCAGTCGATCCCGATCACCGCACCCGTCTCCGGGAGCGGATGGGTTTCGGTCGGGACGACGAACGAGCAGTACCAGTGCCCGAGACTGTCCTGATACACGCGCACGCTGGACGGGCCGGCGGGAAGGTTCCGCGACCACACCACCGTCAGGGCGATCCCGCCCGCGAGGTACAAGCGGCCGTCCTTCAACCGGAAACCGCGCTTGCTGTAGTTAAGGGACGGCAGCGCTTCCCGCTTCTTCTTCCACGTCGGCATCCCGGCCCGCTGCCGCACCGGCAACCGGTCCTTGACGTCCTTCTGCGCCTTGGCCCGGGACTTCCCGAAATCCCGGATCAACTGCTGCTGCGGAACGCTGGAGCCCTCACGGAGCCAGGTGTTCGTCTTGCGGCCCTCGGTCAGCATCTTGTCGAGCTGCCCCGGACCACACGTCCGCTTGTCCACGCCCTCGGCCGACGCTTGTTCCACAGGTGCGTCTGCTTCGACTTCGCGCAGCACTCGTTCCAGATCCACCGGCATCGATCCCACTCCGCCATCAGGGTGGTAAGCGCGGTGGACGACACGCGGACACGGAACGTCCACCGGGCATGCCCGGCATCCCCCACGATCGGTGTCATCGCCATCCCAACAACCTAGCCCCACCCACTGACAACGACCGAAGGCGCAGGTCAGACCGACCCCCGGCGCTCCGCGCCTCCACCCCAAGGACCCATTCCCCCCGGCCTGAAGCCGAAGCCTCCTGGGAGAAACCCGGTGACATCCTCCGCACGGGCCGATCCACCCGGCAACCGGGTCCCGGTGGCCGACCTCCGACCGCTCCCCGCCCGCGCCCCACGCGCCCGGGCCTCCGCCCGGAGCCTCAGCCGGCCGACAGCCTGAAGGTCATCCGTCCGAAGCCGATCTGGTCCCCGTCCCGCACCACCGCCGAGCCCGTCACCCGGCGCCCGTTCACCGTGGTCCCGTTCGTCGAGCCGAGGTCCCGCACCACCCAGACCCCGTCCCGGACGCCCAGTTCCGCGTGGGCCCGCGAGACCGTCTCGTGGCTCAGGCGCAGCCCGTTGCCCGGGTCGCGGCCGATCCGCAGCGGTCCGGCACTCGGGTGCGGGAGGAGCAGCGTGGGCAGCTTCTCGGCGGCCCAGGCCCGCCGTACGCCCACGGACACGGCGGAGACGCGCCCCACCCAGCCGAACAGCCGGCGGGTCCACGGGCTCTCCCCGGCCTCCCGGCCCTCCAGGTCCGCGGTGAGCACGGCGAGGTCCTCGGAGCGGCGGGCGACGAGGGCGAGTTCCATGCGGCGCAGGAAGGTGTCGTGCGACAGCTTGCCGACGGCGGCGCCCTCCCTGAGCTGGCCCAGGGCGCGGTCGCGCTCGGCATCGGAAAGCCGCGGGGCGGGGAAGGCGGGGAACTCGAAACTCGACGTCACCAGGTGATTGTCAGCCTGTCGGGGGCAGAGTGTCCAGAACTCCCGCGCCCGGCCGGAGATGATGGCCCGGACACGCAGGTTGGGGTACCGCCGCCAGACGAGGGGATCGTCCGTGCAGTTCGAGGTGTGGGCACCGCTGACAGACCGGGTCGCACTGCGGCTCGACGGGGCCGCGTACGCGATGGAGCGCGATCCGGGGCGCGACGGGTGGTGGGTCGTGGAGGCCGAGGCGCGGGACGGATCCCACTACGGGTTCCAGCTGGGCGGCGGCCCGGAGACACCTGCTCCCGTTCCCGGGGACGATCCGCGCGACCCGGTACACCCGGGACACCTCCCGGACCCCGGACACCGCGCGGACCTCGCGGCCGCCGACCACCCCGCACGCCCCGTACGCCCCGACCCGCGCGGCCGGCGCCTGCCGGAGGGGCCCGACGGGCTCTCGGCCGTGGTCGACTTCGCCTCGCTCACCCCCGGCGAGCCGGCTCCCTCCCCCCGGGTACCGCTCCAGGACGCCGTCCTGTACGAGCTGCACGTCGGCACCTTCACCCCCGAGGGCACCTTCGACTCCGCCGCCGCCCGCCTCGGCCACCTCACCGGCCTCGGCGTCACCCACGTCGAGCTGATGCCGGTCTGCTCCTTCCCCGGGCGGCACGGCTGGGGGTACGACGGAGTCGCGCCCTGGGCGGTGCACGAGCCGTACGGGGGCCCGGCCGGGCTGGTCCGGTTCGTGGAGGCCGCGCACACCGCCGGGCTCGGCGTGGTGCTCGACGTGGTCCACAACCACCTCGGCCCCTCCGGCAACCACCTGCCCGTCTTCGGCCCGTACTTCACCGAGACCCACCACACCCCCTGGGGCGCGGCGGTGAACCTGGACGCCCCCGGCTCCGACGAGGTGCGCGCGTACTTCCTGGGCAGCGCGCTGGCCTGGCTGCGCGACTACCGGATCGACGGGCTGCGCCTCGACGCGGTGCACGCGCTCGCCGACGACCGGGCGCTGACCTTCCTGGAGGAGCTGGCCGCGGCGGTGGACGAGCTGGCCGCCGAGACCGGCCGGCCGCTGTTCCTGATCGCGGAGTCGGACCGCTGCGATCCGCGCACCACGACCCCGCGCGCCGCCGGGGGCCTGGGCCTGCACGCGCAGTGGAACGACGACTTCCACCACGCCCTGCACTGCGCGCTGACCGGCGAGTCCCAGGCGTACTACGCGGACTTCACCGAGGCCCCGCTCGGGGCCCTCGCCAAGACCATGACCCGGGCCTTCTTCCACGACGGGACCTGGTCCTCCTTCCGGGGCCGCCACCACGGCCGCGCGGTGGACCGCGGCCGCACCCCGGCGCACCGCTTCCTCGGCTACACCCAGACCCACGACCAGATCGGCAACCGCGCACTGGGCGACCGGCTCTCGGCCTCCCTGTCCCCCGGGCTGCTGGCGTGCGCGGCGACGGTGGCGCTGACCGGGCCGTTCGTGCCGATGCTGTTCATGGGCGAGGAGTGGGGGGCCGGCACCCCGTGGCAGTACTTCACCGACCACCCCGACGAGGAGCTCGCCGAGGCCGTACGGGCGGGCAGGCGGCGGGAGTTCGCGGAGCACGGCTGGAAGGCGGAGGAGATCCCCGACCCGCAGGACCCGGCCACCCGGGACCGCTCCTGCCTCGACTGGGCCGAGCCGGGCCGGGAGTCGCACGCCCGGCTGCTGGACTGGTACCGCGCCCTGATCACGCTCCGCCGGACCCACTCCGACCTGCGCGATCCCGATCTGGCGGCGCTGCGGATCGCCCATGACGAGGAGCGCCGCTGGCTGACGTTCCGCCGGGGCGACGTCCGCGTGGTGGTGAACCTCTCCGCGGAGCCGGTCACCGTCGCACTGGGCCGCAACGGGGTCCGGGTGCTGGCCGCGTGGCTCCCCGTCGAGCATCCGGACGCCGACGGGCGGGTCCACGTACCGGCCGAGTCGGCGGTGGTGCTGGGCCCGTAAACCCGGTCGCGGAGGTGTGGGGCCGTCTGATGGGATCGGCTCCATGAAGATCGAATCTCCCGCGGGCGGCGACGGGCATCCGGCCAAGGGCGGGTACAGGGCGAAGTACGACCGGATCGGGGCGGGTTACCGGCAGGTCCGGCGGCCCGATCCCCGGCTGGCGGCGCTGATCGCGGGCGCCCTGGGGGACGCCCGGACGGTCGTCAACGTCGGCGCGGGCGCCGGTTCGTACGAGCCGCAGGATCGCGAGGTGACGGCCGTGGAGCCGTCCGGGGTCATGCTCGACCAGCACCCGGGGACCCGCAAGGTCAGGGCCAGTGCGGAGCAACTGCCGTTCAAGAACGGGGTGTTCGACGCCGCCATGGCCGTCATGACCGTCCACCACTGGCCCGACGCCGCGCGCGGGCTGGCGGAACTGCGGCGGGTCTCCCGACGCCAGGCCGTCTTCACCTGGGATCCGGCGCACCGGACGAAGCTGTGGTTCTTCGAGGAGTACCTCCCGGAGATCGGGGACCTGGAGGAGTCCCGGTTCACCCCGCTCTCCGTGGTGACCGGGGCGCTGGACGCGCACACCGTGCTGCCCTTCCCCGTCCCGCACGACTACACCGACGGTTTCCGGGCCGCCTTCTGGCGCCGGCCCGAGTCCTACCTCGACCCGGCCGTACGGGCCGCCAGCTCCACCTTCGCGACGCTGCCGGCCTCCGTCGTGGAGCCGGCGGTCGCCCGGCTGCGCGAGGACCTGCGGTCGGGTGCCTGGCAGCGGCGCCACGCCGCCCTGCTGGAGCGGGAGAGCGTCGACTACGGCTACCGCCTGGTCCTCGCCGGGGCCTGAACCCCGGCGAGGAGGCGGCTTCCCGCTGGCGCGCCTACTCCACGACGGCCAGCTCCCGGGAGGCGTTGTTGAAGCTGCGGCAGCCCTTCTCGGTGACGGTGATGATGTCCTCGATGCGGACTCCGAACCGCCCGGGGAGGTAGATCCCCGGCTCCACGGAGAAGCACATGCCGGGGACGAGGACCTGCTCCTCCCCCTCCACCATGTACGGCGGCTCGTGCGTGGTCACTCCGATGCCGTGGCCCGTGCGGTGGATGAACTGCTCGCCGTAGCCGAACTCGGTGATCACCGCGCGCGCCGCCCGGTCCACGTCCTGACAGGCGGCCCCCGGCCGGGCCGCCGCCACGCCCGCCAGCTGGGCCTCGCGGACGATGTCGTGGACGCGCTGCTCCTCCTCGGTGGGCTCCCCGACGTGCACGGTACGGGAGATGTCGGAGCCGTAACCGTGCTTGAGGCCGCCGAAGTCGAGGACCACCATGTCCCCGTGCTCGATGACCCGGTCACCGGCTTCGTGGTGCGGGTTGGCGCCGTTCGGGCCGGAGCCGACGACGGTGAAGTCCACCTGGGAGTGGCCGTGCACGCGCAGCAGCGCGGCCAGGTCGGCGGCGAGGTCGCTCTCCCGGCGTCCGGCGAAGGGCACGTGGAGGATCTGCGCGTACGCGGCGTCCGCCGCCTCGCCCGCCGCCGCGAGCCGGGCCAGCTCGCGCTCGTCCTTGACGGCGCGCAGCATCGGCAGCGCATCGGTCAGCGAGACGTACGAGGTCGTCGGCAACTCCCTCTGCAGGCCCAGCAGATGCAGCGCCCAGGCGTTGTCGCTGACCCCGAAGCGGCCGGCCACGTCCAGCAGCGGGGAGGTCACGGCGTACGGGTTCCTCCCGTCGGCCCAGTCCCGCAGGGTCAGCGCTGCCGCGCCGGGGGACTTCGCCGCGTCGGGGGCTTCCAACGCGGGGACGACGAGGACGGGGTCCTGCCCGGCCGCGAGGACGAGCAGGGTCATCCGCTCGGTGTCGACGGGCCGGTATCCGGTGAGGTGGGCCAGGTCGGGCCCGGGGGCGACCAGCAGGCCGGCCAGCCCCGCGTCGGCGGCGGCCTGCGCGGCGGCGGCCATCCGGGCGGCGTAGTCGGCGGCCGTGAAGGGATCGGAGTCATGGTCCATGACGGGATCCTCCCGCGCCCCGCCCCCGGACGGCAGGGGGCCGCGCCGATCACCCCGGCTCCGCCCGGACGGGCCGAAGGATTCAGCCTCGCCGGCGTTTGAGGCGCGGGGGTCCGGGGCGTAGCCCCGGGGAACGGTGGAACCGGGGGTCCCCCCGGACGAAGTCTGGGGGAGGGTAGGGGACGGCCCCGCAGGGCTTCGCGTCACGCCGGGGTCACCGCCCGCAGCGCCCACTCCAGCGGCCCCCGCCGCAGCTCCGTACCGCGCAGGAGGTGGTCCCAGGCCAGGCACCCGATCACCGCGACCCCCGAGAACATGGCCAGCACGCCCCACCCGCTCCAGCCCCGCAGGAACACCGCCAGCGTGAGCGCGTGCGCCACGTACACCGTCAGGGCCATCGCCCCGACGGCGGCGAGCGGCCGCATCAGCCGCGTCGCCATCCGGCCCGCGCCGTGCGCGGCCAGGGCGAGCAGGCCTATGAGGGCGGCCCCGACCCCGGAGTTGCCGAGGGTCTCCAGCGGGGTCTGGCTGTAGGGGCCGGCCAGCAGCAGCCAGTCCCAGGAGGTGCTGGGGACGGCGCCGAACTGTTCGCCCAGCACGGCCGCGACCGGGTCGGGCTCCGCCGCCGCCCAGGGGTGTTCCCGGGCGACGGCCTCCAGCAGCGGACCGCGCCGGCCCCCGGGCCCCAGCGCGAGCCAGGAGGCGCCGTAGCCGACGACGGCGGCCGCGGCCCCGAAGCCGGTCAGCAGCCGCAGCGAGCGCCCGCTCCGCAGGTCGGCGAGGCGGCCGAGGGCCATGCCCGCCAGGATGTACGGGAAGTAGGTGAGCAGCGGGTACGCACCCGAGAGCAGCAGCTCCCGCAGCATCCCCCCGGCCCCCGTCCAGGTCGCCAGGTCGCCGGGGACCGGCGTGGCGCCGCGCCCGCCGGTGCGCAGGCCGAGCGCCGGGCCCAGGAGGTACGAGAGCACCGGGCCCAGCACCACCGAGGCGCCGGCGACGGCCGCCAGGGTGCGGGTGCGCAGCCGGGTGAAGGGTTCGGCGGCCAGGAAGTAGACGGCGTAGAAGGCCAGGATCACGAGGATGCCGGGCGAGAGCGCGGCCAGGCACAGGCCGAGCGCGGCGAGGATCGCGCAGCGGGTCAGGGTGGCCCGCAGGGGCGGAGGTCCGGCGGCGCGGGAGCGGGCGAGCGCGAGGGAGAACCCGGCGATGAGGGTGAAGACGGCGGGCGCCCGGCCGTCGGCGGCGACGAGCAGCCAGCCGGGGCCCTCGGGCGTGGGCGGCGGGCCGACGTGGACGGCGAACATGCCGAGGACGGCGATGCCGCGGGCGGCGTCCAGTCCGGTCAGTCGGTTTGGTCCCATACGGGTAGGGATGGCGATCCGGGGCTCGGGGTTGCCTGCGCCCCTCGCCCGGAGCCGGGTCACCTGGTCGCCGGAAAAGGCGTCGCGGGAGCACCCCGCTGATCAGCTATGCTGTGCTTGCACATCGAACGGGTGGTCCGCCGCCCTTCGTGGTGGGTGTAGCTCAGTTGGTAGAGCACCTGGTTGTGGTCCAGGTGGCCGCGGGTTCAAGTCCCGTCACTCACCCTGTTGATCCCGTGGGGGTTACGAGTTTTCTCGTAACCCCCACGGGTTTTTTCGTTCCCCCGGCGTGATCGGCGCGTCGCGACCGGCCGGGCCCGCTTGCCCGAGTCCTGGCAGGATCAACCGCATGGAATGGGACATCGGGGGCACTCCGGCGCTGCTCCTCGCCGTCCTCGTGGCGGCCGCGGCGTTCGGGGCCACCGTGTGGCTGTGGCCGCGGCTCGCGGGGTCCGGGGTGCGGCCGGTGCTGGGGCGGGCCGGGCTCCAGCTCGCGATCACCCTGACGGCCGGGTCGGCGCTGCTGCTCGCAGTGAACTCCTCGTACGGCTTCTACGGCTCCTGGCGCGACCTGCTGTCGCTGCGCCGCGAGGACCCGGCGCCGCCGGGCGCGGACGCCTCGGGGCGGGGGGCTCTGCTGGTGCGGGGCACCCACTCCTGGCGGCAGGCCGGCTCCGACGACCCGGCGGTGATCGGCCGGATCGAGGCGGTGACCGTGCGCGGGGCGCGCAGCGGGCTGTCGGGGCAGGGGTACGTGTACCTGCCGCCGCAGTACGTGCACGCGTCGGCCGGCCGGCGGGCGGAGTTCCCCGTGGTGCTGGCGCTGAGCGGGTTCCCGAGTACGCCGGGGGTGCTGACCGACCGGCTGCGGTACCCGCAGCTCGCACTGGAGGCGGTGCGGGCGGGGCGGATGCGGCCGGCGGTGCTGGTGCTGATGACGCCGACGGTGGCGCCGCCCAGGGACACGCAGTGCGTGGACGTGCCGGGCGGGCCCCAGGCGGAGACCTTCTTCGCCCGGGACCTGCCCGCGGCGGTCTCCTCGTACTACGGCCTCAGCCGGGATGCCCGCGGGTGGGGCGTGATGGGCAATTCGGTGGGCGGCTACTGCGCGCTGAAGCTGGCCCTGAGCGCGCCGGACGCCTACCGGGCCGCGGCCGCGCTGTCGGCCCCGTACGCGGCGGCGCGGGACGCGGACACCGGTGACCTGTTCGGAGGCGACCCGGGCGTCCGGCAGCGGAACGACCTGCTGTGGCGGCTGCGGAACCTGCCGCAGCCGCCGGTGTCCCTGCTGGTGGCGAGCAGCCGCAAGGGCGAGCACCAGTTTCCGGCGACGCTGGAGTTCATCGACGCGGTACTGGCGCCGGCGCGGGTGTCCTCGATCCTCCTGGCGAGCGGCGGGCACAACTACGAGACCTGGGCGCGCGAGGTGCCGGCGGCGCTGGAGTGGCTCGTGGGGCGGCTGAGCCCGCACTGAGCCATGGCGCGACACTTCGCTAACGGGAACCCCGGTGATTTTCGAACAGGGGCAGAGATAAGCTGATCAAGACTTTTACGCACGCATTGAACACCTGGGGGGCCGGTGCACCGTCGCCGCGTCATGTTTTCCGCTGCCGTCGTCGCGGCAGCCGTAGGCTTCGCATCCGCCACGGCTCAGGCGGCGAGTCCATCGACCGCTGCCGCCACCGCGGTGCCGCCGACCGCGAAGGGCCCGGCGGACGCGGCCGCCGCCGCGAAGGAAGCGGCCGGGAAGACCGTCTCCCGGGAGATCGCCGCGAAGACCGCCGCCGCGAAGGCCAGGGCCTCGGCGTCGTCCGGCCCGGCGGCGCGCGCCCAGCAGAGCGCGTACTTCGACGTGTCGATGGGCACGTCCACCTCCCACGCCCTCTCCGTAGGGCTGGCCACCGGCGTCAGCACCGACCTGACGTACGGCGTCGTCCGGTACGACATCGACTGGGGCGACGGCACCGTCGACACGGATTTCAGCCTCGTCGACGGGCTCGTGTTCGCCGACCACACGTACGCCAGGGCCGGCGCCCACACGATCACCATCAAGGCGACCGGCCCGGGCGAGGAGACCGCCGTCACCACCGAGGAGGTGCTCCCGGAAGGCTCCGAGTTCACCCCGCACGCCCCCACCCGGCTGCTGGACACCCGTGACGGCACCGGGACCGGGATGCCCGGCGGCCGCTCGGTCGCCGCCAACGGCACGACCCGCGTGAAGGTCGCCGGCAGCGGCTCCATCCCGGCCGGGGTGACGGCCGTGGCCCTCAACATCACGGTGACCAACGCCGCGACGGCCGGGCACGTCATCGCGTACGCCGCCGGCACGAAGCGGCCGGAGACCTCGAACGTCAACTTCGTGAAGGGCCAGACCGTACCGAACCTGGCGATCGTGCCGGTCGGCAAGGACGGGTACGTCGAGCTGGCCAACCGCAGCGTGGGCTCGGTGGACCTGATCGCCGACGTGACGGGCTACTTCAGCCGGTCCGCCGCCAGCGGCTACACCTCCGTGGAGCCGACCCGCTTCGTCGACAGCCGGCAGTGGCTGGGCAGCCCCAAGGGCAAGCTCGCCGCCCAGAGCACCCTCGACGTCCAGATCGCCGGTCAGAACGGGCTCCCCGCCGCGGGGGTCACGGCCGTGGCCCTCAACGTCACGGTGACCGATCCGGAGGACGCCGGCCACCTGATCGTCTTCCCGAGCGGCGGGCAGGCTCCCTCCACGTCGAGCGTGAACTTCACCGCCGGTCAGACGGTCGCCAACGCGGTGATCGTGCCGGTCGGAGCGGACGGCCGGATCAAGGTCCGCAACAACGCCTGGAACCGGGCCCACGTGATCGTGGACGTCACCGGCTACTACGGCGCCGACGGCGAGGCCGCCTACCTGCCGGCGGAGCCCGAGCGCCTGGAAGACACCCGGACCTACGGCTGGCCCCTCGAGGCCCAGAATTACCACAAAGAGATCCAGTGGATGGCGAGCGGGCTCGAGGCCCTCGTCCTGAACACCACGGTGACCAACACGAAGAGCGCCGGTCACCTCACGGTGGCCCCCGACCCGAACACCAAGGACGACTACCTCAACGGCACGGTGGAGCGCCCGACCCCGCCGAACACCTCCGTCCTGAACTGGACGAAGGACACGACCGTCGCGAACATGGTCCAGGCGAGCACCGGCAACAACGACATCGTCGACTTCTGGAACCGCGGCTGGGAGCCGACCGACCTGATCATCGACAAGTTCGGCGCGTACTACAGGAAGTGACCCGTCGGGAGAGCCCGGCCACGGCCCTACTCGCGCAGGAAGGCCTCCACCTCCGTGGCGAGGGCCACCGGGCTCTCGTGCGGGGGGTAGTGGCCGGTGCCGGGGAGCGGCTGGATGCGGCAGTTCGGGTACCAGACCTGCCAGGTCGACCGCATGAAGTCGACGGTGAGCGCTAGGTCGTACTCGCCGACTAGGACCAGCACCGGGACGGTACTGCCCTTCACGGCGGCGGACAGGTCGAGCGGCTGCCAGCCGGCGAGGTACCCGGCGAAGGCCTCCGGCCGGGACACGGCGAGCGAGTGCGCCACCATCCGGTCCAGCCAGTACGGGCTCGCGCGGCGGCCGGTGACGATGTCGAGGATGGCGCGGCGGTTGTCCGCGCTGTCGGCGGCCCCGTAGAAGAGGCCGTGGGTGGCGTCGTCCATCTCGTAGGGGGCGGCGGGGACCGGGTTGATGCCGATCAGCTTCTCTACGCGCTCGGGGGCGCGCACGAGGACCTGCTGCATGGCCTTGCCGCCCATGGAGTGGCCGAGGAGGGAGAAGGTGTCCCAGCCGAGCTCGTCTGCGAGCGCGAGGACGTCGTCGGCGATCTCGGGGAGCGTGTAGCGGCCGGGGAGGTCCCTGCGGTCGCCGTAGCCGCGGTAGTCCAGGAAGGCGTACGAGAACTCCCGCTGGTCCAAGTAGTCCAGTACGGAGCCCCAGTTGGCGGACGTGCCGAACCAGTCGTGCAGCACGATGACGCGGACGGGGCCGGTGCCGATCCTGCGGTGGGCGATGGCCATGCGTTCTCCCTCGGTGACGGGGCGGAAAGAATTGCCGCCGTACGTTCTGCCCACCGCACCTACCATCACACCGTGAAGACCGAACCTTCCGTCGCCGTCGAACGCGTCCGGATCCGCGACGCGAAGAGCGAGGACGGCCACCCGTACCACCCGACACGGTACGAGATCACCGACGCGGCCGAGGTCGCGGAAGTCCTTGCCGCGTGGCCGGCCGAGCGGGTCCCCGAACGTGTCCCCGAAGGGTCTGTGGAGGCCGACCCCGAGGTCGAATTCATCTGCATGTGCTGGGAGGAGCCCAGCACCGACCCGTTCGACGCCACGGACGACCCCGCGATCCGGCACGTACCGCCCGCCCGGCCGGGGCCGCTCGCCCGGCTCCTCGACCCGGGCGCCCCGGACGGCATCCCGGCCCGGCACCGGGCCCGGTGGGCAGCCGCCGCGCCCGAGGTGCTGCGCCGCCCGGGACCTGTTGCTCCGGCACGCCCGCAGCCGCCGTCCCCGTGACCTCCCGGTCCTGGAACGGCGGCTGCTGCGTGGAGCGGACGACCGCGTCAGACGGTCTTGATCGCCGGGTCGGAGACTCCCGCCGCGCCCGTTTCCACGTGGCCGGCGAAGCGGCGCAGGAAGGTGGCGTCCGCGTCGGAGACGACCGTGACGTCGTACCAGCGGGCCGTGCCGGACAGGGCCACGGTGTGCGCGACGGTGCCGCCCGCCGCGACGCGCACGATCTGGGCCGTGCCGCCGTAGGCGTTGGTGACGGTCAGGTTGACGGCCGCCGTGCCCCCGTTGGTCAGGGACAGCAGCAGGGTGCCGGTGGCCTTGTCGTGGCGGGCCGTGGCCTCGGGGCCGGCCTTCTTCGCCGGGCCCTTCCAGGTGCGCAGGAAGCCGTTCGGGCCCCAGACCGTGAGGTTGATCTGGTTGCCGGTGGAGGCGCTCGTGCTCCAGGTGTCCGACAGGGTCTTGCCCGCCTCGACCGTGTAGGGCCACGGGCCGTCCGTACGGTTGCCCGAGGTGCTGTGGAAGTGGGCGCCGAGGGCCGGACCCGAGGAGAAGGTCAGGGTGAACTTGCCCGTGGAGACCGTGGCCTTGCCGTCCACGTACGGGGCGTAGCCCAGTGCGCGCGTCGGCTTGGAGCCCGCCTCCTGCTTGGGCAGGGTGCCCGTCGCCGGCACCGTCGGGTAGAAGGAGGGGTGACGGTTCTTGTCCGCTGGGACGTAGGCCGCCGTGGACGGCAGCGCGGCGGGTGCGGCGTCCGCCTGGGTGAAGTCGAAGGCGGAGGTCAGGTCTCCGCAGACCGCACGGCGCCACGGGGAGATGTTGGGCTCCTGCACGCCGAAGCGCTTCTCCATGAAGCGGATCACCGAGGTGTGGTCGAAGGTCTCGGAGCAGACGTAGCCGCCCTTGCTCCACGGGGAGACCACGATCATCGGGACGCGCGGGCCGAGGCCGTACGGGCCGGCCGCGTAGCCGGAGACGCCCCCGGTGTAGAGGTCGCCGGTGACGCTCGCCGTGGACAGGCCCCACGCCGAGGAGGCCGGCGGGTACGGCGGGACGACGTGGTCGAAGAAGCCGTCGTTCTCGTCGTAGGTGATGAACAGGGCCGTCTTCGCCCAGACCGCCGGGTTCGCGGTCAGCGAGTCCAGGACCTGCGAGATGTACCAGGCGCCGAAGTTCGTCGGCCAGTTCGAGTGCTCGCTGAACGCCTCGGGGGCGGCTATCCAGGAGACCTGCGGGAGGGTTCCGTTGACCACGTCCGCGCGCAGCTTGTCGAAGTAGCCGCCGCCCGCCTTGACGTTGGTGCCGGTGCGGGCCTTCTCGTACAGGGCGCTGCCGGGCTGGGCGTTGCGGTAGGTGTTGAAGTAGAGCAGCGAGTTGTCGCCGTAGTTGCCGCGGAAGGCGTCGTTGATCCAGCCCCAGGAGCCGGCGGCGTTCAGGCCGTCGCCGATGTCCTGGTAGACCTTCCAGGAGACCCCGGCCGTCTCCAGGCGCTCGGGGTAGGTCTTCCAGCCGTAGCCGGCTTCCTGGTTGCCGAGGACCGGGCCGCCGCCCACCCCGTCGTTGCCCGTGTAACCCGTCCACATGTAGTAGCGGTTGGGGTCCGTGGCGCCGATGAAGGAGCAGTGGTAGGCGTCGCAGACCGTGAAGGCGTCGGCGAGGGCGTAGTGGAACGGGATGTCGTTCCGGTTCATGTACGACATGGTGGTGGCCGTCTTGGCAGGCACCCACTTGTCGTACTTGCCGTTGTTGTAGGCCTTCTGGCCGCCGGCCCAGTCGTGGTTGAGGCCCGTCAGGAACTGCATCCCCAGGTCTTCGACCTCCGGGTGGAAGGGCAGGATGTCCTTCGTCCCGTTGGACTGGTGGAACACGGACTTGCCGTTGTCCTGGAGGACCGGCCTCGGGTCTCCGAAGCCCCGGACCCCCTTCATCGCGCCGAAGTAGTGGTCGAAGGACCGGTTCTCCTGCATGAGGACGACGATGTGCTCGATGTCCTGGATCGTGCCGGTGCTGCCCTGGGCCGAGATGGCGGCGGCCCGCGCGATGCTCTCGTTCAGCATCGTGACGGCGGCGGCGCCACCGGCGATCTGCAGGAACCTGCGCCGATTGAATTCAGTCATGGAGGACGACCTCTGCGGGTGAGACGGGTGCGGGGGATGTCAAGGGCCAAGGAGGGGCGCCCCAAGAACAGCGTCCCCGGGGTACCGGTCGGCGTTGCTTTCATGACAGTGGGCCGTACACCTGGAGAACGGAATACCCCGTCAGACGGTTCATGCCCCACGCGCCACTTCTCTTCGCCGCCCTCGTCTCCGTGCGGCCGGCCGGCGGTCCGGGGTACTCACCCGCCCGGCGGGCCGGATGAGCATCCGTACTCAGGACCGGGCCCGGCCGGCGCGTCATGGTGAGGACATGCCGAATCAGCCATCCGTACCGCGCCCATTCGTACGGCACCCGTCCGCGCGGCTGGCGCCCGTACTGAGTCCGTCCGGACAGCTCCCGCCCGTACTGCGCCCGTCCGGACAGCGATCGCGACTCCGCGCCGGGATCACCGCCGTCGCCGGCATGCTGCCCGGGGACGTCCTCACCTCCGACCGGCTCCAGCGCGAGGTCGCCGGCCGGGCGGGACTCACGCTGCCGCCCCGGTTGCTGACCCAGGCCACCGGGATCCGCGCCCGCCGGGTCGCGGCCGACGGGGTGTACGCATCCACGCTCGCCGTGGGGGCGGCCCGGCGGGTACTGGACGCCGCCGGGCTCGGGCCCGCCGACATCGACCTGCTGCTCTTCGCCTCCGCCTCCCGCGATGTCGCCGAGCCCGCCACCGCGCACATCGTGCAGGCCGAACTCGGCACGAAGGCCCACGCCTTGGACGTCACCAACGCGTGCAACAGCTTCGTCAACGGCATCGACCTCGCCCGCGCCATGATCCTCGCCGGCCGCGCCCGGCGGGCCCTGGTGGTCACCGGGGAGACCCCGAGCCGGGCCGTGCGGACCGCGCCCGCCGACTTCGCCGAGTTCCGCGCGGGCTTCGCCGGCTACACCTTCGGCGACGCGGGGGCCGCCGTCATCGTGGAGCCGGTGGAGCGCGGCGGGATCCTCGACGTGGACACCGAGACCCACTCCGAGCACTGGGAGGTCGGGGGCATCCCGGGCGGCGGTTCGCGCCACCCGCGCGGGGACGCGTACACCTACTTCCGCGGTGACGGGCACGAACTGCGCGGGGTCTTCGAGAAGGTGGGCACCGCCGTCATCGACCGGACCCTGCACCGCACGGGCATGGGCTGGGACGACTTCTCGAAGGTGCTGGTGCACCAGGTGACGGTGCCCTATCTGGAGCGGTTCGCCGAGCTGACCGGGGTGCCGGCCGGGAAGCTGGTGGTGACGGTGCCCGAGCTCGGCAACATCGCGAGCGCGACGATCGGCGTGCAGTTGGACCGGATATTCAATGAACTGGCGCCCGGAGAGCGGGTGTTGTTCGTCGGCCTCGGCGGCGGGATCAGCATCATGACGATGGTCTGGCAGAAGTCGTGAGCGCGGCCGGACGGCTGTGGGTGGTGGTGCCCGCGCACGAGGAGGAGGCCCGGCTCGCCGGGACCCTCGCCGCGCTCGCCCGCCAACGGGACCGGGATTTCACCCTGTTGGTCGTGGACAACGCCTCGGCCGACCGGACGGGGGCCGTGGCGCGGGAGTTCGCCGCGGGCGCCCCCTTCGCGGTGGAGGTCATCGAGGAGCCGGAGAAGGGGGTCGGCTCCGCCGTGGACACCGGCTTCCGGTACGCGATCGGGCGCGGCGCGACCCTGCTCGCCCGCACCGACGCCGACTGCCTGCCCCACCCGGGGTGGACGGGCGCGGCGCGGGCGGCGCTGGTCCGCAGCCCCGGGCTGGTGTGCGGGCGGATCGTGGCCCGCCGCGACGAGCACGGTCCGCTGGGCCGGGCCGGGTTCGGGGTCCTCGTACGCCTCGCCGGGCTCTTCGGCCGGCTGCGGCCCGAGCACGCGCGGCGCCGCGGCTACCGGGCCCCGTACCGGATGCACGCCGGGAACAACATGGCCATCACCGCCGAGCTGTACCTGGCCGTCGGCGGGATGCCCCGGCGCCCCTCCCCCACCGACCGGCTCTTCCTCAACGCGGTGCGCCGCCACACGGACCGGATCACGCGCTGCCGGGCGATGGTCGTGGAGAACTCCACCCGCCGGCTGCGGGCGTACGGGATCGCCGGTACGGCCCGCTGGTACCTCGGCCGCGGCAGCGGCCCGCACGGAACGGACGACCCCCGCTGATGCTGGACCGCCTCGACCACGCGCTGCGCGCCCGCCCCGAGCGGCCCGCCGTCCTGACCGCCACGCGCACGGGGGCCACCCGGACCGCCGCCACCTGCGGGGAACTCGCCGAGCTGGCCGATGCGTTCACCGCGGCGCTGTACGCGCGCGGGCTGCGCGCCGGGGACACCGTCGGTGTCGCCGTACGCCCCGGGCCGCGCGCGCTCGCCGTCCTGCTCGCCCTGTGGCGGCTCGGTCTGCGCGGGGCCGTCCTCGACCCGGGAGCCGGACCCGACGTGCTGCGCGCCCGGCTGGCTTCGGCGCGGCCCGCGCTGGTGCTGGCCGACGCCGCCGCGCAGGCGGTGGCCGGGTGGGCGCGGCCGCTGGCCCGACGGGCGGCCGGGCTGGAACTGCCCGAGCTGGCCGGGCTGGGCGCGCCGGTGGCCACGGTCGGGCGGCGGCTGCCGGGATGCGCGCCCGCACTGGATCCGCGGGCGGCGCGGGGCGGGGTTCCCTCGCGGTTCGCGGATGGCGGGGACGCCGACGCCGTCATCGTGTTCACCTCCGGGACCACCTCGCGGCCCCGGGCGGTGGTGCACACGCGGGCGAGCCTGGCCGCCGGGATGGAGACGGTGTCGGCGCTGTTCTCGCCCGGTCCGGTGCGGGCATCGGCCGGCGCTCGCGCCGCCGGTCCCGTGCTCGGCGGCACCTTCTTCGTGCTCGTCCCCTCCCTCGTGCGCGGCGCTCCCGTGGCCCTCCCGGCGCGTTCGCCCCGGGTGCTGGCCCGCCAACTGGCCCGGCTGGCACCGCGGGACACCTACCTCACCCCGCCGCAGCTGCGGGACGCGCTGCGCGCGGGGGCCCGCTTCCGCGGCCGGGTGTGGACCGGATCGGCTCCGGCGAGCGCGGAACTGCTGGGACGCGTAAGGGAGTCGGGGGCCGATGAGGCCTGGGGGGTGTACGCGCTCACCGAGTTGTTCCCGGCCGCCGCGGTGGAGTCCCGGGAGAAGGCCGCCTACGAGGGCCCCGGCGACCTGGTCGGCGCCCCGCTTCCCGGGGTGCGCGCCGAGTCCGGCGCGGACGGAGAGCTGCTGCTGACCGGCCCCGGGGCCCGGCACCGCTACCTCGGCGAGGAGCCCGATCCGTGGGTGCGTACGGGCGACCGGGCGCGCCTGGACGGATCGGGTCGGATCGTGCTGGAGGGCAGGGCCAAGGACATGGTGCTGCGCCGGGCCGAGAACATCTACCCGGGCCTGTACGAGCCCGCCCTGCACGTGCCCGGGGTGGAGCTGGCCCTGCTCGTCGGGATTCCGGCGGACCCGGGCGGCGGCCGCTCCGGCCGTGACTACGGCGACGAGCGGCTCGTGGCGGTCGTCCAGCCCTGCCGCGGCGCCGCCGAGTCCGCGCTGCGGTCCGCACTGGCGGGCCCGCTGCGCCGCATGGGCGCGGCCGCGCCCGACGCCCTGCTGTTCGCCCGGATCCCGCTGTCGGGACGCTCCCGCAAACCGGACCGCGCGGCAACGGCGGCCCTGGCGGCCCACCGGCTGGCCTCCGGCTCCCCGCGGAACGGCGCGCCACGACCGTGAACCGCAGCCTCGGCCCGGGCCGCCGCAGGGAACGGCGCGCCCCGTGAAGGCCGCACCCGCCGCCCGACACCTCCACGCCCGCACCCGCACCCGCGCCGCCGGTGAGCGGATCACGGCCGTCCGGGAGCGGGTCATGGCGTCGCATCGCCGCTACACCCGGGCCAACGGCGACGCGCTCGCGGGCTCTCTCACGTACGCCCTGCTCGTCGGGACGGCTCCGGCGGTGCTGCTGCTCGGCTCGCTGGCCGGCCGGGCCGGGGCGGGCGGGGACGGTGTCCGGCGGGCCGTGGGCGGGCTGGCCGCGGCCCTGCTGCCCGCAGCGGCGGCTCCGATGGCCGGGCGGCTGCCCACCGCGGCCCCGCACTGGCGGCCGCTGCTCGTCCTCGTGCTCGGCTGGTCGGTGGTGCGGCTGACCCGGGCGCTGCGTACGGGCGTCCGGGCCGTGTGCGGGCAGAACGCGGGCAGCGGCAACCCCGTGCGCGACGCGGCCCGGGACATCGCGGGCGCGGCCGCGCTCTGCCTCGCGGGCACCGCCGTCGCCGCCGTGGTGACGGCGGGCGGTCCGGGCTGCGCGGTCCCCGCGCTGTGGGCGCTGTTCGCGGCCGTCCTGTGGCTCGCCCCGAGCCGGGCCCCCGGCAGGCCCCGGCCGGCCGCCATCGCGGGCCCGGCGCTGGCGGCCGCGCTGGCCTGCCGGCTGCTCGCCCTCGCCGCGGGCCCGTATCTCGCCGCGACCGCCGAACTGCACGGCGACCTCTACCGCGGGGCCGGGCCGCTGATCGGACTACTCGTCTGGGGCAGCGTGTGCGCCCGGGTGCTGCTCCGCGCGGCCTCCTGGGCCGCCACCACCGACCCACCTGAAAGGGCGATGACTTGACGAACGTGAACCTGTGGGTGGTCGTGCCCGCGTACAACGAGGCGGCGACCATCGGGACCGCCCTGGCCGCGCTCGCCGCCCAGCAGGACACCGGATTCACGCTCGTGGTCGTGGACAACGCCTCCACCGACCGGACGGCGGACGCCGTACGGGAGTTCGCACGCTCGGCGCCCTTTCCCGTCGAGCTGGCCCGGGAGGAGCGGCCCGGCGCCGGGACCGCCGCCGACACGGGCTTCCGGTACGCCATCGCCGCCGGCGCCACCCACCTGCTGCGCACCGACGCCGACTGCCTGCCCGCCCCGGACTGGACGGCCGTCGCGAGGGCGGAGTTCGGGCGGGGCGCCGAGATGCTGTGCGGGCGCAGCGTGCCGCGCCGCGACGAGCGGCCCACGCTCGTCGAAGCCCGGCTGCTGCCGGCGCTGATCCGGCTCACCTCGCTCTACGGCCGCTACCGGCCGGCCCACCGGCACCCGCGCTACCGCACCCCGTACGTCCTGTGCCACGGCCACAACCTCGGCATCACCGCCGGCCTCTATCTGCGCTGCGGCGGCGCCCTGCGGGTGCCGCTGCACGAGCGGTCCGAGGACGTGGCCCTGCTGAACCGGGCCCGCGAGCACAGCGACCGGATCGTGCGCGCGGAGCACCTGGTGGTGCAGAACAGTTTGCGCAGGCTGCGGAGTTGGGGACCCCGCCGCACCCTGCTCTGGTACTGGGACCGGCGCTACCGGCCCGCCGACACCGCGGAGGCACACGTCCGATGACCACCGACCCTACGATCCGCACCCGGGCCCGCACGGATGCCCGTACCGAAGCCCGCGCCGAGGCCCGTACGAAGGCCCGTACGAAGGCCCGCCGCCGGGACCGGCGGGTCTACCTGCGCTCCCACCCGTTCCTGTTCGCGCTGCTCGCCGCCACCCGCGGCCGGCCCGTGCGCCGGCTGGGCCGCGGCACCCTGCTCGTCAACGGCGCGGCGGCCTACCGGGAGGCGCTGACCCGGCTGCCGCTGGACCGCACCGCGCCCGGCACGACGGGCGGCGCGGCCCGGGCCGCCCGGGTGGAGGGGGTGCTCTTCGACCAGGAGGGCTCCGGCCACCGGACCGGCCGCCGCGAGCTCGCCGAGCTGCTCGGCGCGGCCGGGGCCCGGGAACTGCGCGCGGCATGGCACCCGTTGCTCCTGCGGCGGCTCGCACCGCTGACGCTCGGGGGCTCGGTGGACCTGGTCCCGCTGGCCCGGGAACTGGCCGGCTCGGTGGTGTACGCGCTCCTGCGCCCCGGCTCCTCGGACGGCGCCTCCCCGCTCGCCCTCGCGGAGGCCGCCGCCGAGGCCGCGGCGGCCTCCGTGCGCAGCCACCTCCCCGGCCCGCCCCGCCCCGGCGCCGGGGCGGCGGCGGTCCGCGCCGGCGAGCGGCTGCGCGGGCTCCGGGGCCCGGGGGCGGATGCCCGGGCCGCGATGCTGGCGGTCGCCGCCGTCAACACCACCGTCGCGGCGCTGCCCCGGGCCGTGGCCTGGTGCGCCGACGCGGGGTTGTGGGACCAGGCGGCGGACCCGGCGCTGTGCCCCGCGCTGGCCGACGAGCTGCTGCGCGTGACGGCGGCCTCCCCGCTGCTGCCCCGGGTGGCCGCGGCCGACGGCTCGGTCGGTGGCTGCCCGGTCCGGGCCGGGGACCGGCTGCTCCTGGTGGCCCGGCACGCGGCCGGAGCCCACCTGCGGGACCCCGACGGGAGCAGCCCCGCCGAGCCCGGCGTCGCCCGCCTGGTCTTCGGCGCCGGGCCGCACGCCTGCCCCGGGGCCCGCCTGGCGCGGGAGCAGCTGGCCGGCGTGCTGGCGGCGCTGGCTCCGCACCGGCCGGTCGTGACCCGGGCCCGGGTGGACCGCCGGGCCGCCCTGCCCGGGTGGCGCTCGCTGGTCGTACGGGCGGCGGCATGACCTCCCCCAGGCCGTCTAGCGCGGCCGGGGTCAAGATCGCCGTCACGGGCGCGAGCGGCTTCTGCGGCGGGCACGTCGCCCGCGCCGCGGCGGCGGCCGGGGCGCGGGTGGTGTGCGTGGGCCGCAGGCCGGGCCCGCTCGGGGAACACCGCTTCTGGGACGCCTCCCTCGGGGCGCCGGACCTCTCGGGCGTGGACCTCGTCGTGCACTGCGCGGCGGCGGTCGGCGATCCGGCGCCGGGCTCCCCCGCCGAGGCCGTCATGCACGCGGTCAACGTGACCGGCACCGAACGGCTGTTGCACGCGGCGGGCGCCCGCCCGGTGGTCTGGGTCAGCAGCGCCAGCGTGTACGACCCCCGCCTCGACCGCACGCTCGTCCGCGAGGACCACCCGCGCGCGGGGCACCTGAACGCCTACGGCCGTACGAAGGCCGCCGGCGAGGCCCTGGCGCTGGCCGCAGGCTCCGTGGCGCTGCGCCCGCGCGCCGTGTACGGCCCCGGCGACACCCAGCTCCTGCCCCGGCTGCTCTCCCGGGTCCGCGCCGGAACCCTGTTCCTGCCGGGCCCGGACATCCCGCTCAGCCTGACGGCGGTGGAGAACCTGGCCGGGGCCTGCCTGGCGGCTTCCGACTGGCCCCCGGGCGCGTACAACATCGCCGACGCCCACCCCTACCGGCGCGACGAGGCCGTCCGCGAGGTGCTGCGCGCCCACGGGGTCCGCGCCCGCGTGCGCCACCTCCCGCCGGCCCTGGCGATCGCGGCGGCCAGGCTCGCGGAGGCCCTGTCCCGGGGCGAACCGCCCCTGAGCCGCTACGCGGTGGACCAGCTCGCGCACCCGGTGGTCCTGGACCTGACCCGAGCCCACTCCCAGGGCTGGACCCCGTCCAGAGCCCTCCCCGACTACCTCGCCGGCCTGCGGGGGTGAGCCGCGCGAGGACAGCGGCAGCGAGGGCTGGATCCGGCCCGCACCGGCCCAACAGGTAACGTTTAAAGCCCTGTTGTTAGGGTCGCGCAATCGATGAAGGGCGGGGCCTTGGCAAGCGATGCAGATCTCAACGCGTCCGAGGGCGACCTGACACGGCTCGCCGACGACATGGATTCCATGCAGCGGCACCTCGACGCCCAGGTCCGGCGCATGGACGCGATCGTCGACCGGATAGAGGCGGGCTGGAAGGGCGAGACCGCCAAGGCCTACCGGGCCCTGCACCGGGGCGCCGCCGAGGACGCCGTACGCATCCGGGAGATCCTCGTCGTCCTCGAGGAGGCCGTGCGCATGGGCCGCGACGGGTTCACCCAGCAGGAGCTGGACGTACTCCAGGCGTTTCGCAGGGTGCGCAGTTCGGTCGACGTCGCACGCGAAGTGGACCGGCTCTCCGAGGGCACGGCTCCGGCAACGCCACGCAGCGCCCTTTCGGACATCTGACGCACACGTACTCCCGGGGAGGGGGCTCCGCATGTCCGGTGGTGACCACATAGGAGTCAGCTTCGTCGCGCTGCAGGGACTGGCGCGGGAGCTGGAGGACATCCTGCGCCTGCTCAACGAGCGGCTCGAGGCGCTTTACGCGCGCACCGAGAAGGTGGCACTGAGCTGGGAGGGCGCGGCCCGTGACGCCTTCGTCGACGAACTCGACCGGTGGGACCGGCAGATGCAGGACTTGGAAGCCGCCCAGAAGTGGCTGCACGAGGTCGTGACGACGGGCCACTCGAACTACACCACCGCCCACCGGGCCGTGCTGCGCGGCTGGGGGGCGGGCTGATGGCCGGGCCCACGGCACCCGCCCAGGCCGGCGGGTTCGATGTCACTCCCTCCCAGCTGAACGGTGTCGCCGGGAACGTGGCCCTGCAGCAGAACATGCTGCACAAGGCGGCGAACGACTTCCTCTACGACCTCGTGGCGTACATGGACTGCGGCGGGTACGGGAGCGCTGCGCAGGGCGTGTCCGCCGCGTACGTCAAGGTAGGGAATCGTTTCCTCGAAGTATGGTGCCCCGGAGCGTCGCCGGCGTGGGGGGCGTCGCGGTCGGATTCGTCACGACGGCGAACAACCACTCCCGGGCCGAGGCCGCCAGCCATCCGTCCGCCACGGTTCCCCCCGTCCAGTTCCCCGTCCCAAGGTCATCGACACGCCCCCGAAGTACCAGCAGATCACCGACCTGCGCTGGGGCGACATGGACGACTACAGCAGCGGTTTCATCTCCTGGCTGATGGAGGGCGTTCCCGACTGGGCGGTGGACATCCTGCGCGGGCTGCTGCACCACGTCGGCCGAGTGGGAGAGGCCGCCGACATCCTGCCCCTTCCGGACTACCTGGAGATCGACAAGATCGCCCTGGCCTGGCTGAGGCCCGGCTTCGCCGTCACGCAGGGAGACAGCGCCCTGACCGGATTGGTCGGCTCCATCTCCGACCCCAACAACGGCGAGTGGCAGTCGGCGATGCGCCAGTTCGTCAGCTCCCTCTGGGGCACCACGGCGTGGGGCACCTCGACGGCGGGCTACCAGTGGAAGCACGACGCCGCCGGCGGGCAGGGCAGCGGCAGCCATCCCGTGATGAGCGTGCTCTTCGACACCACCCAGGAAGTCAGCCAGGCGATGCGCGCCTTCGCCGAGTCGGCCGAGAAGATGCGCCGCGAGGTGTGGCGCATCTACAAGAAGGCCATCCGGGACGCGCTGGCCGACCTGGAGCCCGACTTCGACGACGTCAAGAACCTCGGCAAGAAGATCCTGGGCATGGGCAAAGAGGTGGCCATCGGCATCACGCTCAAGGTGGACACCGCCGCGATCAACCGTGCGGTATCGGCGTACGAGGGCGAGCTGCGCGGAGTGGAGAGTCGGCTGAACGCCCTGATGCCGGCCCTCGACGAGGCGTACCGGAGCGCTCCGACCTTCCAGTCGGAGGAGGGCCGCTCCCAGGCCTTCGGGGCCCGTTCCCTGAACGAATTCAAACCGGAGCACCGCTTCACCATCCCGGGGCAGGACCCGGACAACATGTTCTACCCGATGGACCTGGCGAACCAGGAGGGCCTGTACGACAGCCACCCCATCGACAAGCACGTCGGCATGACCGACGACCAGCTCCGGCAACGCCTCCGCGATCAGGCGGGAGCCCCCGCCGCTTCGTCCTTCAGGGATCTCGCCGCCGCACAGAGATACACCCAGTCGACCATCGAGAACATCGACAATGCCGATCGCATATCGAAGTGGATCGAAAGCGTCGAAAAGAAGATACAGAACAATCCGAACTACGACCCGAACAAATCCGAGATTCAACCGCCGCTCTACCTGGAGTTCCCGAACGAGTCCACGGGGCGCAGCGTCTCGCGCGGCGACTATGATACGGACGGGATGAACGCACAGGCCACGGACAAGAACTGGGTGCAGGTGCGACTCATCTACAAGGACGGCCTGATGCCTCCCTTCATCGTGCTCACCGCCATGCCGCACAACGGACCCTAGAAAGGTGGATTACGTGCAGCCATCCCCTACGGCGCTGTTCACCGGCGGCCCGTCGCTTCGGCTCATCGATCTCGCCCTCTCGGTCCAGGACTCGGGCGGGAAGCTCTCCTTGGACGACGAGATCCGGCGCTACATCCGGGTGGTCGGCAAGGACTGGGCCGCCCATTGGAATTGCCCGGTCTACGTCGCGGCCGGTGTACTGGAGTTCACCGCGGATTGCGTCGCACAATCCGGCACGCTCCAATCATATCCGCCGGAATTCAGGGAAAAGGTGACGCGGGCCGCCGCCGGAATGGATCCCGCCGAATACCTGCGCACGCTTGCCGAAATGGTGCGGATCCTCGACCGTGAACCGGCGCCCGAGTACGACGAACTGCCGATGGCGGGGTGGGAATTCCTCCAGGTATTCCCTCACCTCTTCGGCTTCGATGCCGTCCTCATGGACGAGGGAGACCTCCCCTTCGCGGACAATGTCCGCAGGTTCGTAACCGGTGAGCATCCGTACTGCACCGATCGCGCCGTCACCCTCACCACCGAGGCGCAGCGCGCCCTCGTCCTCTTCTCCGGCGAGCAGTGCCTCAAGGGCCGTCTCCACTGGGCCACCCGTGACGGCCTGCGCGAGCTCATCGACACCGTCAACGACCACATGCAGCGAGAGCACTCATGACCCCCGCCGAGAGCACGGCCCCGGCCGTGAACCGCGCCGCCACGTATCCCGACCGCGAGACGGCCCAGTGGGCCACTCAGCAGGTCGTCACCCACAACGAGCAGGTGATACACCGCTGGTTGGCGCAGTCCACCCGACAGCGGCTCACCATCGAGGCCGCGTGGCCCTCCCGCCCCGAGCCCGTCGGCCGGGTCCTGCTCCAGGCGATGATGCTGGCCGGCCGGGACGCCGTGGACGTACGGGCAGCCCGCGTCGTGCTCCGGCGCAATGCCGCCGCCGCGCACGGGTTCAGCGTCCACCGCACCTTCCCGATCTACCTCTAGTGCTGTGGCCGGAAAGGTTTGCCGGGTCGCGGTGTCCGGTGCGGTGCATCGCAAGGCGGAGGACCGCGACTCGTACTGGACGTACCGTCGTGGTCCGACAACGCGGCGAGGTGCCGTGCCGGGCGCCGTGACACGGTGAACCTTTCCGGTCACAGCACTAGAGGCTGCCCCGTGTCCCTCAAGCCCCTCGAACACGACCGGAAGTACGGCGAACTCGACCAGGTGATCCGCGCGCACCTGGGCCGCACCGCGGACGACGAAGAGGCCCTCACCGCCTACCTCCGGCACTGCTGGCGCACCCGCCCCTGGGCCGTCGCCGTCGCCGAGCACCAGCTCCGCGAGTACGCGCAGAACCCGCCGGGACGGCTCCGGCTGCCCCTCGGCGAGTTCTACCCCGTGCCCGACGTCGGGCTGCCCGACCACGAGATCCAGGACTGGCTGCTGCGGCTGGCGTACCGGCTCAAGGAGAGCGTGGAGACGGGCGCGGCCCCGGCCCCCGCCACCCCGCGGACCCGCTGGGAGTGGCACGCCCGGTTCCCCGAACTCGGGCAGTTGCTCGGCGGCTGGTTCTCCCAGGACATGCCGGACGAGTTCGAGGACCACGAGGCGGCCCTGCGGGACTACCTCGACGGCACGGATCCGGGCTTGATCGCCCAGCTCGACGGCGAACTGCACGACCTGCTGTCCCTGCCCCTGGATGAATCGGACTACGCGCTCGCGCTGACGGAGCTCGGCATGGAGGTCGATCCGCCCTCTCCCCGCGGTCCCGGCTCCTGGCTCGCCGAACTGGCGGACCTGCTGCGCTGAACCGGACGGACCGCTTTCCCGCGGCCCGTTCCCGGACGGACCCGCTCCCTGCCGGAGCGGGTCCGCCGGCCCGGTCAGTGCCCGGTGGTCTCCTCGGCCGGGCTGAGCCGCAGCGAGATGCTGTTGATGCAGTACCGCTGGTCCGTGGGGGTCGGGTAGCCCTCGCCCTCGAAGACGTGGCCCAGGTGGGAGCCGCACTTCGCGCACAGGACCTCGGTGCGGACCATGCCGTGGGCGACGTCCGCCTTCAGCTCGACGGCGTCGGAGTCCTTCGGGTCGTAGAAGGACGGCCAGCCGCAGTGCGATTCGAACTTCTCCGTGGAGCGGAACAGCTCGGATCCGCAGCCGCGACAGCTGTAGACGCCCTCGGTCTTGGTGTCCGTGTACTCACCGCGGAAGGCGGGCTCGGTCCCGGCGAGGCGCAGTACCTGGTACTCGGACGGAGTCAGCTCCGCCTGCCACTGCTCGTCCGTCTTCTCTACCTCGTACGACATGACTGATCTCCCGCTTTCCCGCTCTTCCCAGAGCCGTCAGTTCGACAGACGGGCCAGGATGGCCGGCCCCAGGTCCGTGACATCGCCCGCACCCATGGTGAGAACGAGATCGCCGGGCTTGGCCATTCCCGCGATGACGTCGGCGACGGCGGCCTTGTCGTGCTCGGGGGTGACGTCGGCGCCCGCCGCGCGCGCGGCGGCGATGATGATCTCGCTGGTGACCCCGGGGACCGGGTCCTCGCGGGCCGGGTAGATGTCGAGGACGACCGAGGCGTCGGCGAGGGCGAGGGCCTGGCCCATCTCCTTGCCGAGTTCCTGGGTGCGGGAGAAGAGGTGCGGCTGGAAGACGACCAGGATGCGGGAGTCCCCGGCGGCGCCGCGGATGGCCTCCAGGTCGGCGGTCATCTCGGTCGGGTGGTGCGCGTAGGAGTCGACGACCTGGACCCCGGCGGCCTCGCCCTTGAGCTGGAGGCGGCGCTTGACCCCGGTGTACTTGCCGAGGGCGGAGGCCAGGTTGTGCGCCGGGATGCCGAGCGCGACGCCGGCGGCGAGGGCCGCGACGGCGTTGTGCGCGTAGTGGCGGCCGGGCACCGACACGGTGAAGGTGAGCATCCGGCCGTCGATGACGACGGTGACCTCGCTGCTCAGCCCGCGCGGGGTGATCTTGGTGATCCGGACGTCGGCGGTGGGCTCCTCGCCGTACGTGACGACCGTCAGGCCGGGGTTGGCGCCGACCCGCCCGGCGATCTCGGCCGCGCCCGCCTGGCCGTGGGCGATGACCAGGGTGCCACCGGCCGGGATCTTGCCGACGAAGGTCTCGAAGGACTCGTAGATCTCGTCCATCGACGCGTAGTTCGCGTGGTGGTCGAGCTCGGCGTTGAGGATGATCGCGACCTGCGGGGTGTACTTGTGGAAGCTGCGGTCGCTCTCGTCGGCCTCGGCCACGAAGATGTCGCCCTCGCCGTGGTGGGCGTTGGAGCCGGGGGCGTCCAGGTCGCCGCCGATGGCGTACGAGGGGTCCAGGCCCAGCGCCGACAGGGAGACGGCCAGCATCGAGGTGGTGGTGGTCTTGCCGTGGGTGCCGGCGACGGCGATCGGCCGCAGGCCGTCCATCAGCCCGGCCAGGGCGTCGGAGCGGTGCACGACGGGGATGCCGAGCTCGGCGGCGCGGGCCAGCTCCGGGTTGTCGGCGCGGATGGCGCTGGAGACGACCACGCAGGTGGCGTCGTCGGCGAGGTGACCGGCGGCGTGCCCGATGTGGACCGTGGCGCCGTGGGCGCGCAGCGCCTGGGCGGTCTCGGAGTCACGGGCGTCGCTGCCGGCCACCTGGGCGCCGCGCTGGGCCAGGATCTTCGCGATGCCGGACATGCCGGCGCCGCCGATGCCGATGAAGTGGGGCCGTTCCATGGCGGTCGGCAGGCCGGGCTTCATTCAGGTAGCTCCAGGATCGAGTGCGTATGTACGGCAGCCGGATGCGCGGATGGGGGGTGCGTGGATACGCGGTCCGGCCGCCTCCACCCTATTCCTTGTGGGCGAAGAGCTTGAGCACCGGAACGCCGACCTTGTGGCGCGCACGCGAGGCCCAGTCCCGGTGGAAGAACTCCTCGACGTAGTGCGGGGCGGTCAGCACGATCACCTCGTCGGCGCCGGTTTCGTCCACCACCGCCTTCAGCTTGTCGAGCGGATGGTCGTCGACGATCTGCCCGACGGCCTTGGCGCCCTTGGCCCGCAGGGACGCGAGGGAATGCTCGATCGCTTGTTCGGCCGGGCCGCGGGCGGCCTCGCCCTCCGGTTCGTCGCCCTCGCGGATGGCCTCGGGAAGCTCACCGAGCGCTACGTCGTCGATGGCGCGCAGCAGCCGGTCCCGGTCGCCGCGGGGCTGCATGAGGACGATGAAGGAGACCTGCTCGTCTCCGTGGAGGGTCGTGACGAAGTCCACGTCGACGGGGGTCAGCGGCTGCTCGATCATCAATACGCTCGTGAACACGGACGCCCTCTCCTTCGTGGGCCGAGACCGGCCGGCCGGCCCCTGCGGAAACCATCCTGCCCCGCTGTGGCACGGGGCCTGTGCGGTTATACCTGCCCACTAATGTGCCCAGCGGAAGCTAAGCGGAACGACTAATTCCGCCTCTCTTCAGATCCGACGGTAACGCGTGAAGAGAAACCCGGCCTCTTCCAGCAGGCAGGCCGCCGCGAGCCGGTGCGGAACCGTGACGGACGGCCCCCCGGAGATCCGCTGGGCGTCACCCGCCGTGAGCATCGGCGAGATCGTCAGGCACAGCTCGTCCAGCGCGTCCGCGGCCACGAACTGGCCCAGCAGCCGGGGCCCGCCCTCGGTGAGCTGGCGGCGCAGCCCCCGGTCCGCGAGTTCCCGTACGGCCCGGGCCGGATCCACGCCCGCCCCGTCGCCGGCCACCACCACGTGCGCACCGGCCTTGGCGGCCTCGGCGACCCGGTCGGAGGGGGCGGCGGCGCCCGTGAGCAGCAGAGTGGGCACCAGCGGGGAGGCGAACAGCGGCAGCGAGAAGTCCAGGTCCAGGCCGGCGGAGACCACGGCGATGACGGCGGCGGGCCCCTGACCCGCGGCGGTCCGGCGGGCGGCGAAGGCCTCCCGGGCCCGCGCCGGGCGGTAGCCCTCCTGGCGAACCGTTTCCGCGCCGACCACCACCACATCGGCCAGGGCCCGCAGGGTGCCGAAGATCCGCATGTCGGTCTCGTTGGAGATGGGCTGCGAACGCCCGTCATGCTGGGCCGCGCCGTCCAGGGTGGAGACCATGTTGGCCCGAAGCCAGTGGCCGTCCGGGCGGAGCTCGGGGTACTCGTACGCCTCGGCGAGTTCGTCCAGCGACCACTCACGGTCGGTCTGGTCCGCTGATGTCTGATCGGTCACAGGGAACAGGCGTCGCATCGGTGCAGTCTGCCACGCCCCGTAGAGTTAAGAGCTGTGTCAACATCACTCTCGCCCTCAGCGTCAGCCTTCGGGCACCCCCCGATAGCCGACGCGGGACCGCAGTCCCTGTGTGCCCGCGAGCCGCGGGTGCCCGCGGAACGGCTCGTGGCCGAGATGGTGCCGCCGCCGCGCTTCGACGCGGTGCGCTTCGACACCTACGACCCGGACCCGGCCCAGCCCAGCCAGTCCGAGGCCGTCACCGTCCTCGCGGACTTCGCCGCGGGCCTCGGCGGGGCGCACGCGAGCGGCTCCGGCAAGAAGCGCTGGTTCTCGCGGACGCCGAAGAGCACGGCCCCCACCGGCCCGCGCGGTGTCTACCTCGACGGCGGCTACGGCGTCGGCAAGACCCACCTGCTCGCCTCCCTCTGGCACGCCACCCCGGCCGAGCCGGCGCTCAAGGCCTTCGGCACCTTCGTGGAGCTGACCAACCTCGTCGGCGCGCTCGGCTTCCAGCAGACCGTGCAGACCCTCGGCGGGCACCGCCTGCTGTGCATCGACGAGTTCGAGCTCGACGACCCGGGCGACACCGTCCTCGTCTCCTCCCTGCTCAGCCGCCTGGTCGAGCAGGGCGTGGCACTGGCCGCCACCTCCAACACGCTGCCCGGGAAGCTCGGGGAGGGCCGCTTTGCCGCCGCCGACTTCCTGCGGGAGATCCAGGGGCTCTCCGCGCACTTCCGGCCGCTGCGCATCGACGGCCAGGACTACCGCCACCGCGGCCTGCCCGAGGCTCCCGCGCCGTTCTCGGAGGAGCAGGTCACGAAGGCCGCGTACGCCACCGAGGGCGCGAGCCTCGACGATTTCCCGGGGCTGCTGGAGCACCTGGCGAGGGTCCACCCCAGCCGGTACGGGGCCCTGACCGACGGTCTGACGGCCGTCTGCCTCACCGATGTCGGCCCGGTCCCGGACCAGTCGACGGCGCTGCGGCTGGTGGTCCTGGCCGACCGGCTGTACGACCGGGAGGTCCCGGTCCTGGCGGCGGGTGTTCCCTTCGACCGCTTGTTCAGTGACGAGATGCTGAACGGCGGCTACCGCAAGAAGTACTTCCGGGCCATCTCGCGGCTCACCGCGCTGGCACGCGACGCGAAGCCCCTGGTGTCCCAGTAGGTTTGGAGCCGTCGGCCCGTTCCGCGGGCCGGCCGTTTCCACTTCTGCGAAGGGATCCACCATGGCCGGCGCCACCCGCAATGCACACGCCGTTTGGGAAGGCGACCTGTTCGAAGGCAAGGGCGAGGTCACGCTCGACTCGTCCGGCCTCGGCAGCTACCCCGTCTCCTGGCCCGCGCGCACCGACGAGCAGGCGAACGGGCGGACCAGCCCGGAGGAGCTCATCGCCGCCGCGCATTCGAGCTGCTTCAACATGGCCTTCTCGAACGGTCTCGCGAAGGCGGGCAACCCGCCGGCCAAGCTGACCACCTCGGCCGCCGTCACCTTCGTGCCGGGCAAGGGCATCACCGGGATCCACCTCACCGTCGAGGGCGAGGTGCCGGGCCTGGACAACGACGCGTTCGTCGCAGCGGCCGAGGACGCGAAGAAGAACTGCCCGGTCAGCCAGGCCCTGACGGGTACGACCATCACCCTCAGCGCGAAGCTGGCCTAGCCCCCGGGCTCCGCCCCAGTACAGCCCCGCCGGCGTTTGAGGCGCGGGGTCTGGGGCGGAGCCCCGGCGGGGTCCGGGCAGAGCCCGGGGAACGGTGGAAGGGCGGGGAGGGGCACGGCTCCGCGCAGCGGGCTCCCGCTCCCCGGCGGAAGCCGGGTGCGCGCGGCGCGGCACGGACGGCCCGCCGGCGTGGTACCACGGCCCCGTCGAAGATCCGCCCCACCACCCGGAGTTGCCGATGAACCTCAGCCGACGCAGCCTGATGGCTGCCGCAGCCGTCTCCTTCGGCGGAGCCCTCGGCGCGCTGTTCACCGGCGACGCCGCCCCCGCCTCCGCCCGCGGCTACGGCCCGCTCGTGGCCGACCCCGCCGGGCTGCTCGATCTGCCCGCCGGGTTCGCGTACCGCGTCCTCTCGCGCGCGGGCGAGCCGCTGCGTTCGGGCGAGGGCGTCGTCCCGGGCAACTTCGACGGCATGGCCGCCTTCGACGCCGGGCAGCGCCGCGTCCGGCTGGTGCGCAACCACGAGAACCGGACCACCGCCGCCCTGCGGGTCCCGCCCGTCGACGGGCTCACCTACGACCCGTACGCCCTCGGCGGCTGCACCCTCCTCGACCTCGACCCGGCCGGCCGGGTCACCGCCGAGCGCGTCGCCCTCGCCGGCACCGCCGTCAACTGCGCGGGTGGCCGTACTCCCTGGAACACCTGGCTGTCCTGCGAGGAGACCGAGGACCGGGCGGGCACCTCCGGCTACACCCTCGACCACGGCTACGTCTTCGAGGTCGACCCCGCCGACCCCCGCCGCTCCGGCGCCGTCCCGCTCACCGCGATGGGCCGCTTCGCGCACGAGGCCGTCGCCGTGGACCCGTACCTCGGGGTGGTCTACGAGACCGAGGACGCCTTCGTCGAACCCTTCGGGCTCTTCTACCGGTTCCTGCCCGCCCGCCCCCTCGGCGGCCTCGGCTCCCTGCGCGCGGGCGGCGAGCTGGAGGCCCTGCGGGTCCCCGGGCTGCCGAACCTGGCGGTGGTGGACGAGCCCGGAGCCGAGTTCCCGGTGGAGTGGGTCCCCGTCCCGGACCCGTCCGCGTCCGGGACCCCGATCCGGCTCCAGGACTTCGGCCCCGGCGGGATCACCCACGCCCAGAAGCTGGAGGGCTGCTACTGGGGCGACGGCGGCGTCCACTTCGTCTCCAGCTACTCCCGCACCCGCGAGGGCTCCCCCGCCGACCACCACGGCCAGGTGTGGTTCTACGACCCGCTGCGCGCGCGGCTCCGGCTGGACGTGGTGTTCGGCCCGGCCGCCGGCACCCTGCTGCCCGGCGACTCCCCCGACAACATCTGCCTGGCCCCCGACGGCGGGCTGATGGTGTGCGAGGACGGCGGCGGCGCGCAGTACGTCTTCGGCGTGACCCCCGGCGGCGAGGTCTATCCGATGGCCCGCAACGCCGCCGACACCGGGAAGCCGGGGGCGCCGGAGTGGGGCGAGTTCGCCGGGGTCACCTTCTCCCCGGACGCCCGGACGATGTACGTGAACGCGTACACGCCCGGGACCACCTTCGCGGTGACGGGTCCATGGCAGTGACCCGTACTGTCTTCCGGCCCCTCCGTACTGCCGTCCGGCCCGCCCGGCCTGGTCTTTCGTCACGTCGCGGTCCACTGCGTTGTGGTGGACCATCGTATGGAGTCGACGGATCGAGGTAGGTAGCGGTGGCCAAGAAGGACAGCAAGAAGCCGACGGGGTCGGCCGAGCCGACGGAGACGGCGAAGTCCGGGAAGGGCACCGGGTCGTCGGCCAAGGCGGCCAAGGGCACGGAGGGCGAGAAGGCCGCCAAGGGCGCGGGGGCCGCGAAGGCCTCGAAGCCGCCCAAGGGCGAGAGGGCCGAGAAGCCCGCGAAGGCGGCGAAGTCCGCAGACGCCGCCAAGGCGGGGAAGGCCGCCAAGGTCGAGAAGGCGGAGAAGGCGGAGAAGTCTTCCAAGGCCGGCAAGCCCGCCAAGGTTCCGAAGGCCCGCAAGGCCTTCAAGGCTGCCTCCGAGGAGGCCGCGGAACCGGCCGCCGCGCCCGCCAAGGGCGAGAAGGCCGATCCCGGCAGCGACGCAGGCACCGCCACCGGCGGGAAGCCGAAGTCCAAGCCCCTCTCCCTGCGCGAGCTGCTCCGTATCTCCGCCGAGAACTCCAAGGGCTCCAAGGGCGGCGCCCGCAAGACCGGAGACCACGGGCACGGACACGGACACGGGTACGAGTACGGGTACGGGTACGGGTACGACACACCGCTGAGCCCCCTGCTCCGCGTGCCCTCAGGCGAGCGCGTCGACCTCGGGGCCCTCCACACCGGAGCCACCCCGGCCGGTCCCACCGACAAGGCGGCCGGCGTGGCGGCCACCGCCCGGATGGGTGAACGGCTCGCCTCGCTCCAGGAGCGGCTCTACGCCGCCAGCACCGTGGGCGACCGCCGCCGCGTCCTGCTCGTGCTCCAGGGCATGGACACCAGCGGCAAGGGCGGCACCGTCAAGCACGTGATCGGGCTGTTCAACCCCTCCGGCTGCCGGATCAAGGCCTTCAAGGCGCCCACGTCCGAGGAGCAGAACCACCCCTTCCTCTGGCGCATCATGAAGGCGCTCCCGCAGCCGGGCGAGATCGGCATCTTCGACCGGTCGCACTACGAGGACGTCCTCATCGCCCGCGTCCGCGACCTGGTGCCGCGCAGTCAGCTCGGCCGGCGCTACGCGCAGATCAACCGGTTCGAGAAGTCCCTCGCGGACGACGGCGTCACCGTGGTGAAGGTCTTCCTCCACATCGGCTACGAGGAGCAGCGCAAGCGGCTCCTGGAGCGGCTCGACAACCCGGACAAGCACTGGAAGTTCAACGCGGGCGACATCGAGGAGCGCTCCGCGTGGCCCGCGTACCAGCAGGCCTACGAGCTGGCCCTGGAGCGCTGCTCCACCGATGCCGCGCCCTGGTACGTCGTCCCCTCGGACCGCAAGTGGTACCGCAACTGGGCGATCAGCAAACTGCTGCTGGAGCATCTGGAGGGCATCGCGCCGCAGTACCCGAAGGGTGACTTCGACGTGGAGGAGTGCCGCACCCGCTTGCTTGCCACATAGTCATATATTTTGCGTATGTGACCATCTCAGTGCGCAGGACGGCTGCCGTCGCGGCCGTAGCAGCTCTCAGTGCCGCCCTCGCCGCGTGCGGGGGCGGCACCGGTACGTCGGACGCCGGCGGCCAGGCCCGAATGGGAGCCTCCGCGGCCCCCTCCGCTCCGGCCTCCGCCTCTCCCGCCACCGCGGGGTCCGCCGCCCCGCCGTCGAGTCCCCAGAGCAGTCAGCCGGCGGCCCCGCAGCCCGGCCCCCCGGGCAAGGCGCCGACCATGGCTCCCGGTCCGGGAGGTCTGACCCCCGTCTTCGACCGCACGAAGCAGCAGACCGACAAGACGGTGGCCCTGACCTTCGACGCCGACATGACCTCCGATCAGGGGCCGCGCGCGGCGGGCGGCGAGCGCTTCGACAACCCGCAGCTGATCTCCACGCTGCGCACCCTCAAGGTGCCCTCGACGGTCTTCATGACCGGCCGCTGGGCCGAGGAGTACCCGGACCAGGCGAAGTCCATCGGCACCGACCCGAACTTCGAGATCGCGAACCACTCGTACAGCCACCACGCCTTCAAGTCCCCGTGCTACGGGCTCCCCACCCTCGACGAGGCCGGCGCCCGCGCCGACGTGGACCGGGCCTTCGAGGCCTTCCACAAGGCGGGCGCGGTCAACACCGTCCCGTACTTCCGCTTCCCCGGCGGCTGCTACGACGACCAGGCGCTGCGGGCCATCTCCACGGCCAAGGTCACGGCCGTCCAGTGGGACGTGGTCAGCGGGGACGCCTTCGCGAAGGATCCCGACGCGGTGGCCGAACAGGTCCTGGCCGGGGTGAAGCCCGGCTCGGTCGTGGTCATGCACTGCACGCGCAGCGCCGCCCCGGTCACCGAGGAGGCCATCCGGAAGATCGTCCCGGAGCTGCGCAAGCGCGGCTACCGCTTCGTCAAGGTCTCCGACCTCATCGGAAAGTAGCCCGCGTACCCCTGCTCCGGCCTCAGCCGGAGCAGGCCGTGCGCTGCGCGTCCTGCCACTCGCACACCGGGCACAGCACCACGCCCGGTGTCGCGACCCCGTACTCGGTGGGCTTCCCGCACTCCACGCAGTCGGCGTAGGGCGGCCCGGCCACCCGCCCGGCGGGGGCCGCGGGGGCGGGGCAGTACGAGGAGTCGGTCGCGGTCTGCTCCGTCTGGTCCATGCGTACGAGCCTACTGCGGGGTCAGTGGGCGGCGGCCGACTCGACGGCCTCGCTCGGGCGGACGATGACGAAGCCCTCGCCGCTGAGCTTCAGCTGGACCGCCTCGCCGGAACCGCCCCGGATCATCGAGCCGATGGACTGGGACCGGTGCAGCGCCGCCTCCAGGCGGGCGCTCCAGCCGACCACGGCGTCGGTGTCCACGTAGACCGGGGCCTGTGGGGTGACCGGGATGATGATCGGGTTCCCGTCACAGACGACGGCGAGCTTTCCGGTGCCGGTGAAGAGGCTGTTGAAGAGGCCGCCGCCGGCCATGCCGGCGCCCTTGAGCATCTTGATCTCGTAGCCGAGGGACGGGTCGAAGCACAGGACGTTGCGGCCGTTGACGGTGAGCGCGTCGCCGGGCTCGAACTCGATGATGAAACAGTGGCCCGCCCGGTGCGCGAACCAGGCCTCGCCCTGCCCGCGCACGGACATCAGCGGGAGCCCCTCACCCGTGACGGCGCGCCTGAGCATGCGGCCGACGCCCTCGCCCTTGCGCTCGAACTGCAGGTTCCCCCGGAAGGCGACCATGGAACCCTGCCGGGCGAACATCTCACCGTCGACGGTGTACTTCACGGACTTGGCGTTCTGCAGGGTCATCCCGGGTACGGCGGACGCCTCGGCCAGGTTCTCGGACGCGAACAGGTCACTCTTCATGCCGTCGATACTCGCCCTTACCGGGCCCCTCGGCATCAGCCTGGAGGCGGACGCTGGCATCCTTGGCCGGATGAGCACCGAGGACACGCGCCACGACACCCGGGTACCCGCAGTCGGGTCCGACAGCCCCTTCCGGCAGGAGCGGATCGCCCGCGACGACGCGCCGCAGTACGTCCTCCCGCTGGTCGTGCGGATCGAGAAGACGGAGCCGCCGGCCCGGACCGACGCCCTGGAGACGGCCGCCCGCGCGGTGCTCGTCCTGCTCACCGACGAGCGGTCGGCCGGCGAGGGCGAGTGGGCGGCGGTGGTCCGGGACTGGCAGGACGCGCGGATCCGCAAGGTGGTGCGCAGGGCGCGCGGGGCGGAGTGGCGCAAGGCCGGTACCCTGCCGGGCCTCACGGTGCACGGCGCGGACTCGGAGGTACGGGTCTTCCCGCCGGTCCCGCTCGACGGCTGGCCCAAGGAGCTGGCCAAGCTCCAGGTGTCGGGCACCGACCTGGACGACCCGGAGCCGGTCGCACCGGCGGAGGCCGGGCTGCCGGTCCTCTGGCTCAACCCCGGCCTGGACATGTCGGCCGGCAAGGCCATGGCCCAGGCCGGACACGCGGCGCAGCTCGCCTGGTGGGAGCTGACCGGCCCGGAGCGGGCCGCGTGGCGGGAGTCCGGCTTCCGGCTGGCCGTACGGACGGCCGCGCGCGAGCGGTGGACGGGGCTGTCCGGGAGCGGGCTGCCGGTGGTGCGGGACGCGGGGTTCACGGAGATCGCGCCCGGCTCGTGCACGGTGGTCGCGGACCATCCGGCGCTGCGGGCGCGGCTTTGACTTCCGCTCCCCTCCCTAAGGGGAGGGGATTCCTACCACGGTCGGCTGACCGTCTCGGTGGGTTCCTGCTTCTTCGCGCTGTGCCGGGACAAGTCCCGGTCTTACCCGCGCTCGACAGGCTGA
>NZ_JBWJVM010000027.1:0-93780 GCF_056428985.1 Streptomyces sp. CA189 | reverse complement strand
CTTTTAACCCCCGCCCATGCAGGCAGGAGTGTTATCCGGTATTAGACCCCGTTTCCAGGGCTTGTCCCAGAGTGAAGGGCAGATTGCCCACGTGTTACTCACCCGTTCGCCACTAATCCACCCCGAAGGGCTTCATCGTTCGACTTGCATGTGTTAAGCACGCCGCCAGCGTTCGTCCTGAGCCAGGATCAAACTCTCCATGAATGTTTACCCGTAATCGGGTGCACACGCACTTAGAGCGGGACAGTCATGTCGGAATAAGACCGACCGTCCACTGCGTCCTCGCTGTGTAATTGCCTGCAAGCATCACAGCCGAAGCCGCGACCTCACAGGTCTTTTTCAAAGGAACCTCATCCACCGAAATGGACGGGGTATCAACTTTTTGGCGTTGATTTTTGGCACGCTGTTGAGTTCTCAAGGAACGGACGCTTCCTTTGTTCCTGTCTCCAGGTCCTCCGGGCGCTTCCTTCGTTTCCAACTCTACCAGATCATTTCCGTTGTCTGCTTCTCGAAAGTTGCAGTCGACTGGATTTGAATTCGGTGACCGTTGGGGGTCTTTGCCTTTCGGCGCTCCACCACATTAGCGCTTATCCCGTGTGGCTCATAATCGGCCGTTCGGAATCGAATTCGGACATGCCGAATAGGACCCCGCCAGGGGTAAGTCGTAGGTAGTGGGTTGGCCGCTCTGGGGGTCTGCTGATAGCAGTGCCCCGTTCAAGCGGCTCGGGCTACGTTAGGCGTCCGCAGAGGCCGAGTCAAGTTGAGCGGCGGCGTGGCGCGTGGGCTCGGTACGGGCTCACCGTCGGGTCGTGGGTGATCCAGTAGCGGTACGGGTGCGCCGCGCCGGCGCCGCCCACTCCGGTGCGGGGGCCCTTGCTCAGCAGGTCCGGCGGGGCGGGGGTGCCGGCCAGCAGGGACAAGGGGGAATCCGGGCCCGTGCACAGGTCCGTGCCGTCCAGGGAGCGGTCCACGGCCAGGGCGGTGGCCAGGCGGGCCGGGCCTTTGGCCAGTTCTCGGTCGGATCTGGCTGAAACTCGGCGTTTGCGGGCAAGATCCGTACCCACGGTGATCTCCCCCGCCCGGAGCAGGACACCGCTCGCGTGGCCGGGCGGGCCGCAGACCACGTTGAGGCTGAACCACATGCCGTAGATGAAGTAGACGTACGCGTGTCCGGGTGGACCGAACATCGACGCGTTGCGCGCCGTCCGGCCGCGGTAGGCGTGGGAGCCCGGATCGGCTTCCCCCTCGTACGCCTCCACCTCCGTGATGCGCAGTTCCACGGGGCCTTCCGGGGTGCGGCGGACCAGGGTGCGGCCGAGGAGGTCCGGGGCCACGGTGAGGACCGGGCGGTCGAAGAAGGACCGGGGCAGGGGCGTACGGTCGGGGCGCGCGCTCATCCAGTCGAGCGTAGTGGACTGCGTACTCCTGCAACCGGGGCCTAAGGTTCCGCGTTTGTAGGGGTAGTCCTGCACCCGTCGCGCGGGGCTGGTCGAGCAGAACTTTTTCGAGCACGTCGTATACGTATAGGGGAGTCAGAGCATGGGGTTCAGGAAGCTGTTCGCGAGCCTGGGTGCCGGTGGTGCTTCGGTCGACACGGTCATCACCGAGCCGAACGTCGTGCCGGGCGGGATCGTCCAGGGCGAGGTGCGGATCCAGGGCGGGTCCGTGGAGCAGCAGATCGAGGGGCTGTCCGTAGGGCTCCAGGCGCGGGTGGAGGTGGAGGGCAACGACCAGGAGTACAAGCAGGACGTGGTCTTCACCAAGCAGCGTCTCGGTGGTGCCTTCCAGGTGCAGGCGGGCGCGCTGCACGTGGTGCCGTTCGGGCTGGAGATCCCCTGGGAGACGCCGATCACCCACTTCGGGGGGCGCCAGCTTCCCGGGATGAACATCGGGGTCAGCACGGAGCTGGAGATCGCGCGCGCGGTGGACGCCGGCGACCTCGACGCGATCAACGTGCACCCGGTGCCGGCGCAGCAGGCGATCCTCGACGCCTTCACGCAGCTGGGCTTCTCCTTCCGCAGCGCCGACATGGAGCGCGGGCACATCCGCGGGACGCGGCAGACGCTGCCGTTCTACCAGGAGATCGAGTTCCTGCCGCCGTCGCAGTACCGGGGGCTGAACCAGGTCGAGCTGACCTTCGTCTCCGACGGGCGCGAGATGGACGTGGTCCTGGAGATGGACAAGAAGCCGGGTCTGTTCAGCGAGGGCAGCGATACCTTCCGCTGCTTCCAGGTGGGGCTGCAGTCCTACCAGGGCACCGACTGGGCGGCCTACCTGAACCAGTGGATCTCGTCGGTGGGTTCGCAGCGCAACTGGCTCTGAGCGGATCTAGGCTCGGTGCCGGTACAGGTACCGGTCAGCGTCGACTCAACCCAGCAGGAGGTTCCGCAGTGGCCGAGCAGAGCAGGGCGCCGCTCCCCCACGATTTCCATCCGGCGGTGCACGCGTTCACCGTGAGCAGCGCGGACCTGGAACCCGGGGCCGATCTGGGGCCCGCCCAGGTGCTGTCCGGTGGGAACGTGTCGCCGCACCTGCGGTGGGAGGGATTCCCGGAGGCGACGAAGAGCTTCGCCGTGACCTGCTTCGACCCGGACGCGCCGACGGGGAGCGGGTTCTGGCACTGGGTCCTCTTCGACCTGCCGGTCTCGGTCACCGAGCTGCCGGCGGGAGCTGGCTCGGATAAGTTCGAGGGGCTGCCCGCCGGGGCCGTGCACGTACGCAACGACTACGGCACCCAGGACTTCGGCGGGGCGGCTCCCCCGGCCGGGGAGCGGCACCGGTACGTGTTCACCGTGTACGCCGTGGACGAGGAGAAGCTCGGTCCGGGGGCGGACGTGTCGCCGGCCGTCGTCGGGTTCAATCTGCGGTTTCACGCGCTGGGGCGTGCGCAGCTCATCGGTGAGTACGAGGCTCCCGCGGGCTGAGCGTTCCGCGCTTCGTTCTCCGAGCGTTTGCCCGGTCCTGGTCTAAAGACGGCCAGGACCGGGCATTTTTATTGCGTTGTCCCGCGTGGCGCGCGCGACCAGAGTGGTTGCGGGCCTTGCCGCCAGGGTGGTCGCGGGCCTGCACACGGGAGGTGGGCGAGATGCGGGACACGCTGGTGCTCAACGCGAGCTTCGAGCCGCTGTCGACGGTGACGATGAACCGGGCGGTGGTCCTGGTGCTCCAGGACAAGGCCGTGGTCGAACAGGCGCATCCCGAGTTCCGTGTGCGCGCGGCCACGATGGATCTTCCGTTGCCGCGGGTGATCAGACTCTGCAGGTACGTCCGGGTGCCCTTCCGGAGACATGCTCCCTGGTCACGGAGGGGGGTGTTGATCCGGGACCAACACCGGTGCGCGTACTGCGGGAAGCGCGCGACGACCGTGGACCACGTACTGCCGCGGGCTCAGGGGGGTGGGGACACCTGGCTGAACACGGTGGCCTCCTGCTCCGAGGACAACCACCGCAAGGCGGCCCGGACACCGGAGGAAGCGGGGATGCCACTCCTCCGGAAGCCCTTCGTTCCCTCGCCGGGCGACGCCATGCTGCTCGCGCTGGGGGTGGGCGGGCAGGAGGCGCTGCCGGAGTGGCTGGAGCGTTCCGCGTAGGGCCGCGGATGATCGCGTAGGGCGGGCTCGGCCCGCCGGGTAGACGGCTGCGCTGGGCGACGTACGTTTTCTACGTCGCTCAGCGGAGCAGGAGCTGGACGATCGCGATGATCCCGACGGTCACGATGACGGTGCGCAGAACGGTGGGCGGCAGCCGGCGGCCGACCTTGGCGCCGAGCTGGCCGCCGATGGTGGAGCCGACCGCGATGAGCAGGACGGCCGTCCAGTCGAAGTCGGCGACGAAGAGGAAGAAGACGGCCGCGATGCCGTTCACCATCGCCGAGACGACGTTCTTCACCGCGTTGATCCGCTGGAGGTCATCGCGGAGCAGCAGGCCCATCAGGCCGAGGTAGAGCACGCCCTGGGCGGCGCCGAAGTAGCCCCCGTACGCGCTGGAGAACAGCATGCCCGACAGCAGCAGCGGGCCGCCGTCGGGGTGGCCGGTGTCGCCTCCCGCCGCCTCCTGGCGCCGGCGCAGGGCGGCGGCGAGCCGCGGCTGGAAGACGACGAGGACGAGGGCCAGGCCGATCAGGACGGGCACGATCGTGTCGAAGGAGTCCGACGGCAGGGTCAGCAGCAGGATCGCGCCGGCGAGTCCGCCGACGAGGGAGACGGCGCCGAGCCGGATGACGCGGGCGCGCTGGCCCTGGAGCTCCTTGCGGTAGCCGATGGCTCCGCTGATCGACCCGGGCACGAGGCCGAGGGTGTTGGAGACGTTGGCCGTGACCGGCGGAAGGCCGGTGGCCAGCAGCACCGGGAAGGTGATCAGGGTGCCGGAACCGACGATGGTGTTGATGGTGCCGGCGCCGATGCCGGCCGCGAAGACCGCGAGTGATTCCCAGATGGACATGGGCGGGGTCGTCCCCTTTGCATGAGTGAGTCGCCTCCCCGCCGTGAAGGTCGAGGGGCCTCACTGATCATGCAGGAGGGAACGGCCCGTTCAGTCGATGGGGGGCTGCTCGCGGCGTTCCGCGGCGTCCTTGTCGCGGGCGGCGGGGATGCCGCCGCCGTCCTTGCCGGCGTTCTGCGGGTTGAAGCCGGAGGCGGCGCCCATCGGGCCGAAGTTGCCCATCGCTCCGGAGAGGCCCTTGAGGGCGTCGCCGATCTCGCTCGGGACGATCCAGAGCTTGTTCGCGTCGCCTTCGGCCAGCTTCGGGAGCATCTGGAGGTACTGGTAGGCGAGCAGCTTCTGGTCGGCGTCGCCGGCGTGGATGGACTCGAAGACCGTACGGATGGCCTGGGCTTCGCCCTCGGCGCGCAGGGCGGCGGCCTTGGCGTCGCCTTCGGCGCGCAGGATGGACGACTGCTTCTCGCCCTCGGCGCGCAGGATCTCGGACTGGCGGACACCTTCGGCCTGGAGGATCGCGGCACGCTTGTCGCGGTCGGCGCGCATCTGCTTCTCCATCGAGTCCTGGATGGAGGTCGGCGGCTCGATGGCCTTCAGCTCGACGCGGTTGACGCGGATGCCCCACTTGCCGGTGGCCTCGTCGAGGACTCCGCGCAGGGCCGCGTTGATCTCCTCGCGGGAGGTCAGGGTCCGCTCCAGGTCCATGCCGCCGATGATGTTGCGGAGCGTGGTGACGGTGAGCTGCTCGATGGCCTGGATGTAGCTGGCCACCTCGTACGTCGCGGCCCGGGCGTCGGTCACCTGGTAGTAGATGACGGTGTCGATGTTGACGACCAGGTTGTCCTGGGTGATGACCGGCTGCGGCGGGAAGGGGACGACCTGCTCCCGGAGGTCGATCCGGTTGCGGATCGAGTCGATGAACGGGACGACGATGTTGAGGCCCGCGTTGAGGGTGCGGGTGTAGCGGCCGAATCGCTCGACGATGGCGGCGCTGGCCTGCGGGATCACCTGGATCGTCTTGACCAGTGCGATGAAGACCAGAACCACCAGAATGATCAGAACGATGATGATCGGTTGCATGCGGTTCCCCGTGCCCTTCCGGCTGTCTGTGCTGCCCCGTTCAGCGGAGTCTCGCAGACCCCGGGGCCGCGGGTCGGCTGCTTGCCCACATGTGGCGTGCACACAGGTGAGTTGCTCACGTGCTGGTTCGTCACATGACGACGGCGGTCGCCCCGTCGATCTCCACGACGTCGACGGACTGGCCCGGTTCGAAGGTGATGTCCGCGTCCAGGGAGCGTGCCGACCAGATTTCGCCGGCCAGCTTGATCCGGCCGCCGCCACTCGCGTCCACGCGTTCCAGGACCACGGCGCTGCGGCCCCTCAACGCGTCGACTCCGCTGCGGTGTTGGGGTTTCTGGTTGCGGTGCCGGTTGGCGATCGGGCGGACGACCGCGATGAGCGCGACCGACACGGCCACGAAGACCAGGACTTGGGCCACCACTCCCCCGCCGAGGGCCGCGGTGACGGCGGCCGCCACCGCTCCGGCGGCGAACATGCCGAACTCGGGCATCGCGGTCAGGACGAGGGGAATGCCCAGTCCGACCGCGCCGATGAGCCACCACACCCACGCGTCGATGTCCACATGGTCATGGTAGGTCGGGTGGGCGCGGTCCGGACAGGGTGCGGGAGGCCCGGCTGGGGCCTGTCGTCAAACTCCCGCCGTCGCCCGGGGCGGGCGGGAGTTGGACGACGGGCCCCAGCGCGGACTACCGCAGGGGCAGGCCCTGGGCGGTCCAGCGGTCGCTGTCGTTGCGCTCGACGACGAGCGGCAGGCCGAAGCAGAGGGAGAGGTTGCGGGAGGTCAGTTCGAGGTCGATGGGTCCGGCCGCGACCACCTTGCCCTGACGGATCATCAGCACGTGGGTGAAGCCGGGGGCGATCTCCTCGACGTGGTGCGTGACCATGACCATCGACGGGGCGAGCGGATCGCGGGCGAGCCGGCCGAGGCGTCGTACGAGGTCCTCGCGGCCGCCGAGGTCGAGACCGGCGGCGGGCTCGTCGAGCAGCAGCAGCTCGGGGTCGGTCATCAGCGCGCGGGCGATCAGGGTGCGCTTGCGCTCGCCCTCGGAGAGGGTGCCGAACTTCCGGTCGAGGTAGGGGGTCATGCCGAGGCGGTCGAGGAAGGCGCGGGCGCGCTGCTCGTCGATCTCCTCGTACTCCTCCTGCCAGGTGGCCGTCATGCCGTACGCGGCGGTGAGCACGGTCTCCAGCACGGTCTGGCGCCTGGGCAGCTTGTCGGACATCGCGATGCCGGCCATCCCGATGCGGGGGCGCAGCTCGAAGACGTCCACCTTGCCGAGGGTGCTGCCGAGGATGGTGGCGGAGCCCTTGGTGGGGAAGAGGTAGCTGGAGGCGAGGTTCAGCAGCGTGGTCTTGCCGGCGCCGTTGGGGCCGAGGATCACCCAGCGCTCCCCCTCCTTGACCGACCAGGAGACCTGGTCCACCAGAGCCCGGCCCTCGCGGACCACGGATACGTCCACCAGCTCCAGAACATCGCTCATGAGCGTGTTGTCTCCCCTTGCAGTCTCGGTTCGTCTGTGCGCCGCCCCGTCCGTGGGCGCAGCCCCAGGGGAAAACCTACGCCACTCGGGGAGGGGTCCGGGCGCGGGCCCTGGTCGCGGGGGCCGTCCGTAAAGTGGGGGGATGCTTTTCGAACCGCGTTCAGGGCGGCTGGCCGCCTGGGGGAACGCTCTGCTGTCAGGTCTCGTCTCGCCCGACGAGGCCGTGTTGTCGATCGTGGGCGAGGACTCGGTGCACCGGGTGGAAGGGCTGCCCGGGGAGTCCGGCCCGGTGGGACTCACGCTGGCGCTGGGCCGGCTGCGGGTGCTGGGGGTGACCGGGCTGCGGGTCGCGCTTCCGGCGCCGGGGCACCCGCTGGGGCTGAGCGGGCCGCCGGAGTTCAACGCGCGGGCGCTGGACGCCGAGGAGGCGGTCGTCGCGGTGGGTGCGGCGGTCGGGCTGGTGCCGGAGGTCCACGAGGCCGGACCCGCGGGTGACGTGCACGTGTCGGTGACCTGGCACTGCCTGCCGGTACGGGAGGCCCCGCCGGCGGACGTGCCGTCGCTCGGCGAGGCGGAACGGGAACTGGCGGAGGCGCTGGTCGAGGCCACGGTGGTGCTGACCCGGCTGGACGTGGCGGGATTCGGGCCGGTCGCGGACGCGGCGCTGTCCGCATACCGCGCGCGGACGGAGGCCGGGCGGGACGCGCTGGCGCCGGGGTATCCGGCGCGGGCGGTACGGGTCCTGTCGCTGGCGCAGCGGGTGGACCTGATGGTGTCGCTGGCGACCGAGCGGGGGCACGGGGCGGCGGTGGCGGCGTCGGAGATGGCCGCGCGGGCGGAGGCGTTGCGGCCCGTGGAGCGGGTCGCTCGGCGGGCGCTGGTCGCGGCGTACAACTCGGCCGTCGAGGAGCGGCTCCGCTAGTCGCCAGCCGCGGGGTGCGGGGTGCGGATTGCGGAGTGCGGGTGGGTGGATCGGGTGCGGCGCCGTTGCGCGAGCGTCCCCGGCTGCGCCGGGCCTTCCGGGGCTCCGCCCCGGACCCCGCGCCTCAAACGCCGGCGAGGCTGGATTTGCCCGACCGTGCCGGAAGACCACCGGGTGCGGTTCTCCGGGGCGGAAATGCATCGGCCCCGCTTCCCAGGGAGAGGGGGAAAGCGGGGCCGAGGTGTGTGGCCGCTACGCGGGCCCGACTGGCACACCGGACGGCGTCCGGCGCAGCGGGGCGAAGCCTGCGAAGCAGTGCGAGCGCCGCGCAGAAGAGGGGGTGGGGTCAGTTGTTGACGCCCGTGTTGCCCCAGGCGCCGTTGAGCAGGCCGATCACGTTGACCGAGTTGCCCACCACGTTCGCGGGGATGTGGACGGGGAGCTGGAGCTGGTTCCCCGCGGCCACGCCGGGCGAGTTCAGGGCCTCGCCCTCCGCCGACGCACCGCCGTGCGCCGAGGAGACACCCGCGCCGGCGGCGAGGAGGCCGCCCGCGATCATGGTGACTGCAGTGGCCTTCTTGAAGTTCTTCACGTTCTCGTCCTCCAGTACGTCTGCCGCGGCCAGCCGCCGCGGCACGTCATGAAGAACGCTCATCCGACGAACGGGATGCGCCATGTGGGCTACATACACCCGACCGTATGAATCACCGCCCGTATGACTCACTGCGCGATGCCGTGTCTGACCGCCCACAGCGCCGCCTGCGTACGGTCCGCGAGGTCCAGCTTCATCAGGATGTTCGAGACGTGTGTTTTCACCGTCTTCTCGGACAGGACCAGCGCGCGGGCGATCTCCCGGTTCGAGCGCCCGTCCGCTATGTGGTTCAGCACCTCGCGCTCGCGTTCCGTCAGGTTGCCGCCGCGGCCGGACGACGGGACGGGGCCCTCCTCGGCGAGCAGCGCTCCGGCGACCTCCGGCTGGAGGAGGACGTGGCCCGCGTACACCGAGCGGATGGCGGCGGCGAGGGCGTCGGGGTCGATGTCCTTGTACACGTAGCCGGCCGCGCCCGCGCGCAGGGCGGGGACCACCGTGCGCTGCTCGGTGAAGCTGGTGACGATCAGCACGCGTGCCGGGTTCGCCAGCGTGCGCAGGCGGCGCAGCGCCTCGATGCCGTCGGTGCCCGGCATCTTGATGTCCATCAGGATGACGTCGGGGCGCAGTTCCTCGGCGCGGTCGATGCCCTCGTCGCCGTCGGCGGCCTCGCCGACCACCTCGATGTCGTCCTGGACCTCCAGGAAGGTGCGCAGGCCCCGCCGGACCACTTGGTGATCGTCCACGAGCAACACCCTGACGCGGCCGTTACGGCCCGGTGTGTCAGCCACCGGGTACCTCCAGTTCGATCGTGGTGCCGGTGCCGGGCTCGGACCGCACGGTGAGGCGGCCGCCGACGCCGGCGGCCCGGTCCCGCATGGAGACCAGGCCGAGGTGCCGGCCCGCCCGGCGGACGGTGGGAGGGGAGAAGCCGGTGCCGTCGTCGGTCACCCGGAGCAGGGCTCCGCCGGTCTCCCGGCGGGTCAGGGTGACGTCGATCCGGTCTCCGGCCGAGTGGCGCAGGGCGTTGTGCAGGGCCTCCTGGGCCACGCGCAGAACCGCCTCCTCCTGGGCCGCGGGCAGGGCCCGTACGCCGTCGCAGGTGAAGGTGACCTGCGCGGTGTGGGCCCGGTCCAGGACACGGACCTGGTTGCGCAGGGTGGCGATCAGGCCGTCCTCGTCGAGGGCGGCGGGGCGGAGCTCCGTGACGGCCGCACGCAGTTCGTCGGCGGCCTCGGCCGCGAGGGTGGCGACCTGCTGGAGCTCGTCCTTGGCGCGGGCCGGGTCGCGGTCCACCAGGGCGGCGGCGGCCTGTGCGGTCAGGCGGAGCGAGAAGAGCTTCTGGCTGACCGCGTCGTGCAGCTCGTGGGCCAGGCGGGAGCGCTCCTCGGCGATGGTCAGCTCGCGGCTGCGTTCGTAGAGGCGGGCGTTGGTGAGGGCGATCGCCGCGTGCTGGGCGAGGAGGGAGAGGAGTTCCTCGTCCTCGTCGGTGAAGCCCGGCTTGCCGCCGGGGGTGCTCCGCTTGTTCGCGAGGAAGAGGGCGCCGAGGGTCTCCTCGCCGTCCCGGATGGGCAGCCCGAGGAAGTCGGACATGTCGGGGTGGGCGGCGGGCCAGCCCTCGAAGCGGGGGTCCTCGCGTACGTCGGCCAGCCGCTCGGGGCCGTCCTGGTGGAGCATCGCGGCGAGGATGCCGTGCTGGCGGGGCAGCGGGCCGATCGCCCGCCACTGCTCCTCGCTGATGCCGTCCACGACGAACTGGGCGAAGCCGCCGTGGTCGTCCGGGACGCCCAGGGCCGCGTACTCGGCGTCGAGCAGCTCGCGGGCCGAGGCCACGATCGTGCGCAGCACGTCGCGGACCTCCAGCCGGCGGCTCATGGCGAGCAGCGCGGTGCTCACGGCGGCCAGGCCGCCGCCGCGGGGGCCTCGGGGTCCGGAGTGCATGGCCTCACGGTACTCGCGGCGCCGGGGCGGGCGGATCGGGCCGGGGGCGTAGGACTTGCGGGGGGGCGGCCTAGGGCAAGGGGACCTGGCGGGGTGCGGCCCGTGGCCGGGACGGCGGGGGCGCGAAGGCCGGCGCGCGGTCATGGCGGGAGCGATGGTGTCCGAGGACTCCGGCGCAGCCGGGCACATCCGGCCCCGCCGGCGTTTGACGCGCGGGGACCCCCTGATACCCGCACCCGCGGCCGGCGGCTGGGCCGTCTCTTTCGGATCTTGCCTGGCCCGCGCCAGGGGCTGGGCCGGGCGGCGGACGGGTGCCGGCGGCGCGGGGCTGGGACCTGGTGCGGAGCGCACGGGGCACGGGCCCGCCGGCGGGGCCGGGGGGTGCTGCGGGGTGCGGGCGCGGGTCGCGGTGGCCGGGGAGGTGTCCTCGGGGGCGGAGCGGGTGGCGGCGCGGGGGCTGGGCGGGCTGGACCTGCTGGTGAACCACGCGGCTGTGCCGGGCGCGGAGACGCTGGTGCCGCTCGCGGTGCACCCTCTGCCGGTGGCGGTGCCTCGGGGGTTGGTCGAGGAGACGCTGCCGCTACCGCGGGCGGCGGGGCCCGATGACGGCGGTCTTGGCCGCAGAGGGCACGCCGGGCTGGGTGCGGACGCGGATGAGGCGATGGCCGAGCTCTGGAAGGGCCTGGGGAGGTCGTCGGGCCCGGAGGAGGTGGCTCCGCTGTTGCCCAGGCTGGTGGAGGAGCGGCCGGTGCGGCGGGGGGCCTTGCCGGGGTGGAGCGGTGAGCGGGGAGGGTGCCCGGGGATACGGGAGAAGGGACTGTATATAAGGGACATTCCGCCGGGTCTTGCGGCCCGGGTTCCCGCCGAGCGGCGGGGGCCGGGGCTGGGACGGGATTCGGTGCGGCCGCTGGTCCCGGAGAGCACCTCGGAGGTGTCGCTGCGTAGCCCTCCCGGAGCCGGCGGGGCTACTGCGGGGCGGGGCGGGCTGAGGCGCTCGGGGGCGGGCCGGTGGTGAACGCCTCGGCGACGCTGTCGGCCGCCGCGGACGGGCGGCTCGGCGGTGAGGGGCTCGTCGCGCGCTTCCCACTCGGGGCCAGGACGGCTGTCGAGCGGTGGGGGCTCCGGGACTGGGCCGCACGGGCCCGGCCCGGCCGGGGCCGCCGGACCGTCGCGGAGCTGTCGGGCGGGTGGCGCGTCGTACTGGAGGAGGCGTCGGCTCCGGGGGCGGGCCGAGCGAGGTGGGCGCGGCCTACACCGCGGGAGAGTGCCCCGCGAGGTGGTGGTGCGCTGCCGCGCTCGTCCGGGGCAGCCGATCCGGTCCGGCTACGCGGGGTAGGACCCAGCCGCTGTCGGCTACCGGGCGGTCTTCGCGGCGCCGCGGGCAGACGGGGCGGGTTCCGGCCGAGATGCCGAGCACGAGCCGGCCTGTCACTGCGGAGCTGGTGGCGGAGCCGGCGAGCCGGTGGGCTTGCCCCACCGAACCTGCACAGGGAGGCGGCGTCACTGGAGACCCACGAGCAGCCGCACCCGGAGCGGTAGGGGGTGCCGGCGGCCCCTGCCCGGCTGGCGCATGCCGCGAAGGCCACGGCCGGGAGGGCGATCGCCGCGGGGGCCACGGCGGGGCGGGCGCTGGTGCCGGGCCGCCCCGGGCGGGGCGGCACGTGCCGCCAGTGGGCTACGCCGTGCCGTACGCCGGATGCGAGGGCGGGGCCCGGGAAGGTGATCGTGGTGGGGACCACGGCGGGGCGGGCGCTGGAGTCGGGCCGCCAGGGGCGGGGCGGCACGTGCCAGGGGGTGGGGAAGTGTCGACAGAGGGCTATGCCGGGCTGTCGTGGCGCGGCGGCCGGGCTGTGGGGGCCCTGGGGCTCGATCCTGGCTGGTGCCGGGGGGGTGGCCGGGCGGGGGCGGACTGCGCGGGGACGGCTCAGTCGTAGCGAACCTGTGCCTTTGGCATGAGTTCTGGGACGTTCAACTGCTACTCAAGGATGAGAACCGTCACTGAACGGATTGCTGACGCAACGGTTGGTGAGATTGATACGTGACCGATGTGAGCCCGCGCATAGGACGCACATCACTTACGAAGCTGCCTAGTGGACGCATAAGGACCCTGTTAACGCTGGCTCGCGTGGTCTGGGCCCCGAAATCGGGGCTCGGCTCCGGCCCCTGATCCACTAAGCGGGATCGTACGTCACACCTTTGCCACAGGATTTTGCCACCGCTAAGAATTGCTCTCGCCGCACAGCGCCGCGGATCCCGGATCCGGCAGGCGCTTTCCTGCGGCCCCCGCTATTCGAAGAGGTTGCTACGCATGACCGAGACCAGCACTCCCGGCCACAGTCGTCGTCTGACGATGACGAAGGCGCACAAGCTTTCCATCGCCGGTGTAGCCACCCTGGGCGCCGCCGCCCTCGCCTTCTCCCTCGTACCGGCCAACGCCGCCGAGACGCAGACGGCCGTCGCCGCCGCTCCCGTCGCCTGGTCCAAGGTCGTCGACGGCGCGCAGACGCAGGCCGTGCAGCAGCACCTCACCGTTCAGCAGGTCGTCGCGGGCCAGCAGGCCAAGGTCGCGAAGGACGCCAAGGCCGCCAAGGCCGCCAAGGAGTCGGCCGCCAAGGCCAAGGCCGAGGCGGACGCGAAGAAGGACCGCGAGCAGAAGGCGGCCGCCAGCCGTTCCGCGAACCGCGCCCCGGTCTTCGCGAACAACCTGGACGGCTGGATCAAGGAAGCTCTCTTCATCATGAAGAAGGAGGGCATTCCGGGCACCTACGCCGGGATCCACAAGAACATCATGCGCGAGTCCAGCGGCAACCCGATGGCGATCAACAACTGGGACATCAACGCCCAGAACGGCATCCCCAGCAAGGGTCTGCTCCAGGTCATCGCCCCGACCTTCAAGGCGTACCACGTCAAGGGCACCAAGTTCGACCAGTACGACCCGGTCGCCAACATCGTCGCGGCCTGCAACTACGCGGCCGACCGCTACGGCTCCATGGACAACGTCAACAGCGCCTACTAGGCCTCTGGCGTCCTCCCCAGCCCCCCATGCGCCTCAGGGCGGCCCCGGTGTTCCGGAGCCGCCCTGAGGCGTTTCGTGCGTGCCCGCGTGCGTACGCGGAACCCTGCGCCTACTTGCCCGCGCGCATGACCTCGGGCTCGTGGCGGCGCAGCAGGCGCTGCACGGCGAAGCCGCACGCGACGCCGAGGAGCAGCAGGATCGTGATGTTCAGGCCCCACTGGCCGGCCGTGGCGTCCCAGAGCGGGTCGGTGTTGGTCGGGTTCTCCGCGTCCCACGGCGGCATGAGCACGCCGAGGTTCAGCGTGGTGCCGGCGGCGGCGATCGCCCAGCGGGACGGCATCAGCCAGGCGAACTGCTCCAGGCCCGGAGAGTCGTAGACCTGGAAGAGGATGCCGGTGAAGACGACCTGGACGATCGCGAACATGACGAGCAGCGGCATGGTCTTCTCGGAGGTCTTCACCAGCGAGGAGATCACCAGGCCGAACATCATGGAGGTGAAGCCGAGCGCGATGACCGACAGGCAGATCTCCACGGCCGGCGGCATCAGCAGGCCCTCGACGGGCAGGTCGCGCGGGTAGAAGCCGATCGCACAGATGATCACGCCCTGGATGGCCGTGATGAACCCGAGGACGATCACCTTCGACGCGAGGTACGCCGACCGGGACAGGCCGGTCGCGCGCTCGCGCTCGTAGATCACGCGTTCCTTGATCAGCTCGCGGACCGAGTTGGCCGCGCCGGAGAAGCACATGCCGACCGCGAGGATCAGCATGATCGTGCCGGCGTCGCCGTTGAAGCGGGACGGCGCCACGGGCGGCGCGAGTCCGAACTTCGCGGGGATGACGACGGAGACCACGCCCAGGACCGCCGGGAGGATCAGCATCAGCCCGATGAAGCCCTTGTCGGACGCGATGACCGACATGTAGCGGCGCATCAGCGTCCAGAGCTGGGAGCCCCAGCCCTGCGGCTTCGGCGGCCGGGTCTGCTGCACGGCGGGCTGCACCGACTGCGGGGCGACCGCGTCGATGTCGGCGGCGTAGAGCTGGTAGTGCTGCGAGCCCTTCCAGCGGCCGGCCCAGTCGTAGTCGCGGTAGCTCTCGAAGGCGGAGAACACATCGGCCCAGGTGGAGTAGCCGAAGAAGTTCAGCGCCTCGTCCGGCGGACCGAAGTACGCGACCGAGCCGCCCGGGGCCATGACCAGCAGCTTGTCGCAGATGGCCAGCTCGGCGACCGAGTGCGTGACGACGAGGACCGTGCGGCCGTCGTCGGCGAGGCCGCGCAGCAGCTGCATGACATCGCGGTCCATGCCCGGGTCGAGGCCGGAGGTGGGCTCGTCCAGGAAGATCAGCGAGGGCTTGGTCAGCAGCTCCAGGGCCACGGACACGCGCTTGCGCTGGCCGCCCGAGAGCGAGGTGATCTTCTTGTCCTTGTGGATGTCGAGCTTGAGCTCGCGCAGCACCTCGTTGATGCGGGCGGCGCGCTCGGACTCGGCGGTGTCGCCCGGGAAGCGGAGCTTGGCCGCGTACTTGAGGGCGGTGCTGACCTTCAGCTCCTTGTGCAGGATGTCGTCCTGCGGGACCAGGCCGATGCGCTGGCGGAGCTCCGCGAACTGCTTGTACAGGTTGCGGTTGTCGTAGAGGACGTCGCCCTGGTTGGCCGGGCGGTAGCCGGTCAGCGCCTTGAGGAGCGTCGACTTGCCGGAGCCGGAGGGGCCGATGACGCCGATCAGCGACTTCTCGGGGACGCCGAAGGTGACGTCCTTGAGGATCTGCTTGCCGCCGTCGACCGTGACCGTGAGGTGGCGGGCCGAGAAGGAGACGTCACCGGTGTCGACGAACTCCTCGAGGCGGTCGCCGACGATCCGGAAGGTCGAGTGGCCGACGCCGACGATGTCGTTCGGGCCGAGCAGCGCGGTGCCCGACTTCGCCAGCGGCTGGCCGTTGACGTAGGTGCCGTTGTGGCTGCCGAGGTCGCGGATCTCGAAGCGGCCGCCCGGCATCGAGTGGAACTCCGCGTGGTGGCGGGAGACCTGGAGGTCGGAGACCACCAGCTCGTTCTCCAGCGCACGGCCGATGCGCATGACGTGGCCCAGCGCGAGCTGGTGGAACGTCGTCGGGCTGCGGTGGTCGCCGTAGCCCGGGGTACCGCCGCCGCCCGGCTGCTGCTGGTGCTGCTGCTGCGGGAAGGGCTGCGCCTGCTGCTGCGGGAACGGCGGGGCCTGCTGGACCTGCTGTCCCCAGGGCTGCTGCGGCGCCTGCGGCTGCTGGGCCTGCGGCTGCTGCGCGTACGCCTGCGCGGGCGCCTGCTGCGCCACGGCCGGCTGCGGCGCCGGGGCGGCCGCGGCCGCGACCGCGACCGCGACCGGATTCAGCCGAGGGCCGTCGGTGGCGTTGCCCAGGTGCACCGGCGTGCCGGGCACGAGCTCGGCCTGCTGGACCCTCGCCCCGCGCACGTAGGTGCCGTTGGTGCTGCCGTGGTCCTCGATTCCCCAACCTCGCCCGTTCCAGGCGATGGTGGCGTGCCGCCACGACACCCGGGCGTCATCGATCACCACGTCTCCCTGGGGATCGCGCCCCAGCGAGTACGACCTGGACGGATCGAGCGTCCAGGTCCTTCCATTCAATTCCAGTACGAGTTCCGGCACTCCAGCCCCACTTAAGTCCCCCGAGAATCCCCCATGACGTCAGGGAGTCTAGGGATGGCGAACATCCGGGGGAACTATTTCAGGCGCACGGCCACAAGGGGAATCCGGGCCACGTGGCAGCGCCCTGAGAGGCCCGCCGAGGGGGGCGAAAGCGGTCCGGAAGGCGCGTTTCAGGACGTCCCGGCATCCCCCCTCCGGCCGGGGCGGAGGCACCGCTTCCCCCGGCGGGCGTGGCCTCCCGCCGTCCGGAGCGTTCCTCCCCCGGATCTCCACGCGCCCGGCGCACGCCCCGCGCGCGGCCCGCGCATGTCCACCACGTGTCCTGCGCACGTCCGCCGCGCGGCTCCCGCACGTCCGTACGGAGCGAAACGGTTCCGCCAGGTGGGACGGGGCTCCGTGCGCGCAGGCCGGGGAGATACGGTGAAGGCACCATGAGCGCTTCGCAGACCTCCGACGTCCCCACCCTCCTCGTCAAGATCTTCGGCAAGGACCGTCCCGGGATCACCGCCGGGCTGTTCGACACCCTCGCCGCCTACTCCGTCGACGTCGTCGACATCGAGCAGGTCGTCACCCGGGGCCGCATCGTCCTGTGCGCCCTCGTCACCCACCCGGCCGCAGGCACCGAGGGCGAGCTGCGGGCCACCGTCCACAGCTGGGCCGAGTCCCTCAAGCTGCAGGCCGAGATCCTCTCCGGTACCGGAGACAACCGGCCGCGCGGAAGTGGCCGTTCGCACGTCACCGTGCTCGGGCACCCGCTCACCGCCGAGTCCACGGCCGCCGTCGCCGCGCGGATCACCGCGACCGGCGGCAATATCGACCGCATCTTCCGGCTCGCGAAGTATCCGGTGACGGCGGTGGAGTTCGCCGTCTCCGGCACCGCGACCGAGCCGCTGCGCACCGCCCTGGCCACCGCCGCCGCGCAGATCGGCGTCGACGTGGCCGTGGTCTCGGCCGGGCTGCACCGGCGGGCCCAGCGCCTCGTCGTCATGGACGTGGACTCGACCCTGATCCAGGACGAGGTCATCGAGCTCTTCGCCGCGCACGCCGGCTGTGAGGCCGAGGTCGCCGAGGTGACCGAGCGGGCCATGCGCGGGGAGCTGGACTTCGAGCAGTCGCTGCACGCCCGGGTCGCGCTGCTGGCGGGGCTGGACGCCTCCGTGGTGGACAAGGTCCGCTCCGAGGTGCGCCTCACCCCGGGTGCCCGGACCCTGATCCGCACCCTCAAGCGCCTCGGGTACCAGGTGGGCGTGGTCTCCGGCGGGTTCACGCAGGTGACGGACGATCTGCGGGAGCGGCTCGGGCTGGACTTCGCCTCCGCCAACACCCTGGAGATCGTCGACGGCAAGCTGACGGGCAAGGTCACCGGCGAGATCGTGGACCGGGCCGGCAAGGCCCGGCTGCTGCGCCGCTTCGCCGCGGAGGCCGGCGTACCGCTGGCCCAGACGGTGGCCATCGGCGACGGTGCCAACGATCTGGACATGCTGAACGCCGCCGGGCTGGGTGTGGCCTTCTGTGCCAAGCCGGTGGTCCGCCAGGCCGCGCACACCGCGGTGAACGTGCCCTTCCTGGACGCCGTGCTGTACCTGCTCGGGATCACCCGCGAAGAGGTCGAGGCCGCCGACCTGGCCTGACGAGGACGGCTGATCCCCGACGCCTACGCCGACGGAGCGGGCCCCGGCACTGTGGAAGTGCCGGGGCCCGCTCCGTCGGCGTAGGCGTCGTAGTCGGCGGGTCGTGCGCGTCAGCTGTGCGGGGTCCAGAAGTCCAGCAGGGTGCCCACGCCGTGTTCCACGGACTTCCAGGAGCCGGTGAAGGAGACGACGGCGATCCCCGAGGTCGGGAAGCCGCTGCGGTTCATCCGGGCGAGGACGTCGCCCTGAGCGCCCCCGGAGAGGGCGTCGGCCAGCGCGTGCATACCGGGGTTGTGGCCGATGACCAGAAGGTTCTGCACCTCGTCGGAGGTCTCGTTGACGAGGGCGATGAGCTCGCCCAGGGAAGCCTCGTAGAGCCGTTCCTCGTACGTGGTCTTCGGCCGGTGCGGCAGCTCCTGGACGGCCAGCTTCCAGGTCTCCCTGGTCCGGGCCGCGCTGGAGCAGAGGGCCAGGTCGAAGGTGATGCCGGTCTGGGCCAGTTTCTGACCCGCGGCCGGGGCGTCGTGACGGCCGCGGTCCGCCAGGGGGCGGTCGTGGTCCGTGCCGTCCGACCATTCGGCCTTGGCGTGCCGGAGGAGGACGATCCTGCGGGGTGTGTCGGCGCTCATGACTCCCAGCTTCGCATGGATCGAGCCACGGGGCGCAGGGGTGTTGAGGGGGTCACCCGCAGGTGTGGGGCAGTGCGGGCGCGCCCCGGCGCACGGCCGCGCGGGTGGGCTCCCGGTGGCTGGCGCCGCGTCAGCCGACGGCGCTCAGCAGCCGTTCGGTGACGTGGACGAGGGTGGCGCCGTCGCCGGAGGCGGCCTGGGCCGGGCCGGATCCGGCGAGGAGTATGAGCAGGAGGCCGAAGGCGAGGGCGGGCAGGGCGAGCGCCCACCAGGGCAGCCGGGCGTCGGCCCCGGCGGCGCGGGGAGCGGACAAGCGGCCGGGGGCCAGGTGCGTGGGGGCCGACATGGCCGCCTCCGTGGGGTGGTCGGACGGGCTCGCTCTTGCTCTTCGAATCTAAGGATTCGAGCAGGCGGTTCCCATCCGGGACGCACCCCAGATGTCCCTGAGCCTGACCCCCTAGGGGTTGGGGGGTTAACCCCACCCCCTAGGGCGAGGCGAGGGTGGCGAGGACGGAGATGATCACGGTCACCAGCAGCATCGCGCCCAGCACGAGGCCGAGCTTCCGGTGGCCGTTCTGGGGGTTCGGTTCAAGTACGGGCGACATGCCGATCAGTCTCGCATGCCGCATTCGTCCTCGATCGTGCGGTCCCGGCCCGCCAGCACGCCGAGCGCGATCTGCGGGACGAGCAGACCGGCCATCAGGGCGAGGGGCAGGTCCCAGCCGCCGCTGTGCTGGTAGAGGACGCCGATGACGAGTGGTCCGGGGATGGAGATGAGGTACCCGGTGCTCTGGGCGAAGGCGGAGAGCTTGACCACGCCCGCCGGGGACTTGGCGCGCAGGCCGATCATCGTGATGACGAGCGGGAAGGCGCAGTTGGAGATGCCGAGCATCAGGACCCAGGCCCAGGCCCCGGCGGCGGGGGCGAAGTAGAGCCCGAGGTAGCCGGCGAGGCCGAAGAGGCCGAGGACGACCGCGATGGGGCCCTGGTTCTTCATCCGGCCGGCCAGCCCGGGGATGATGAAGGCGAGCGGGACGCCCATGACCATGGTGACGGCGAGCAGGACGCCCGCGGTGGAGGCGGAGACCCCGGCGTCGCGGAAGATCTGCGGGAGCCAGCCCATCGTGATGTACGCGCCCGTGGCCTGGAGCCCGAAGTAGCAGGCAAGGGCCCACGCGGTGCGGCTGCGCGCGACCCCGGGCCCGGCGTCGGGCCGGACGGCCGCTGCCGCGGCGGCCGCGGCAGCGGCCTTCTCCTTGCGGGCCGCCGCCGCGATGGCCAGCCAGGGCAGGACGGCCGTCGCGGCGAGGAAGGCCCAGATCAGCAGGCCGGTGCGCCAGCTGCCGCCGAGGGCCCGGGTCATCGGGACCGTCGCCGCCGCGGCGAGCGAGGTGCCGGCGGCCAGGCCCATGGAGTAGAGCCCCGTCATGGTGCCGACCCGGTCGGGGAACCAGCGCTTGACGATCACCGGCAGGAGCACGTTGGTCAGGGCTATGCCCGCCAGGGTCAGGGCGCTGGCCGCGAGGAATCCGGCGGCGTTGGTGGCGAAGGGCCGGATCAGCAGGCCCACGGCGACGGCGGCCATGCCGGCGCAGACCACGGCGGCCGGGCCGAAGCGGCGGGAGAGCCGGGGCGCCGTGACGCCGAAGACGGCGAAGCAGAGGGCGGGTACGGAGGTGATGAGCCCGGCGACGGTCCCGCTCATGCCGAGGCCCTCGCGGGTCTCCTCGAACAGGGCGCCGAGGCTGGTGATGGCGGGCCGCAGGTTGAGGGCGGCCAGCACGATGCCGACGAGGAGCACGGGCCCGAGCCAAGCCGGCTGCGGGGTGGCGGTGGGGCCGGGAAGGGGCTGCGGGGATGCCGTGCGGGCGGCCTGGGGCCGGTTCAGGGTCTGGATTTCTTCGTCGGACATTCGACCATCATAGAATCATGGGATGATTGGTTGTCCACCCCGCAGCCGTATCGTGCCCGTCACCCACACCACGCCCGACCACGCACCACGCCCGACCCGAGAGGAACCCCGACCGCATGCCGCTGACCTCGCCCCGGCGATCCGCGCTCGTCGACCAGGTGATCGCCCAGCTCAGGAACCAGATCACCACCGGCGAATGGCCCGTGGGCTCCCGCATCCCCACCGAGCCCGAGCTCGTGGAGCTGATGGGCGTCGCCCGCAACACCGTGCGGGAGGCCGTACGGGCCCTCGCGCACAACGGCCTCCTCGACATCCGCCAGGGCTCGGGGACGTACGTCATCGCCACCAGCGAGCTGGCCGGGGTCATGCACCGCCGCTTCGCCCGCGCCGACCCCCGGCACATCGCGGAGCTGCGCTCGACGCTGGAGTCCGCGGCCGCCCGTCTCGCGGCGGAGCGGCGGACGGCGCGGGACCTCGTACAGCTGGACGCGCTGCTGGCGCGGCGCGAGGAGGCCTGGTCGGGCGGGGACGCGGAGCCCTTCGTCGCGGCGGACGTGGCCCTGCACATGGCGGTGGTGGCGGCCTCGCACAACGAGGTGCTCATCGAGCTGTACGCGGACCTCGGCGATCTGGTGGCCGACTGGCTGCGCACCGACGTGGGTACGGAGCTCGATCCCGCCTCGCACCTGGACCACGCCCGGCTGATCGAGGCGATCCGGCGCGGGGACGGGGACGCGGCGGCCTCGGAGGCGGCCGGCTATCCGTTCGTCTGCCTGGCCGACGAGGGGCGGCCCGCGGGGGTCACTGCCGCTGGTGGCTGACCCAGGCGGAGCGGACTTCCTTCCAGCAGCGGCCCGAGAGCTCCACCCGGCCGGCCGGGCCGACGGCCACGGCGGCGCCGTCCCCGTCCACGTCCCACCAGCGGTCGCACTCCACGTGCAGGCGGACCAGATCGGTCTGCGGATAACTGTTGTGGCAGAAGGCGACCACCTGCGAGCCGTTGATCTCGGTGTCGCAGTCGGCCCCGAAGAGTTCCCGGGCGGCGGGCCGTGCGGGCTGTACGGGCGGTTCGGCGGGGATCTGGGTCAGATCGACCACGGCCGGGGCCTGGACGTCCGTACCGGACGCCGGGGCGGGCACCTCGTCCTGCGCGACGGCTCCCGGGAGCAGGAATCCGGTCAGGACCACCGAGGTGACCAGCAGGGATACCGTTCGGCTCCGCCTCGCGCGCACTCCCGTACCTCCTCCCCGCAGGAGCCGGGAAGATCCCGACGGGCCCAGTTTGCAGGCAAATGTCCTGATTTTCGACTTGGGAAGATCCGGCCCGGGGGCGGACATCTGATCGAGCCGGCCCGTACGTCCCCGCGGCGCACACCGAAACGGCGGCGGCCGCGCCTCCCGGGTGGGGAGACGGGGCCGCCGCCGTACGGATGGAACAGGGGCGGGGCCGGGGAGGTCAGGCACCCATCGCGTGCAGGCCGCCGTCGACGTGGATGATCTCGCCGGTGGTGCTGGGGAACCAGTCCGACAGCAGGGCGACGACGCCCTTGGCGGCCGGCTCCGGGTCCGTCATGTCCCACTCCATCGGGGAGCGGTGGTTCCAGACGTCGGCCAGGTCGGAGAAGCCCGGGATGGACTTCGCGGCCATCGAGCCGAGCGGACCGGCCGAGATCAGGTTGCAGCGGATCTTCTCCTTGCCCAGGTCGCGGGCGAGGTAGCGGCTGGTGGCCTCCAGCGCGGCCTTGGCCGGGCCCATCCAGTCGTACTGCGGCCACGCGTACTGCGCGTCGAAGGTGAGGCCGACGACCGAGGCGCCCTCGTTCTCCGGGAAGAGCGGCTTGCAGGCCATGGTCAGCGACTTCAGCGAGAACGCCGAGACGTGCATGGCGGTGGCGACCGACTCGAACGGGGTGTTCAGGAAGTTGCCGCCGAGCGCGTCCTGCGGCGCGAAGCCGATGGAGTGGACGACGCCGTCGAGACCGCCGAGCTCCGCGCGGACGAGCTCCTCCACGCGCGCCAGGTGCTCGTCGTTGGTGACGTCGAGCTCGATCACCTTGACGGGCTTGGGCAGCTTGCGGGCGATGCGCTCGGTCAGCGTCGGCCGCGGGAACGCCGAGAGGATGACCTCGGCGCCCTGCTCCTGGGCCAGCTTGGCGACGTGGAAGGCGATGGAGGACTCCATCAGCACCCCGGAGACGAGGAGGCGCTTGCCGTCGAGAATTCCGCTCATGGTGATCAGTGACCCATGCCCAATCCGCCGTCAACAGGAATGACGGCACCAGTGATGTACGCGGCGTTGTCGGACGCCAGGAAACTGACCGCAGCCGCGATCTCCTCGGGCTGCGCGTAGCGGCCCAGGGGCACCTGGCCGACGATGCCGGCCCGCTGCTCGTCGTTGAGCACCTTCGTCATGTCGGTGTCCACGAAGCCCGGGGCGACGACGTTGAAGGTGATGTTGCGGGAGCCGAGCTCGCGGGCGAGGGAGCGGGCGAAGCCGACCAGGGCCGCCTTGGAGGCCGCGTAGTTGGCCTGGCCGGCCGAGCCGAGCAGTCCGACGACCGAGGAGATCAGGACGACGCGGCCCTTCTTGGCGCGGAGCATGCCGCGGTTCGCGCGCTTGACCACGCGGAAGGTGCCGGTGAGGTTGGTGTCGACGACCGAGGCGAAATCGTCCTCGGACATGCGCATCAGCAGCGTGTCCTTGGTGATGCCGGCATTGGCCACGAGGACCTCGACCGCGCCGTGCGCGTCCTCGACCTGCTTGTACGCCTGATCGACCTGGTCGGAGTCGGTGATGTCGCAGCGGACCGCCAGCACGCCCAGGGCCGTGAGCTCCGCCGGCGGCTCGCCCGACCGGTACGTGATCGCGACCTTGTCCCCGGCTTCCGCGAAAGCTCGGGCGATGGCGAGGCCGATGCCCCGGTTACCTCCGGTGACGAGAACCGAGCGGCTCAACGGATCACCCTTTCGACTAGCGGTCTGAATACCAAAAACCTATAGGTCAAGTACCCCTTACGGAGAATCCGGCTCCGACAGGTCCTCGGTACGGGGTCTGTCGAGTCCCTACAGAAAGATGTAGGCACGGAAAGCCGCGGCGCGACATGATCGAGCCAGCTGTCCCGACCCCGAGAGGACCTCCGTGCCCCATTCCATCGACGCGACCTTCATGGCGCTTCCCTTGCGGGCGCTCGCCGACGCGGCGCTCGCGCGGGCCCGCGCGCTGGGCGCCGACCACGCCGATTTCCGCCTGGAACGCATCCGCAGCGCCTCCTGGCGGCTGCGCGACGCCAAGCCCTCCGGCGGGTCCGACACCACCGACCTCGGCTACGCGGTCCGCGTGGTGCACGGGGGCAGCTGGGGGTTCGCCTCGGGGGTGGACCTGACCATGGACGCGGCCGCCAAGGTGGCCTCGCAGGCCGTGGCCATGGCGAAGCTCTCCGCCCAGGTGATCAAGGCGGCCGGGTCGGACGAGCGGGTCGAGCTCGCCGACGAGCCCGTGCACGCCGACAAGACCTGGATCTCCGCCTACGACGTGAACCCCTTCGAGGTGCCGGACACGGAGAAGGCCGCGCTGCTCGCCGACTTCAGCCAGCGCCTCCTGGCGGCCGACGGGGTGGCCCACGTGGACGCCTCTCTGCTCGCGGTCCACGAGAACAAGTTCTACGCCGACACCGCGGGCACCTCCACCACCCAGCAGCGGGTGCGCGTGCACCCGCAGCTCACCGCCGTCGCCGTGAACGCCGCCACCGGCGAGTTCGACTCGATGCGCACCATCGCCCCGCCCGCCGGGCGCGGCTGGGAGTACCTGACCGGCACCGGCTGGGACTGGAACGCCGAGCTGGAGGCGATCCCCGGGCTGCTCGCCGAGAAGATGCTGGCACCGAGCGTGGAGGCCGGGCGCTACGACCTGGTCGTGGACCCCTCGAACCTGTGGCTCACCATTCACGAGTCCATCGGCCACGCCACCGAGCTGGACCGGGCGCTGGGCTACGAGGCCGCGTACGCCGGGACCTCCTTCGCCACCTTCGACCAGCTGGGCAAGCTCGCCTACGGGTCCCCGATCATGAACGTGACGGGCGACCGGACGGCCGAGCACGGGCTGGCCACCATCGGGTACGACGACGAGGGCGTCGCGGCGCAGAGCTGGGACCTGGTCAAGGACGGCACCCTGGCCGGCTACCAGACGGACCGGCGCATCGCGAAGCTGACCGGCCTCGGCCGCTCCAACGGCTGCGCCTACGCCGACTCCCCCGGTCACGTGCCCGTCCAGCGCATGGCGAACGTCTCGCTCCAGCCGGATCCGGGCGGGCTCTCCACCGAGGACCTGATCGGCGGGGTGGAGCGCGGGATCTACGTGGTCGGCGACCGCTCCTGGTCCATCGACATGCAGCGCTACAACTTCCAGTTCACCGGGCAGCGCTTCTTCCGCATCGAGAACGGCAAGCTCGCCGGACAGCTCCGGGACGTCGCCTACCAGGCCACGACCACGGAGTTCTGGGGCTCGATGGAGAAGGTCGGCGGTCCGCAGACCTACGTCCTGGGCGGCGCCTTCAACTGCGGCAAGGCCCAGCCCGGCCAGACCGCGGCGGTGTCGCACGGCTGCCCGTCCGCGCTGTTCCGCGACGTGAACATCTTGAACACCACGCAGGAGGCCGGACGATGACCTCGTCGAGTCGTACCACCAAGCCCCACGAGATCGTCGAGCGGGCGCTGGAGCTGTCCACCGCGGACGGCTGCGTCGTCATCGCCGACGAGGAGTCGAGCGCCAATCTGCGCTGGGCGGGCAACGCCCTGACCACCAACGGGGTCACCCGCGGCCGGACCCTCACCGTCATCGCCACCGTCGACGGCAAGGAGGGCACGGCCTCGGGGGTCGTCTCGCGCTCCGCCGTCACGGCCGCGGAGCTGGAGCCGCTGGTCCGGGCAGCCGAGGCGGCCGCCCGCGGCGCCGGACCGGCGGAGGACGCACGGCCGCTGGTCACCGGCACCCCGGCCTCGCCCGACTTCGCCGACGCCCCCGCCGAGACCTCCTCGGCGGTGTTCGCGGACTTCGCCCCGGCCCTCGGCGAGGCCTTCGCCCGGGCCCGCGCGGGCGGCCGCGACCTGTACGGCTTCGCCAACCACGAGCTGGTGTCCACGTACGTGGGCACCTCTACGGGGCTGCGCCTGCGCCACGACCAGCCCAACGGCACCCTGGAGCTCAACGCGAAGTCCCCGGACCGGCAGCGCTCGGCCTGGGCCGGCCGCGCGACCCGGGACTTCAAGGACGTGGACCCGACCGCGCTGGACGCCGAGCTGGCCGTACGGCTCGGCTGGGCGGAGCGGAAGATCGACCTGCCGGCCGGGCGGTACGAGACGCTGCTGCCCCCCACGGCCGTGGCCGACCTGCTGATCTACCAGATGTGGTCGGCGGCGGCCCGGGACGCGGTGGAGGGCCGGACGGTCTTCTCCAAGCCCGGCGGCGGCACCCGGCTCGGCGAGCGGCTCTCCCCGCTGCCGCTGAACCTGCGCAGCGATCCGAACGCGCAGGGCCTGGAGTCCGCGCCGTTCGTGATCGCGCACAGCTCGGGCGACAGCGCCTCCGTGTTCGACAACGGCCTGCCGGTCCCGGCGACCGAGTGGATCAAGGACGGCGAGCTGGCCCGGCTGACCACGACCCGGCACACCGCGGAACTGACCGGGCAGCCGGTCTCCCCCTCCTTCGGGAACCTGATCCTGGAGGCCGGGGGCGACAAGTCCTTGGAGGAGATGGTGGCCGCGACCGACCGCGGGTTGCTGCTGACCTGCCTCTGGTACATCCGCGAGGTGGACCCGGCGACGCTGCTGCTCACCGGGCTGACCCGGGACGGCGTCTACCTGGTGGAGGGCGGCCAGGTCGTCGGCGAGGTCAACAACTTCCGGTTCAACGAGTCCCCCGTGGACCTGCTGTCGCGGGCCTCGGAGGCCGGCCGGACCGAGAAGACCCTGCCGCGCGAATGGAACGACTGGTTCACCAGGACCGCGATGCCGGCGCTGCGCATCCCGGACTTCAACATGAGCTCGGTCAGCAAGGGCGTCTGATCGCCGGCATCTGATCAACAAAGCGTCAGAGGTCCGGGCCTTCCCCGCCTAGACTGGCGGGGCATCCCCCAGCTCTCTGTTCCACCTCGTTCAAGGAGACCCAGAACCGTGACGGACATCGTCGACGAACTGAAGTGGCGCGGGCTCTTCGCCCAGTCCACCGACGAAGAAGCGCTGCGCAAGGCGTTCGCGGACGGTCCCGTCACGTTCTATTGCGGCTTCGACCCGACGGCGGCCTCGCTGCACGTGGGGCACCTGGTGCAGGTCCTCACCGTGCGCCGGCTCCAGCAGGCGGGCAACCGTCCGCTGGCGCTGGTCGGCGGGGCCACGGGTCAGATCGGCGACCCGCGCCCGACCGCCGAGCGCACCCTGAACGACCCGGAGACCATCGCGAACTGGGTGACGCGCCTGCGCACCCAGATCGAGCCGTTCCTGTCCTTCGAGGGCGAGAACGCGGCGGTTATGGTCAACAACCTGGACTGGACGGCGGGCATGTCCGCCATCGAGTTCCTCCGGGACATCGGCAAGCACTTCCGCGTGAACAAGATGCTGACGAAGGACTCGGTCGCCAAGCGGCTGGAGTCCGACCAGGGCATCAGCTACACCGAGTTCAGCTACCAGCTGCTCCAGGGCATGGACTTCCTGGAGCTCTACCGCCGGCACGGCTGCGTGCTCCAGCAGGGCGGGTCCGACCAGTGGGGCAACCTGACGGCCGGTCTCGACCTGATCCACCGGGTGGAGCCGGACGCGCACGTCCACGCCATCGCGACCCCGCTGATGGTCAAGGCGGACGGCACCAAGTTCGGCAAGTCCGAGAGCGGCGCCGTCTGGCTCGACCCGGAGATGACCACCCCGTACGCGTTCTACCAGTTCTGGCTGAACGTGGACGACCGGGACGTCTCCACCTACATGCGCATCCTGTCCTTCCAGACCCGTGAGGAGCTGGAGGCCCTGGAGGCGCAGACCGCCGAGCGGCCGCAGGCGCGTGCCGCCCAGCGGGCGCTGGCGGAGGAGCTGACCACGCTGGTGCACGGCGCGGACCAGTGCGCCGCCGTGATCGCGGCGTCCAAGGCGCTGTTCGGCCAGGGCGAGCTGGCGGACCTGGACGAGGCCACCCTGGCCGCGGCCCTGTCCGAGCTGCCGCGGGCCGAGGTCTCCGAGCCGGGGCTGGTCGTGGACCTCCTCGCGGAGACCGGGCTGGTCGCCAGCAAGTCGGCCGCCCGGCGGACCGTGAAGGAGGGCGGCGCCTACGTGAACAACGTGAAGGTCGCCTCCGAGGACGCGGTCCCCGCCAAGGAGGACCTGCTGCACGGGCGCTGGCTGGTGCTGCGCCGCGGCAAGAAGAACCTGGCGGCGGTCGAGGTCACCGGCTAGTCGCCGCCACGGCAGCACGACGGAGGGGCCGGTCCGGACGCACAGTCCGGGCCGGCCCCTCCGTCGTGCTCCGCCGCTCGGCGGGCCGGAGCCCTCAGGTCATCTGCTTCTTTCCGCCGCGCATCGAGCTGTAGATCAGGTCACCGAGACCGACCACCACGACGGCTCCGGCCAGTTGCAGCAAGTGCCGGATCCAGTCGATGCCGCGCGTTTCGTTGACGCCGATCCACGTGGCCACGGCGTTGCCGAGGACGGCTCCGACGATGCCGAAGATGGTGGTCAGCCAAAGGGGCTGGTGCTGCTTGCCCGGCAGGATCGCCCGGGCAATCAGTCCCAGTACAAAGCCGACGATGATCGCCCACAACCAACCCATGTCGAGCCTCCTCCTGGCGCGTTGTGCGCATGTGGGCCCAGTCTCGACCCGTCCGGCCTATTGCGCATTTCGGGCGGCGCCATTCGGGGGACACCCCCTCTGCCCGGCTCCGGGCGGGCGGCGTACCGTGGAGGCGTCCGGGCCGGGGAGTGTCCGGCGATCGATCGGGTGGTGGGTTGTGGAGCGGACGAAGCGGAACGGGTCCGAGGTCTTCCGGATCACGGGGGCCCGGATGGGCCTCGCCGAGGACGTACGGGGACGCCAGCGCCGGTACGTGATCTCGATGCTGATCAGGACCCTGTCGGTCATCGCGACGATCGTGTTGTGGAACGTGCAGCGGCCCGTGGCCGTCGTGACGCTCGTCGCGGGGGCGCTGCTGCCGTACATCGCGGTGGTCATCGCCAACGCGGGGCGGGAATCGACGCCCTCCCTGCCGTCCCACTTCGTTCCGGCGCCCGTGCACCCCGCACTGGGCGACGGGAACCTCAAGAAAAGCTCAGATCAATCATGAAGTTCCAGTGCACCGCACCGGGTCCTGCGTGACATACTGCCTACGCGCTCCGCATCCCCCGTCGGAGCGACGGACCGACGCCGAGCAGCTCCCCCCGTGGCTGCTCGGCGTCGCCATTCCGTCTTAGGGTTGAGCCGTGACTCCCCTTGACGCACCTCTGAACGACGCTTCCGGCGACGACGTCCCGGCCGCCGACGCGCCCACCTGCTCCGCCAAGGGCTGCCGCCAGGCGGCCGCCTGGGTCCTGGCATGGAACAACCCGAAGCTGCACACCCCCGAGCGCCGCAAGACCTGGCTGGCGTGCGAGGAGCACCGCGAGCACCTGTCCCAGTTCCTGGGGGTCCGCGGTTTCCTCAAGGACGTCGTGAAGCTCGACGAGTGGGAAGCGCCCGAGGGCTCGCAGCGGCCGTAGCCACTGCGAGCCCTCGGGGTCGCTCGGAACCGTTCCTGGCGGCGGAGGTCAGCCGCCGATCGCCGACATCGGGCGGTCGGGCTGCAGGAAGGTCGGGTCGTCGAGGCCGGACCCGGCCTTCTTGCCCCACATCGCCACCTTCCACAGGCGGGCGATCTCCTCGTCCGGGGCGCCCGAGCGCAGGGCGGCGCGCAGGTCGGACTCCTCGGTGGCGAAGAGGCACGTACGGATCTGGCCGTCGGCCGTGAGCCGCGTACGGTCGCAGGCTCCGCAGAAGGGGCGGGTGACGGAGGCGATGACGCCGACGGTGGCCGGGCCGCCGTCGACGACCCAGCGCTCGGCCGGGGCGGAGCCGCGCTCTTCGGACCCTTCCTCGGTGAGCGTGAAGCGGGTACGCAGGGATTCCAGGATGTCACCGGCGGTGATCATGCCGTCGCGCTTCCAGCCGTGCTGGGCGTCGAGCGGCATCTGCTCGATGAAGCGGAGCTCGTACTCGTTCTCCACGGCCCAGGCCAGCAGGTCGGGGGCCTCGTCGTCGTTGAGTCCGGGCATCAGCACCGCGTTGACCTTGACGGGGGTGAGGCCGGCGTCGCGGGCGGCGGCCATGCCCTCGATGACGTCCTTGTGGCGGTCGCGCCGGGTCAGGGTCTTGAAGACCTCGGGCCGCAGGGTGTCCAGGGAGACGTTCACCCGGTCCAGGCCGGCGGCCTTGAGGGCCTGTGCGGTGCGCTTGAGGCCGATGCCGTTGGTGGTCAGCGACATCTTGGGGCGGGGCTCCAGGGCCGCGCACTGCTCGACGATCCCGACGATGCCGGGGCGCAGCAGCGGCTCTCCGCCGGTGAAGCGGACCTCTTTGATCCCGAGCTGAGTGACCGCGATGCGGATCAGCCGGACGATCTCGTCGTCACTGAGCAGATCCGATTTGCCGAGCCACTGCAGGCCCTCTTCGGGCATGCAGTAGGTACAGCGCAGATTGCACCGGTCGGTGAGCGAGACACGCAGGTCAGTGGCCACGCGGCCGTAGGTGTCGAGAAGCACTGTAAGCCCCCTCCCCTGTCCGGTTTCTAGAGGTTTGCGCCGTGATGGATGAGAGTGCTAGCGCTATCAACGAGCCTACGCGACACCTGTGACATGTAGGGGTGCCCGAATGGACTAGACGCGACGTGGCCATGTCGTAGGGACATACGACATGGCCACGCTGGGTGTTCGGAGGGTCTCGCTGCGACGCAGCGTGTCAGTGCGCGCCGGTGCCGGTGAGCGACCGGACTTCCAGCTCGGCGAACTTCTGCGGGTCGGCCTTCTCCTTGGAGAGGACGGTTCCCAGCCATCCCAGCAGGAAGCCGAGCGGGATGGAGACGATGCCGGGGTTCTCCAGGGGGAACCAGTAGAAGTCGGCGCCCTTGAACATCGAGGTGGGCTTGCCGGAGACGACCGGGGAGAAGAGCACCAGGACGACCGAGGAGACCAGGCCGCCGTAGATGGACCACAGGGCGCCCTGGGTGGTGAAGCGCTTCCAGAAGAGGCTGTAGAGGATCGTCGGCAGGTTGGCGGAGGCCGCGACCGCGAAGGCCAGCGCCACGAGGCCGGCCACGTTGAGGTCGCGGGCCAGGGCGCCGAGGCCGATGGCCACGGCCCCGATGACCACGGTCGACCAGCGGGCCGCCCGTACCTCTTCCTTCTCGGTGGCCTTGCCCTTGCGGATCACGTTCACGTAGAGGTCGTGGGCGAAGGACGAGGAGGAGGCCAGGGTCAGGCCCGCGACGACCGCGAGGATCGTGGCGAAGGCCACCGCCGAGATCACGGCGAGCAGGACCGCGCCGCCGGTGGAGCCCGGACCGCCGCCGATCTCCTGGGCGAGCAGCGGGGCCGCGGTGGTACCGGCCTTGTTCGAGGCGATGATGTCGGCCCGCTTGAGCAGGGCCGCGGCGCCGAAGCCGAGGACGATCGTCATCAGGTAGAAGGCGCCGATGATGCCGATGGCCCAGTTCACGGACTTGCGGGCGGCCTTGGCCGTGGGGACCGTGTAGAAGCGGATCAGGATGTGCGGCAGGCCGGCGGTGCCCAGGACCAGGGCGAGGCCCAGCGAGAGGAAGTCCAGCTTCGAGAGCGAGTCCTTGCCGTACTTCAGGCCGGGCTCCAGGAACTTCACTCCCTGGCCGCTGTTGTCGGCGGCCTGGCCCAGCAGGTCCGAGACGTTGAAGTTGAACTTGAGCAGCACCAGGAAGGTGATCAGCAGCGTGCCCGCGATCAGCAGCACGGCCTTGATCATCTGGACCCAGGTGGTGCCCTTCATCCCGCCGATGGTGACGTAGAGGATCATCAGGATGCCGACCAGCGAGACGATCACGACCTTGCCGAAGTCGCTGGTGATGCCGAGGAGCAGCGAGACGAGCACGCCGGCGCCGGCCATCTGGGCGAGCAGGTAGAAGATCGAGACCACGATGGTGGAGGTGCCGGCGGCGGTGCGTACGGGGCGCTGGCGCATCCGGTACGCGAGCACGTCGCCCATCGTGTAGCGGCCGGAGTTGCGCAGCGGCTCGGCGACCAGGAGCAGGGCCACGAGCCAGGCGACGAGGAAGCCGATCGAGTAGAGGAAGCCGTCGTAGCCGAAGAGCGCGATGGCTCCGGCGATGCCGAGGAAGGACGCGGCGGACATGTAGTCGCCGGAGATGGCCAGGCCGTTCTGGAACCCGGTGAACTGGCGGCCGCCCGCGTAGAAGTCGGCGGCGTCCTTGGTCTGGCGTCCGGCCCAGACCGTGATGGCCAGGGTGGCGACGACGAACAGGCCGAACAGGGTGATGATCAGCGGGCGGTGCTCGGAGGCGCCGGCGGCGGTGGTCGTACCCGCCGTGGCCGCCCCGGCGACGGCCACGTACAGGGGGGCGCTCATTCGCCGGCCTCCATCCTTGCCTTGATGGCCGAGGCCTTGGGGTCGAGCTGGGCCGCCGCGTGGCGCGAGTACAGCCAGGCGATGAGGAAGGTCGTCGCGAACTGGCCGAGGCCCAGGACGAGGGCGACGTTGATGTTGCCGAAGAGCTTCGTCCCCATGAAGCCGCCCGCGTAGTTGGAGAGCAGGACGTAGAGCAGGTACCAGGCGATGAACGCCACGGTGAGCGGGAAGGCGAAGGAGCGGTGGGAGCGGCGCAGTTCGGCGAACTCCTCGCTCTGCTGGACACGTACGAACTCTTCGGCCGCGGGGCTCGCCGGCGGCGTTCCCGCGCTGCCCGGGGGCGGCGCTGCTTCGGTGGTCACGGGGGACGCTCCTTGTGACGCGGGTGCGGTGGGGATGACGGACAAAACAACCTCCGTGGGGGGACGGTGGTGCCGATCCCCCCTGTCAACGGCACGTCCGGCGCGTCGGGGTGGTTCAACACCTGTTTGTTTCTTTGGGAACTGATTCCTCGAACTAATGGCGCCGAGGGGAACAGAAACGCTAAGTTCGCCTGTCATGAACCCGTCCGTCGCGACCGCGCCCGGACGGCTTTTTCAAGGATGATCTGGAGAACCCATGGCTCATCTGGGATCCGGCCGCCGGCGTGCCCTCGCCATACCGGTCGGCCTGGCGCTCACCGCCTCGCTCGCCTTCCTGCCCTCGGTCGCGGCCTCAGCCGCACCGCTGAGCGGCTCGGCGGACGCGGCTACGACTTCTGCGGCCGAGACGACCGGGCCGAAGCTGTCGTACGTGGCGAACCTGAAGACCTATGCCACGGTGAAGGCTGCGAAGAAGGCCATCGAGCGGGCCGGTGGAACGGTGGTGACGGCCTATGAGCAGATCGGGGTCGTCGTCGCGCACTCGCAGAACCCGGACTTCGCCAAGCAGCTGCGTGCCAACCGCGGTCTGTTCGACTCGGTCGGCGCCACCCGTACGGCCCCCCTCTCTCCGGTGCAGACCACCGACGAGGGCGCGACGCAGCAGCTGAGCGCGGCGGACGCCGCCAAGGCGGCAGCGGCGGCCCAGGAGGGTCAGGAGCCGCTGGAGTCCAACCAGTGGGACCTGCGGACGATCAAGGCCGATCAGGCTCACAAGATCAACGATGGCAGCCAGAACGTCACTGTGGGCGTCATCGACACGGGTGTCGACGACACTCACCCCGACATCGCGCCGAACTTCTCCAAGGAGCAGTCGGCCAACTGCGTCGGCGGCGTCGCGGACACCAGCGAGGGCGCCTGGCGTCCGTACGTGGACGGCAGCGACCACGGCACGCACGTGGCCGGCACCATCGCGGCCCCGCGCAACGGCCTCGGCATCAGCGGTGTCGCGCCGGGCGTCAAGGTCGCCGGCATCAAGGTGAGCGAGCCCGGCACCAGCCTCTTCTACACCGAGGCGGTCGTCTGCGGCTTCATGTTCGCCGCCGAGAAGGGGATCGAGGTGACCAACAACAGCTACTACGTCGACCCCTGGCTCTACAACTGCAAGGCGGACGACGACCAGAAGGCGCTGGTGGAGGCCATCGGTCGCGCCACCAAGTACGCCGAGCGCAAGGGCACGCTGCACGTGGCCTCGGCCGGCAACTCCAACCACGACCTGGCCGGCGACTCGATCCTCGACGACACCAGCCCGAACGACACCACCCCGGTGCCGCGCACCATCGACCCGAGCGTCTGCCTCGACCTGCCCACCCAGCTCCCGGGCGTGGTCACGGTGTCGGCGACCGGTGACAAGGGCCTGCGCTCGTACTACTCCAGCTACGGCCTCGGAGTCGTGGACGTCGCCGCCCCCGGCGGCGACAAGTGGCAGGTCCCGGCCACCCCGGACGCCAACGGCCGCGTGCTGTCGACGGTCCTGGGCGGCGGCTACGGCTACAAGCAGGGCACCTCGATGGCCGCCCCGCACGTCGCCGGCGTCGCGGCGCTCCTCAAGAGCGCCCACCCCTATGCCACGCCCGCGATGATCCAGGCGATGCTCAAGGGCCAGGCCACCAAGACGGACTGCCCGTCGCAGATCTTCAACTCTGCGGGCACCCTGATCGACGCCACCACCTGCGAGAGCGGCTGGGGCCAGACGGGCTACTACGGCTACGGCGTGGTCGACGCGCTGAAGGCCGTCAAGTAATCCGGCTGAATCCGCTGAATCGCGGAAGGGCCGGGCGGGGAACATCCCGCCCGGCCCTTCCCCGTTTTCCGGCGGTCAGGGCTTGATCAGGACCTTGAGCGCGCTGCGGTCGTCCATCGCCCGGTAGCCGTCCGGAACCTCGTCGAGGGTGACGGCCCGGTCGAAGACGGGAGACGGGTCGATCGCCCCGCTGAGCACGTCCGCGAGCAGCTCGGGGATGTACGCGCGGACCGGCGCGACCCCGCCGCGCAGGGTGAGGTTGCGGTCGAACATGACACCCAGGTCGAGGCCGGTGCCGCTGCCGTGCGGGACGCCGACGTAGCCGATGGCCCCGCCGTCGCGGGCGATGTTCACGGCGGTGCGCATGGACATCTCGGTGCCGACCGCCTCGATGACCGAGTGGGCGCCCTGGCCGCCGGTGAGCTCGCGCACGGCGGCCTCGGCGGCCTCGCCGCGCTCGGCGACCACGTCGGTGGCCCCGAAGAGCTTGGCGATGTCCGTACGGACGGCGTGCCGGCCCAGTGCGATGATCCGGTCGGCGCCCAGGCGCTTGGCCGCGAGGACCCCGCACAGGCCGACCGCGCCGTCACCGACGACGGCGACCGTGGAGCCCTTGCGGACCCCCGCGCCGAGCGCGGCGTGGTGGCCGGTCCCCATGACGTCGGAGAGCGCGAGCAGCGCGGTCAGCAGGTGGTCGTCGGAGACGGCGTCGGCGGGCAGCTTCACCAGCGTGCCGTCGGCGTGCGGGACCCGGACGGCCTCGCCCTGGCCGCCGTCGTGGCCGACCGAGCCCCAGAAGCCGCCGTGTTCGCAGGAGGTGTAGAGGCCCTCGGAGCAGTAGTCGCAGGTGCCGTCGGACCACATGAAGGGGGCGACGACGAGGTCTCCGGCGCGCAGGCCCGACACGGCGGAGCCGGTCTCCTCGACGACGCCGAGGAACTCGTGGCCGATCCGCTGGCCCGGCTGGCGCTTGGCCTCGCCGCGATAGGCCCACAGGTCGCTGCCGCAGATGCAGGAGCGCAGGACGCGGACGACGGCGTCCTCGGGGCGCTGGATCGCAGCGTCGGGCACCTCCTCCACGCGGATGTCGTGCGGGGCGTGGATGACGGTGGCGCGCATGGTGGTGCAGTCCTCCGGCTAGGAAGTGGTTGAGCCCTGTAGGGCCTCCCTACCGTACGCCCGCTCCTGCGCGAGTGTCCCCGTGGCCAGCAGGTACTGGGCCGCCACGTAGGTGGCCATGACCCAGAAGTCCGGGCGGGGCAGCTGCGGCCACTCGGCGACCCCGGTGGCGATGAGCGTGTCGGAGAGCAGGAACAGCGCCCCGCCGAGCCCGGCCCGCCGCCCCAGGGCGCTGGACCGGTAGGCCATGGCGGTGAGCAGCAGGCTGTACCCGGCGACCGGGATCCGCAGTTCCGCGGGCAGGTCGCCCCAGAGCAGCGTGACGGTGGACAGGAGCGCGGCGGCGTACGCGGCCCCGAGCAGGGGGCTCGTCCGGCGGCGGCCGAAGAGGCCGTGGCTGGCGAAAAGCGTGAGGTAGCAGACGTGCCCGGCGGCGAAGGAGCCCATGCCGATCAGGAAGGCGATGTCGGCGTCGAAGAGCAGCGCCAGGTCCCCGCCCCAGCCGAACAGCAGGGCCGCGATCAGCAGCCGGGGGGCGCGCAGGGTGATGACGTAGGCGACGAGCAGCGGCATCAGCAGCGGCTTGGCGACGAGGTGCCCGGTGTGCCAGTCCGCCAGCAGGGATCCGAGGTCCAGGGCGGTGGCGGCGGCGAAGGCCACGAGCAGCGCCCTGGTGGCGGAGCCGGAGCCCGGGGGGACGGCGGGGCGCGCCCAGGACGGCGTACGGGACCCCGCGCGCTCGGTGGATCCGGCGGCGCTCACGCGGCGTGCTCCGGGGCGGGAGCGGACGTCTGGGCCGGGGCTGCCTGCGCGGGCTGCTCGAGCTGCTCCGGCTGCCAGCCGGGGCCGCGGAACACGCGTCCGGCGCGCTCGCGCCAGGTGGCGGCCCCGCGTACGTCCCGGGCGATGGAGGCGTACTCGTGGGTGGCGACGCGCAGCGGGTTGTAGGTGCCGATGTTCTTGGTGAGGCCGAAGACGGGCTTGTCGGTCTCACCGACCCAGGAGCCGAACATCCGGTCCCAGACGATCAGGATGCCGCCGAAGTTCCGGTCCAGGTAGCCGCCTTGGGAGGCGTGGTGGACGCGGTGGTGGGAGGGGGAGTTGAAGACGTACTCGATCGGCCGGGGCAGCTTGTCGATGCGCTCGGTGTGGATCCAGAACTGGTAGACGAGGTTGACCGAGTAGCAGAAGGCGATGGCGGCCGGGTGCACGCCCAGCGCGATCATCGGGAGGTAGAAGGGCCAGGAGGTGGCGCTGGTCCAGGGCTGGCGCAGGGCGGTGGTGAGGTTGAACTTGCGGCTGCTGTGGTGGACGACGTGGCAGGCCCACAGGATCCGGATGACGTGGTGGCCGCGGTGCTGCCAGTAGTAGAGGAAGTCCTGGGCAAGCAGCATCAGCGGGATGGTCCACCACAGGACGGGGACGCGCAGCGGGGTGAGCTCGTAGACCGCGGTGTAGATCGCGACGATCGGGATCTTCCAGAGGAAGTCGAAGCCGAGGCTGCCGATCCCCATGCCGAGGCTGGTGACAGCGTCCTTGGTCTCGTACCCGGCGGCGTCCTCGTCGGGATGGATGCGGTAGCTCACGAGCTCGATCACGGTGAGCAGGACGAAGGCGGGTATGGACCACAGCACGACATCGGGCAGGTTCGGCATGTCCGCACCATAGAGGCGGGTTCGGGGGCTCGGCTAGTGGTTGTTACCGATCGGTATCCATCGGTGTTACCGACGGTTCACGAGATGCTTCCGGATGAGGGCGTCCGGGCAGGGGGAGGGCATGGGGATGGCGGACTCAGGGGCGGGTTTCGGGACGGCGGCCTTAAGGGCGGCGGTCTTGGCGACGGCCGAGGCGGTGGCGGTGGCGCTGGCGAGGTCCCGGCCGGGGCCGGCGCGCCGGCTCAGGCCGGCGAAGCCGGGCGACCCGGCGGTACGGCGCCTCGCGCGCGAGCTGGCGGACCGGCTGACCGGGGCGGTCGCGGAGCTCACGGAACTCACGGAGTCCGAGCGGCCGGCGGCGGTGGCCGCCGTCGGCGAGGTGTTCGCCGCGCTGGGCGTGCGGGAGGCCCGGGCCCTCTTCGCGGCGGACCCCGACCCGGGGCCCGCGGCGGCGCCCCCGCCGGACACCTCCCTGAGCCCGGCGGCGGCGGACGCCTACCGGGGCCTGTTCGCCCTGTGCCGCGCGGCGGGCGGGACCGGCGGCGGGAGCGCGGCCGGCGGCACGAGCGGGAGCGGCGGCGGGACCGGCGGCGGGAGCGCGGCCGACGACGGCGCGGCCGAACGGGCGGCGCGGTTCGAGGAGGAGTACGTGCACTTCGTGGCCCGGGCCCAGGCGCGGGTCCAGCTGTTCGGGCTGACCTTCAGCCAGGACCGCCAGGACTGGCCCCTGGACCTCGCCTACATCAGCCTCGCCGTCAGCGGCGCGCAGCTCCTCGAAGAGCCCGGCCTGCAGACCCCGGTCAAGGCCGAGGTGGCCCTGAACGCCGCGGAGCGGGTTCTGCTGCGCGGACCGGCCGGCTCGGGCAAGAGCACCCTCGTCCAGTGGCTCGCGCTGAACGCCGCCCGCAGCAGCTTCGGGCCCCAGTTACGCGACTGGAACACCCTCGTCCCCTTCGTCCTGCCGCTGCGCTCCTTCAACTCCCCCGCCGGGCTCCCCCGGCCCGGGGACTGGCTGACCGCGACCGGGGTCCCGCTGACGGCCCCGGAGGGCTGGGTCGAGCAGCTCCTCGCCGCCGGGCGGGCGCTGGTGCTGGTCGACGGGGTCGACGAGGTGCCGCCGCGCCTGCGCAGCCGGACCGAGTCCTGGCTCCGGGAGCTGCTCGCCGCGTACCCGGCGGCCCGCTTCGTGGTCACCACCCGCCCGTCGGCCGTACCGGAGGACTGGCTCACCGCCCAGGGCTTCTCCTCGCTCGCCCTGCTGCCGATGGAACGCGACGACGTCGGCGCCTTCATCACGCACTGGCACGACTCCGCCCGCGCGGAGGCGGACGGCGAGGGAGCCGGCCGGGAGCGGGAACGCGAGCTGCTCGACCGGTACGAGAAGGCGCTGCTGCAAGCCGTGGGCACCCGCCGGGACCTGGGCCGGCTCGCGACGAACCCCCTGATGTGCGCCCTGCTCTGCGCCCTGAACCGGGACCGCCGGATGCACCTGCCCCGGGCCCGCAAGGAGCTCTACGACGCGGCGCTGGACATGCTCCTGATCCGCCGCGACAGCGAGCGGGACATCTCCGGGGTCGAGGGCGTCTACCTCAGCAGGGACGAGCAGACCCTGCTGCTCCAGCGCCTCGCGTACTGGCTGATCCGCAACGGGCGGGTGGAGGCCTCCGCCGAGGAGGCGATCGGGATGATCGCCGAATCGCTCGACGCCATGCCGCAGGTCAAGGCGCAGGGCAGCGCGCAGACGGTGTTCCGGCACCTGCTGATCCGCAGCGGGCTGCTCCGGGAGCCGGTACCCGGCTCGGTGCTGTTCGTCCACCGCACCTTCCAGGACTACCTCGGCGCCAAGGCGGCCGTGGAGGCGCGGGACTTCGGCGTCCTGGTGCGGAGCGCCCACGAGGACACCTGGGACAACGTGGTCCGGATGGCGGTGGGGCACGCCCGGCCCGACGAGCGCGCCTACCTGCTGCGGCAGTTGCTGCACCGCGCCGACCAGGTCGAAGCCGACCGCAGCCGCCTGGTGCTGCTCGCGGCCGCCTGTCTGGAGCACGCGCCGGAGCTGGACCCGGAGGTCTGGCGCGAGGTGGAGGCCCGTACCGCCCGGCTGCTGCCGCCGCGTTCCCCGAGCCAGGCCGGGGAGCTGGCCAAGGCGGGCGAGCTGGTCCTGGAGCTGCTGCCGGAGCCGGCCGGGCTCACCGAGGACGAGGCCGCCGCGACGATCCGTACCGCGGCGCTGGTCGGCGGCGACCGGGCCCTCCAGGTGATCGCGGGCTTCCGGACCGACGACCGCTACGCGGTGGGCCGCGAACTGTCCGACGCCTGGGGGCGGTTCCCCGTGGACGCCTACGTGGACACGGTGCTCGCGGACGCCCCCATGCGCGCGGCCCACCTGCACGTGCGCACCGCCGGGCAGCTGCGGGCCCTGGACCGGCTGCCGCACGTCCACCGTCTGCACGTCACCTGGGACGGTCCGGTACCGCGGGAGATCTCCGGGCGGCGGGACCTGGAGTCGCTGATCCTGCACCGCAACGCGCGGCTGGCCGACCTGTCCCCGCTGGCCGGGCGGACGGCGCTGCGGCACCTGGGCGTGCTGGACTGCCCGAAGGTCACCGGCATAGAGGTGGTGTCCGAACTGCGGGCGGAGAGCCTCGCCTTCGGCTACCTGCGGGACGACCTCTCGCTGGCCCCGCTGGCGGGGGCGGCCGGCCTGCGCTCGCTGGTCATCGGTTTCGAGCCGGAGCAGCGGCGGATCGGGGACGTCCCCGCCGCGGACTCGCTGACCGCGCTGCACCTGTGGCAGGGCGCCCGCCGGATGACGCTCGACGGGATCGAGCGCTGGCCGCGGGTGGAGAAGCTGACGGTCGCCGGGAGCGGCCAGTACCGGCAGCTGGTGCGCTCGCTGCCGCTCAGGGGACTGACCGGGCTGCAGATCCGGCACGCCGCGCCCCTCTCGGCCGGGGCCCTCCTGCCGTACGAACGCCTCGGCCGGCTCGTGCTGATCCGGTGCGCGCTGGAGGGGACCCTGGAGGCGCTGCGCGAGTTCCCGGCGCTGCGCCGACTGGTGCTGAGCGAATGCCTGGGGACCGTGGACCTGTCGCCGCTCGCCCCTTTGGAGGACCTGGTGATCGAGCTGCGCCAGGGCACGCACGTCACCGGGGCGGAGCTGATCCCGCCGGAGCGGCTCGTCCGCAGGGACTGAGCCGCGCCGGCGGGACCGCCCCGAGCACCGGGGCCGCCGGGTCAGGCGGCCGCGTGGCTACGGGGCGTTCGCGCGCTCCCCGTCACCAGACCCGGACCGAGCCCCCGCGGGCGAAGGCCGGGCTGGTGGCGCCCGCCGGGACCTCCGTCAGGGGCTGCGCGACCTCCGAGACGAGGGGGCCGTGCTTGGCGGCCACCGCGTCGAGGAGGGCGAGGTCGAAGCCGTACACCCGGGCGGCGTTGCCGCCGACCATGGCGGCGACCTCCTCGCGGGGCAGGCCCGCGTAGGCGATGCGCAGGCCCTCGCGGGAGTACGGCGTGGTGCCCTCGTCGTGGGGGTAGTCGCTGCCCCACATGATCTTGTCGAGGCCGATCCGGTCCCGCAGCGGGACCTCGTGGGGGCGCATGAAGCTCGCCCCCACGAAGCAGTTGTCCCGCCAGACCTCGCCCGGTCCCTTGCCCATGGACTCCGCGAGCCCCGCCCCGAACTTGGCCTCGGCGGTGGCGGAGGCCGCCACCAGGCGGCCGTGGTAGTAGTCGAGCATCTCGATCACGCCCGGGATCCAGCCGGAGCCCTGCTCCGTCAGGACCAGTTTCAGCCCGGGGTTGCGGCGGAAGGCCCCGCCGAAGATGAGGTGCCACAGGGCCCGGTGGGAGAACCAGGTGGTCTCCACCATGAAGACGGCCCGCGCCGCCGGCTCGTCGCCCAGCGGCGGCGAGGCGGAGCCGCCGTGGTGGTTGACCGGGACGTCCAGCTCGTCGCAGACGGCCCAGATCGGGTCGTACACCTGCGAGTAGAGCTCGGGAACCGTGGATCCGGGCGGGACGCCGGGCAGCAGGATGCCGCCGGTCAGGCCCGCGTTGCGGGTGCGGCGGATCTCCTCGACCGCCGCGTCCACGTCGTTCAGCAGGATCTGGACCACGCCCGCCCGGCGGCCCGGCGCGTCCGCGCAGAAGTCCGCCAGCCACCGGTTGTGCGCCTGGAGCCCGGCCCAGCGCATCTCGTACTCGGCCGCCGTCGGGGGCTGGGCCATCAGGGAGGCCTTGGGGAAGAACGGCGGGATGGTGTTCGGGAAGAGCACCTCCGCGACGATCCCGTCGGCTTCGAGCTCGGCGAGGCGCCGCTGCGAGTTCCAGTTGCGGTCGGCCGTGTCCGCGAGGAGGTCCTCGTACGGGTTGACGTAGGTCGCGGCCCAGGCGTCGAACTCCTCGTGGTGGCGCTTCTCCAGGTACGGCTTGTAGTCCAGCAGGTCGGCGCCCGCGTGGCAGTCGGCGGAGATGACCGTGTAGCGGTCGGGTGCTTCGGTCACGGGTTCACCCCCAGGACCGGGAAGTCGTTGTCGGTCAGCCAGTGCCGGCCCACGTCGCGCGAGCGCGCCCAGGAGGCTTCGACGGCCGCCTGGTCCGCGCTCTGCCCGAGCTCGGCGGGGGTGGGGCCGATGCGGCGGGCGATCGGCGCCAGCTTCTCGGTGTCGAAGCCGAAGACCTCCGCCGCGGCCAGGCCCAGCATCCGGCGGGTCTCCTCGACGGGGATGTCGTGGAAGGTGTTCTTCAGCCAGTTCCGGGTGTTCGGCCAGGTCCCCTCGGGGTGCGGGAAGTCCGAGCCCCACAGGATGTTGTCCACGCCGATCTCGTAGCGCTGCGCCAGCTCGCGCCGCTTGGTGTTGGTGGCGCAGATGAACACCTGCCGGTCCAGGTACTCGCTCGGCGGCCGCTTCAGCTCCTCGAACGGCGAGAGCTTCTTGCCGCCGTGCGCGCCGAGGTAGAGCCGGTCCATGAACCAGAGCTGGTTCGGCAGCCACCAGCAGCCCGACTCGGCGACGCCGAACTTCAGCCCCGGGTGCCGCTCGAAGACCCCGGACCAGAGCAGGAACCACAGCGGGCGGGCCGGCCACCAGGTGACCTCGGAGACGAAGATGCCCAGGTGGTCCCCGTACTCGTGGCGCGGCGAGGACCCCGAGTGGGTGACGATCGGCATCTGCGTCTCGGCCGCCGCCGCCCACACCGGGTCGTAACGGCGGTCGTGGTAAGGGGCCTTGTCCACCCACATGGCCGGGATCATCAGGGCGCCGAGCCCGGATGCCTTGGCGCGGTATATCTCGGCGACGACCTTGTCCGGATCGCCGGTGATGGGCAGCAGGGCCACCCCGCAGTGCCGCTCGGGGTTCTCCGAGACGAACTCGGCGAGCCACCGGTTGTGCGCCTGGGCCCCGGCCATGCCGAGCTCGGGGTCCTGGTCGCCGGAGAGGCCGAGGCCCACACCGAAGGGGGCGGCGGTCTGGCTGTCCACCGCGTCGGCGTCGGGGAAGACGACTTCGGCGGCCACGCCGTCGCCGTCGAGTTCCTTCAGCCGCTGGGTGACGTCCCAGCCGCCCTTGAGGCCTTCCTCGTGGTCGTGGAACCACTTCTCGGCGAAGGCCTCGTTGCGCACGCCGAGCTTGGTGGCCTCGGCGCGGCGGGCGTCGCGCTCGCCGAGGAACTCGTCGAACTGCGGGTGGAAGGCGCTGTCCAGGTAGGGGCGGTACTGCTCGGTGGGCAGCCCCGCGTGGCAGTCGGAGGAGATGATCAGGTACGGGTCTTCGTACGCACTCACGATTGAGGCTCCTCAGTCGAGGATGAAGCTTTCCAGGTAGGCGGGGTTGGCGCGGTCGAGCATCGACTGCGACCGGGCGCGGATCTGCCGGTCGCTGTGCTCGCTGTCGGGCAGCATCCAGAAGCGGTCGGCGCGGATGCCGTCCACGACGTGGTCCGCGACGTCCTCGACCGGGGTGAAGTTCACCTCGTGGCCGGCCTGCTTCATGGCGGCCTCGTACTGGTCGAGGCTGCGGTACGGGGACTTGCGCGGGCGCTCCTTGGCGTACCGGTCGGGCCGGTTGCGGTGCGACTCCCACAGGCCGGTGCGCAGCATGTGCGGTCCGGGGAAGAGCACGGAGGCGCCGATGGCCGCGCCCTCCGCCTTGAGGTGGGCGTAGAGCGACTCGGTCATGGTGACCACGGCCGCCTTGGTGACCGCGTACACGGAGGCGGTGGGCAGCGGGGCGATGCCGCCGTCGCCGGAGGAGGTGTTGACGATGTGGCCGGGGCCGCCTGCCGCGATCATGCGGGGGACGAAGGCCTGGATGCCGTGGAAGACGCCCCAGACGTTGACGGAGAAGGCCCATTTCCAGTCGTTGGGCTCGTGCTCCCACATGCGGCCCTCGGCTCCGGAGCCGACGCCGGCGTTGTTGCAGAGCACGTGCACGGCGCCGAAGGTCTCGTACGCGGCGTCCGCGAGGGAGATCACGGAGTCGCGGTCGCTGACGTCGACGATCTTGGCGAGCACCTCGGCGCCGTCGGCGGCGAGTTCGTCGGCGGCCTTGCGCAGGGCGCCCTCCTCCACGTCGGCGAGGACCACCTTCAGCCCCTCGGCGGCGAAGCGGCGGGCCATGGCGAGGCCGATGCCACTGGCGGCTCCGGTGACCACGGCCACCTGTCCCGGTTCGAGCCGCATCAGACGCTCCCCTCGGGCGGTCCGTCGAGGATCTGCATCGGGTCGTCGTAGCGCTGGTGGATGTACGGGAGCAGGGCCTGGGCGCTGACCCGCTCGACGACCCGGCCCTTCTGGTCCGTGGTCTTCTCGCCGATGGTGAGTTCGACGAGGCGGCGTACGGGGAGGTCGGCGACGGGGTCGAACATCGACTCGCGGAGCACCACGTCGCCGGTGACGTGCTCCAGCTTGCGGACCTTCTCGTTGCGGGTGCAGTGCACCAGCACCGGATCGGCGTCGAAGCCCGAACCGTCGACGGCGGGGAGGAACTTGAAGTAGAAGTCGGTCTTCACGGTGGGCTCGGGCAGCGGCAGCTCGCGGTCCACCGCCCCGCGCACCTCCACGAAGGCGATGCCGTGCCGGGCGAGGGAGGCCCGGACGACCAGGCCCTCGCGCTCCACGGTGATCTCGCCGAGCTTCTTCGGTTCGCCGAAGACCTCGCGGCCTCCGATCAGGGCGCGCTCCATGCTCATCGGCATGACCAGCGGGTACCAGCCCTCGACCCCGTCGTGCTGGGCGGCAACGGCCACCGAGCCGGCGCCGAGCGGGTAGCCGGGCAGGTCCACCTTGCTGATGTTGGCCCGCACCAGGGGCCGCTCCGTGGGCTTCAGCGGCGGCGGGAGGACCGCCGCCACCACGTCCGGGTCGGTCTCCCAGACGGCCACCACACCGGTGGACCAGATGTCGGGGAGCTTGGAACTCTTCTCGCGCGAAGCGGCGATCTCGGCCTCGGTGCGCGCTCCGTACCGTACGCGTGCCATCTGTCGCACCATCCTTCGTCTAGGACGTAGTCGGTTCTGACGCAGTCGGGTTCTAACGCAGTCGGGTTCTGACGCAGTCGGTTCTGTAACACAGTTACACCGACACCGATGAAGGGTAAAGACCCTTGCACGTAACCGATCTGACGGATCGACAGAAAGTTGGGACGGACACGATGGCCAGAACCACGCTGACCCGCGCGGAGGTGCTGGACGCCGCCGCGTCCCTGGTCAAACAGCACGGACCGGCCGCCCTGACCATGCGCAAGCTCGCCGCCGAGCTGGGCACCGCGGTGACCTCGATCTACTGGCACGTCGGCAACCGCGAATCGCTGCTCGACGCCCTCGTGGAGCGGACCGTGGAGGAGGTGGGCGCCATCCGGCCGGTCGGCCGCAACCCCGGCGAGCGGATCCTCTCGGTCGCCCGGATCCTGCGCCGCGAGCTGCGCGAGCGCCCGCACCTGATCGCGATGGTCCACGAGCGCGGCCTCACCGACCGGATGTTCCTGCCCGCCCAGCAGGCCCTGGTGCACGAGGTGCACGCGGCCGGCCTGCGCGGGACCCGAGCCGCGGACGCGGTGCGCGTGATCCAGTTCCAGATCATCGGCTTCGTCCTGGTCGAGCGCAATCGCGAACGCTCCCCCGCCCAGTCCCCCGCCGAGAGCGAGCTCTGGGACCCGGCCGACGCCCCGCACGACCCGCCGCTGGCCCGCGCGCTGGCGCGGCCGGTGAATCCTGAACGACTGTTCCAACTCTCCCTGAGGGCCTTGGTGCAGGCCTTGCTGGCGCCACCGGCCGGGTAACCGGTTTGCCGCCGCGCGGCCGCCCGTGGTGGGATCTGCTCCACGGGGGCGGCTCCCCGGCGTGCATCCTCTCCCTTTCACGGAAAGTCCGCGCGCCCTCTCTCCGCCCCCGTTTTCTCGTTCGCGGAGGGAAATCACGACCGTGCCCGTCACCCGATCCACCGACGAGCTCATGCTGCGCCGGCTCCGGACCGTCTACGTCGACCGGCCGTCGGCCGCCGCTTCGCCCGGCACCGAGGGGGTCCGCCCGCTGGAGGGAGAGCTCCTGGAGCGCGGCCACACCATGAGCCGGGAGCTCTACGCCGCCCTGGCCGTCCTCGCCCCGACCGACCTCGCCGAGGAGCGGTCGCGCCTGCTGGCGCTGGCCGACGGGCTCGCGGACGCCGACCGGGGGCACCGTCCGGCCTTCCGCCGCTTCCCCTTCTCCATCCCGCACGACACCGAGCGCTGGTACACCGACCGCGTCCTCGCCCTGCTGCGCCGGGACCCCGCCCGGCCGTGCGCGCTCTGCGCCGAGACCCGTCCGGTGCGTCCCCTCGCCCCGTGCGCCCATCTCGTCTGCGGACCCTGCTGGGACGGCGCCGACCACACCGGCTGCCCCGTCTGCCGGCGCCCCGCCGACCCGGCCGGGCCCTTCCTCTCCCTCGCGGCGGAGGACCCCGCGCCTACGGAGCACCGCGCGCCCGGCGGCGACCGGAGCGGGATCCCGCCCGGCCCGCTCCGGCCGCTGCGGCTCGGCACCGACCGCGCGGCCGACGCCGCCCGGGTGCTGGCCCGGCTGCTCGCCCGGCCGGCCCCGCTGTCCCCCGAGGACCGCGCCGACCTGCCGCCGCTGTTCGGGCTGGCCCCGGCCGGGCTCGACTGGCTGCCCGCGCGGATCCCCGTACCGCAGACCCTCGCGCTGGTCCTGGCCCGGCTGCTCCCGGGCGCCGCCCCGGACGCCGTACGGCCGCTGCTCGCCAGGCGGTTGACCGGCGCCACCGACGTGCTGCGGGTCCTTGCCGCGCTGTCCGACGGGGATCCGGGGCTGCTCGCGCCGCCGCCGTCCGGGTTCCGCTCACCTGCCCGGCCGCTGCGCCGCGCACTGCTCGGCGTACTCGACGCGCTGCCCACCGCCCTCCTCGTCGAGGACCTGCTGCGGCATCCGACGGCCTGGAAGCGGGCCGCCGAGACCCTGCACCCCTTCGAAGGGCACGCCCGCCACCCCCGGGCCGCCCTGGCCTTCGCCGTGCTGCGGGGCACCGTCCTGTCCGGCGCCCTGGGCGCGGCCCTGCGGGAGAGCGCCGCCGCACATCCGGACGCCGTCCGCGTGGTGGGGAACCGGGTCCGGCCCGTGACCCGGTCCGGGCGGCTGGAGCAGGCCCTGGCCGGGGCGGACCCCGGGGCCGCCGTCGCGGCGGCCTCCGAGCGCCCCGAGGAACTCGTCCTGCGCCTCGACCACCTGCTGCGCCTGCACACCGGCGACCGCCTGGTCCCGGAGCTGGCCCGGGAACTGGCCCACGGGCTCCCCGCCGTCGGCGCGGGCCCGCTGCTGGCCGCCCTCGGGGCCCTGCGCGGGCGCACCGCGGACCGGACCGGCTCGCGGCGGGTGTTCTTCCCCAAGGGCCCGGCCGGGCACACCCGGTCCGTGACCGAGGACCGCCCGCCGCTTGCGGGCCCGCTCGTCGCGGAGGCCACGGCCCTGCTGGCGGCGGAGGTGCTGCGCCGGTTCGCTCGGGCCAAGGACGACCCGTACGAGCTGGCCGTCCTGGACTCCGGGCTGGCGGAACTGCCCGTGCCCTCCGGGGAGCAGGCCCGCTCGGGGTCTGCGGGCGCGACGCCCCGGGGCAGCGTCCTGGCGCTGCCCGAGGGCGGGGCGCTGCGGCTGTTCCTGCACTGGACCGAGCCCCGGAACCAGCCGGCGCACCTGGACCTGGCGGTGGCCTTCTTCGACGCCGACTGGAAGTTCACCGGCCTGTGCGACCGCGACCGGCCGGTGTACGGGAGGCCCGGGACCGGCGCCGTGCACGACGGCGGCCACGGCTGGGCACCGCTAGCAGAACGGGACGGACAGACGGAGTACGTCGACCTGGACCTGGCGGGGCTCGCCGGGCGCGGGGACGCGTACGCGGTCCCGCTGGTGTCCGGCTACAGCGCCGTGCCCTTCGAGGAGCTGGCCCAGGCGTTCACCGGGTTCACGGCCCGGCCCTCGGACGGTCCGCCCGCGGTCCCGGACGATCCGCGCACGGCCGGCCGGCGCTTCGACCTGACCGGCCCCGCGACGCGGGCCCGGGTGCCGCTCGTCGTGGACCTGGCCGCCCGGCGGGCGTTGTGGGCGGACCTGCGCCTGCCGCCGTCGGACGCCTTCGAGAGCGTCGCCCCGCGCGGCGACCGGGTCGCGGCCGCGGCCTCGGACGTGTGGGCCCACTTCGCCTCCGGCGCCCGGACCACCCTGTGGGACCTCACCGTGTGGCGGGCCGCGGCTCGCACCCGGGACGTGGCGGTGATCCGGCGGGCAACCGGGAGTTCGACGTCCGGCGAGGTGTGGCTGTACCGGGCCGCGGCCGGCGAGGAACCGGCCGCCTTCGCCGCCCGGATCGCCGCCCTGGAACCGCCCGAGGAGCGCCGGCCCCGCCCGGACGCGGACGCGGAGGCCGCGGAACTGGCCGCGGGGAAGCGCGCGTTCCTGGCGCTCACCCACGCGGGCGCGGCCCCGGAAGGCGGTTCGGGGACGGCCTTGCTGCTCTTTCCCGGCCCCGCCGAAGTGCCCGGGTCCTTCGCCCGGGTGACGGCCGGGGACCTCGTGGCGGAGCTGGGCTGAGCCGAGCTGAAAGTCCGTAGGGCTTCGAGTGTCGGCGCGGGCCGATATCCTCTGTGACCATGCTCGCCGACCGTACGACCGCAGAGACGATGTGGCCGACCGCGTACCCACAGGGGTACGCGGTCGTCGACGTGGAGACCACCGGGCTCGCTCGCGACGACCGGATAATCTCCGCCGCCGTCTACCGGCTCGACGCTCAGGGCAACGTCGAGGACCACTGGTACACGCTGGTCAACCCGCTCCGGGACCCCGGACCCGTGTGGATCCACGGCCTGACCAGCGACATGCTCCAGGACGCGCCGCTCTTCAAGGACATCGCCGAGGAGTTCGCGGGCCGGCTCGCCGACCGGGTGCTGGTCGCGCACAACGCGATCTTCGACTGGCAGATGATCGCCCGCGAGTACGCGCGGGCCGAGGCCACCGCTCCGGTGCGCCAGCGGCTGTGCACCATCGCCCTGTCGAAGGAACTGAACCTCCCGCTGCCCAACCACAAGCTGGAGTCGCTCGCCGCGCACTTCGGCGTGGTCCAGCAGCGCGCCCACCACGCGCTCGACGACGCCCGGGTCCTCGCGGAGGCCTTCCGTCCGTCCCTGCACGCGGCCGCGCGGGACAACGTACGGCTGCCCCTGCTGGAATGCCGGCCGCTGACGGAGTGGTCGGACACCCCCTCCGCCCCGCGCGTCGGGTACCAGGCCTCGTACGGTGCGAGCTCGAGTTCGAGCTGGCGTGCCTCGCGCAAGCGGCCGCCGTGCCCGTACCCGAACCCGGGGCGGTGGGCGGACGGCACCCCGCTCAAGCAGGGCATGCGGATCGCGTTCTCCGGGGACACCTCGGTGGACCGGGAGCTGCTGGAGGACCGCGCCGTGGAGGCGGGCCTGCACATCGCGACGAGCCTGTCCCGGCTCACGAGCCTGCTCGTGACGAACGACCCGGACTCCTCGACCTCCAAAACGGTGAAGGCGAAGTCCTTCGGCACCCCCGTCGTCGACGAGGCGGCCTTCACCCAGCTGCTGCGGGACGTGGCTCCGGCGCGGGACTGACTCCGGGGAAGTCGGGGGCCGCCGTTGGGCCGGCCGGGTGCACGCTCGGCGACTCACCCCGGTGGATCTTGTTCCGGCGGTCCGCCCTGCGCAGCATGCCGCGCATGGCACGTTGCGAAGTCTGCGGGAACGATTACGGCATGTCCTTCGAAGTCCACGCACAGGGTGCTGTGCACGTCTTCGACTGCTTCTCCTGCGCCATTCACCGCATGGCGCCCATCTGCGAGCACTGCCGGGTCCAGATCATCGGGCAGGGCGTCGAGGTCGAGGGACAGTGGTTCTGCGGAGGGCACTGCGCCCGCGCGGAGGGGAAGGTGGGCATCACCGACCGCGTCTGACCCCCGTCCCGTCCTCCCCGGCTCCCTCCCCCTCCCCCTCCCCCTCCCCCTCCCCTCTCTCCCCTCCGCCACGACCCCGGACGGCCACCCGGCCGCCGGGGTCCTCGCCGCTGGGGGTACCGTCGTGGGCGTGTACCGCTTTGTGCTGACCCGGCAGTGGGTGTGCCTCACCCTCATCGGCCTCGCCCTGATCCCCGCGATGATCAAGCTGGGGTTCTGGCAGTTCCACCGCCATGAGCACCGCGTCGCGCAGAACGAGCTGATCGACGCGAACCTGCGGGCGAAGCCGGTCCCCATGACCGAGGTCACCTCCCCCGGCCACGTGGTCCCGCGCGCCGACTACTGGCGTGCCGTGACCGCCACCGGCACGTACGACTCCGCGCACGAGGTCGTCGTCCGCATGCGCACCGACAACGACGACAAGGTCGGCTTCCACGTCCTCACCCCGCTGGTACTGGCCGACGGCCGGGCAGTGCTCGTCAACCGGGGCTGGATCGCGGGCGGCGACGACCCGCGCGCCTACCCGCCGGTGCCGGCCGCGCCCACCGGCGAGGTCACGGTCACCGGGCGGCTGAAGGCCGACGAGACCAGCGGCGGCAGCGGCATCAAGGACCGCAAGGGCCTGCCGGACCGCCAGGTGATGCTGATCAACAGCGCCCGGCAGGCGCAGTACCTGGGCAGGCCCGTCCTCGGCGGCTACCTGGAACTCACCGCGCCGGTACCGGCCGACGACAAGCCCGAGGCGGTCGCCGAGCCCGACCACGACTCGATCGGGGCGCACATGGCGTACGCCGTGCAGTGGTGGCTGTTCGCCTCCGCGGTGCCGGTGGGCTGGATCGTGCTCGTACGGCGCGAGAAGCGCGACCGCGAGGCGGCGGCCGCCGCCGGGACCGCCGGCGCCGAGCGGGAGCCGGTGGCGACCGCGTAGCGTATCGGGCATGGATCTTGGACTGAAGGACCGTGTCTACGTAGTCACCGGCGCCACCAGGGGCCTCGGCTACGCCTCCGCCCGCGAACTGACCGCCGACGGCGCCAAGGTGGTGCTGACCGGCCGGGACGCGGGGCGCGCCGAGGCCGCGGCCAAGACGCTGGGCCCGAACGCGGTCGGCGTGGCCGCCGACAACTCCGACCCCGGGGCCGCCTCCCGGCTCGTCGCCGCGGCCCGGGACCACTTCGGCCGCCTCGACGGCATCCTCATCAGCGTCGGCGGCCCGGCGCCCGGCTCGGCGGCGGACAACACCGACGAGCAGTGGACGGCGGCCTTCGAGTCGGTCTTCCTCGGCGCGGTCCGCCTCGCGCGGGCGGCCGCCGCCGAGCTCTCCGACGGCGGGGTCATCGGCTTCGTCCTGTCGGGCTCGGTGTACGAGCCGATCCCGGGACTCACCATCTCCAACGGCCTGCGCCCCGGCCTGGCCGGCTTCGCGAAGTCCCTGTCCGTGGAGCTGGGTCCACGCGGCATCCGGGTGGTCGGCCTGCTGCCCGGCCGCATCGACACCGACCGGGTCCGCGAGCTCGACACCCTGTCCGGGGACGCGGACCTCGCCCGCTCCGGCAGCGAGTCGCGGATCCCGCTGCGGCGTTACGGCACCCCGGAGGAGTTCGGCCGCTCGGCGGCGTTCCTGCTGTCCCCGGCGGCTTCCTACCTGACCGGCGTCATGCTCCCGGTGGACGGCGGCTCCCGGCACGGCTTCTGACCGCGGTCCCTACGTCACCCGCCGCGCCCGGCGGGGGGTGACGTGGAGGCGGGCCTCCGCCGGGAGCGCCGGGAGCGCCGCCGAGGTGCGGGCCCGGCCCAGCACCGGTCCGGCGAGGGCCGCCAGCACGTCGGCCGGCACCGCGTGCGGCTCCAGCTCCAGGGCGACCCGCAGGGCCGGGGCCCCGCGCCGCCCCCGCAGCATGACCCGGCACCGGGCCACGCCGGCCACCGCCTCCTGGACGTCGGCCGCGACGGCCTCCTCCAGCGCCCGCCCGCGCAGCACCGCGAACCCCCCGTCCCCGGTGTCCACGAGCACCTCCGCGAGCCGGGCCCGGCGCAGTTGGGACAGCAGCCACCACAGCGCCAGCAGGACGCACACCGCGAGCGCGGCGAGCACCGCCCACCAGGGCGCCGGCCAGCCCCGCCCGTGCGGCGCCAGCAGGGGTTCGTGGCGGCCCTCGAAGGGTCCGGACGCGGTCAGCACCGAGGCCCCCGCCGCCAGCAGGACCAGCCCGAGCAGCGCGAGCAGGACCCGGTTCACCGTCCCGAGAGTCACCGGCGGGTCACCCGTACCCTCGGCCGCACCTCGTGGGCCAGGCCCAGCTCGTCGACGCCGACGGCCAGCACCGCGTCCAGATCGGCCCGTACGTCGTCCAGTTCGCGGAAGTGGGACACCGCCCGGACCCCGATGCGGGCCCGGCCCACGCTGACCCGCACCGACCGCACCCCGGACACCTCCATGACCCGGTCGCGCAGCACCTGCGCGGCGGCCTTGCGTTCCAGTCCGCCCCGGAACTCCGGGTGCCCCGAGCTCATCGGGAGGATCCCGCGCAGGCCCGGGGTCAGGGCGTACAGCAGCAGCGCGGCACCGGCCGCGGCCAGGACCGCGCTGCCGATCAGCACCCCGGGGTCGGCCGGGGTGTGCCGCTCCAGCGCGCGGGAGAGCTCGTCGCGCCAGCGCATGCCCGGGCGGTGGGCGCGTACCGCCGCCAGGTCGTACAGGAACAGCCCCGCCACCCCGAGGACGGCGAACGCCCCCACCGCGGCCGGGAACCGCCGGGGCGACCGGAAGCGGGCGCTCACCGCACCCGCCGGTCCCGCCCGGCGGCGGGCCGCGCGGGGCGCAGGTGCTCGATGTCGACGTCCACCTCGGGTACGGCCATCTCGGCGTACTCCTCGACGCGCTGGGCGACCCGGCGGCGTACGGCCGCGCACTGGGCGGCGAGGTCGGAGGGGTAGGGGAGCTCCAGGACCACCCGTACGCGGGCGATGTCGTGGTGCACGGTGACGGTGGCGTGCGGCGGGGCCGCGTCCGGGGCGGGCCGGGTCAGCGCCTCCCGGGCGGCCTGGGCGGCGATCTTCGCCACGACCCGGTCGGCGATCCGGGTGGCTCCCCGCTCGGCGGCGGGCACGCGGGGCGGGGTGGGCCGGGGGGTGCTCATCGGTCCCGGTCCCGGTCGCGGTCCCGGTCGCGACCGTCCCGCTCGCCGGGGCGGCCCCGGGGGCGGAAGAAGTCCCCCGGTTCCAGGTCCCCGTCGAGGAACCGGCCCACGACGAAGCCGATGGCGCCGAGCGCGGCCACCAGCAGGAAGGCCCCGAAGCCGCCGAAGTACCCGGCGAACCCCAGTGCCATGCCGGCCACCAGGCCGACGACCGCCATGCTCATGCGGGCTCCTCTACTGCAGTCGGGACTCCGGCTCCTCGTCGTCCTCGTCCGGCAGCTTGACGTCGCCGACCGCGATGTTGACCTCGACGACCTCGAGGCCGGTCATCCGCTCCACCGCCGAGACGACGTTCTCACGGACGGCCCGGGCGACGTCCCGGATCGACACGCCGTAATCCACGACGATCTCCAGGTCGAGGGCGGTCTGCACCTCGCCGACCTCCGCCTTGACGCCCCGGCTGACGGTGGATTTGGCCCCGCCGGGGACGCGGTCGCGGACGGCGCCGAAGGTACGGGAGAGGCCGCTGCCGCTGCCCATGGCGTGGACGCCGACCACCTCGCGGGCGGCCAGACCGGCGATCTTCTCCACGACCCCGTCGGCGATGGTCGTTCTCCCGCGGTCGGCGGGGGGCTTGGCGGTGCTCCCTGTGGCGGCGGATTCGGTCATCTCTGATCCCTTCGCGCGTGCGGGCTCCCGACCAACGGTATGTCGGCACCCCCGCCGCCGCCCGTCCCGACGCGGCTCCGCCGGGGTGTAGCCGCTGCGCGGGGCGAAGTCCCCTCCCCGCCCTTCGCCCGTTCCCCGAGCTGCGCCCGGACCCCTGGGGCTCCGCCCCAGCCCCCGCGCCTCAAACGCCGGCGGGGCTGGATGTATCCAGCCCCGGCGACGGCGGCGCGCGGCTAGTCCGAGAGCCCTGCCAGGTCGCGGAGGCGGCGGGCCTGGGCGGCGCGCTCGGCGACGCGCTGGTCCTCGTACGGGCGGGTCACCGCACCGCGCAGCAGCGCCTTCGTCTCGATCACCGCATCCCGCGGCGGAGCCAGCAGTGCTGTGGTGAGGTCCTGGACGGCCGCGTCGAGCTCACCCGCCGGCACGACCAGGTTCGCGAGGCCGATCCGCTCCGCCTCCTCGGCGTGGACGAAGCGTCCCGTCGCGCAGATTTCGAGCGCGCGGGCATAGCCGACCGTCGAGGTCAGCGGCTGGGTGCCGCCGAGGTCGGGCACCAGGCCCAGCCCGGTCTCGCGCATGGCGAACTGCACGTCGTCCGCGACGACGCGCAGATCGCACGCGAGGGCAAGCTGGAAACCGGCACCGATCGCGTGCCCCTGAACGGCGGCGACGGAAATGATGTCGTTGCGCCGCCACCAGGTGAACGCCTCCTGGTACTCGGCGATGGTGGAGTCGAGCAGTTCCTCCGAACCGCGCGCCAGGTCAAGGAAGGACGGCTCGCCCTCGAAGCCTTCGGGGGTGAACGCCTGCCGGTCGAGCCCTGCGGAGAAGGACTGCCCTTCGCCGCGCAGCACGACGACCCGGACGGTGCCCGGCAACGACCTACCAGCCTCCGTCAACGCCCGCCAGAGCGCGGGGGATTGAGCGTTTCGTTTGGCCGGATTGGTCAGTGTCACCGTGGCGACCGTGTCGTCGACGGTGAGCCGTACGCCGTCCTTGTCGAGCAGAGCCATCTGTGTGCCTCCGGTGGGTGTGCCGTCGTTCGGCCGCGATCTCGGCCTAAGTGACTGCACAGTAACCACCCGGCCGGCCATGGAGCCGACCGGGGGTCACCGAAGGACGGTGGAACTGGAACCGTGAAGCTGAATACGGAAAACCGTTGGAACCAAGGGGAACCAAATGGTCAGGCCGTAGCCGCCTTCTTGCCGCGCGTCGCGCCACCGCGACCACGCAGCGTGACTCCGGACTCGCTGAGCATCCGATGGACGAATCCGTAGGACCGGCCAGTCGATTCGGCCAGCGCCCGGATACTCGCACCGGAGTCGTACTGCTTCTTCAGGTCTGCCGCGAGCTTGTCACGCGCGGCGCCGGTTACCCGGCTGCCCTTCTTCAGAGTTTCGGCCACCCGTGCCTCCTCTATGGGAAGTGCGCTCTGGACTTCTCATGATCACCCCTCCCCGGCTTCCTGGCCACCCATTCAGCAAGGTCGGTACGGCGGCATTTCTTCAGCCGTGGACGGCCGAGCAGAACGGAATCTCCTCTTCCGCTGCATGACCTCCGTCACATTTCCGTTCCCCTGGCATGAATCACCAGGTCAGGGGCCGGAGTGGAAAAACGGAAGGCCCCGGCCGCATCTCCTGGGAGATGCGGCCGGGGCCTTCGTCGAGCACGGAACGGTATGAGACCGTCTCACTCAGATGATGGATCACGTCTGAGCCGAATGATCCAGAACCAACTGGATCACGGAAGCGGAAGCGACTCAGGCGAGGGCGACGAGGTCCCGGTAGTCCGGGCCCCACAGGTCCTCGACGCCGTCCGGGAGCAGGATGATCCGCTCCGGCTCCAGCGCCTCGACCGCGCCCTCGTCGTGGGTGACGAGGATGACGGCGCCCTTGTACGTGCGCAGGGCTCCCAGGATCTCCTCGCGGCTGGCCGGGTCGAGGTTGTTCGTGGGCTCGTCGAGCAGCAGCACGTTGGCCGAGGAGACGACCAGCGTCGCCAGGGCGAGGCGGGTCTTCTCACCACCGGACAGGACGCCCGCGGGCTTGTCCACGTCGTCGCCGGAGAAGAGGAACGAGCCGAGCGTCTTGCGTACGGAGACCAGGTCCAGGTCCGGCGCCGAGGAGCGCATGTTCTCCAGGACCGAGCGCTCCGGGTCCAGGGTCTCGTGCTCCTGGGCGTAGTAGCCGAGCTTGAGGCCGTGACCGGGGATGACCGTGCCGGTGTCGGGCTTCTCGGTGCCCGACAGCAGGCGCAGCAGCGTGGTCTTGCCGGCGCCGTTGAGGCCGAGGATGACCACGCGGGAGCCCTTGTCGATGGCCAGGTCCACGTCGGTGAAGATCTCCAGCGAGCCGTAGGACTTCGACAGGCCCTCGGCGGTCAGCGGGGTCTTGCCGCAGGGCGCCGGGTCCGGGAAGCGCAGCTTGGCGACCTTGTCGGAGACGCGGACGGCGTCGAGGCCCGCCAGCAGGCGGTCGGCGCGCTTGGCCATGTTCTGGGCGGCGACGGTCTTGGTGGCCTTGGCGCGCATCTTGTCGGCCTGCGAGTTCAGCGCGGCGGCCTTCTTCTCGGCGTTCTGGCGCTCGCGCTTGCGGCGCTTCTCGTCGGCCTCGCGCTGCTGCTGGTAGAGCTTCCAGCCCATGTTGTAGACGTCGATCTGGGAGCGGTTGGCGTCCAGGTAGAAGACCTTGTTGACGACCGTCTCGACCAGGTCCACGTCGTGGGAGATGACGATGAAGCCGCCGCGGTAGGTCTTCAGGTAGTCGCGCAGCCACACGATCGAGTCGGCGTCGAGGTGGTTGGTCGGCTCGTCGAGGAGGAGGGTGTCGGCGTCCGAGAAGAGGATCCGGGCGAGCTCGACGCGGCGGCGCTGGCCACCGGAGAGGGTGTGCAGCGGCTGGCCGAGTACCCGGTCGGGCAGGCCGAGAGCGGCGGAGATGGTCGCGGCCTCGGACTCGGCGGCGTACCCGCCCTTGGTGAGGAACTCCGTCTCCTGGCGCTCGTACTGGCGCATCGCCTTCTCGCGGGTGGCGCCGGAGCCGGAGGAGATGCGCTCCTCGTTCATGCGCATCTTCTTGAGCAGGACGTCCAGTCCGCGGGCGGACAGGATCCGGTCGCTGGCCAGCACGTCGAGGTCGCCGGTGCGCGGGTCCTGCGGGAGGTAGCCGACCTCGCCCGAGCGGGCGATGCTGCCGCCGGCCGGGGTTCCCTCGCCCGCGAGGCACTTGGTGAGGGTGGTCTTGCCTGCTCCGTTGCGGCCCACGAGGCCGATGCGGTCGCCCTTGGCGACACGGAAGGAAGCGTTCTCGATGAGGATGCGGGCGCCGGCGCGCAGCTCGATGCCGGTGGCGGTGATCACGGAAATACTCCAGGGCGGGTCGGGACGGCGGAAGGGGGGCAGGACGCGATGCTTCGACGCCGCTAATCCGCGAGGAGATTTGCCATGGGAGTCATTCTACCGGGGGTGCGCAACTACTTTCGGGCCCGCCCGCCCCTCCCGGGACCTGCTCCGCCCCCGCCCCCGCGTCCCCCGTTCGGCCCAGGGAACACGCCTCCCGGCCGGGGGGCGTATGAGGATGAACGGGTTGATACTCGCCGCAGGGGTGTACTCGTACCCCCCTCGGTAGGAATGGAGGGCGGTGCGGGATGCAGTTCGACGACAACGCCAATCTGGACACTTCCGAGGTCAAGGACGTACGCGGCAGCCGCATCCCGGGCGGGAAGGCCACGGTCGGCGGCGGCATCATCGGTTTCATCGCGCTGATCATGGGTCTGCTGTTCGGGGTGGGCCCGGAGCAGCTCGGCCTGTCCGACGGAAGCCCGGAGCCCGCGTCGACCTCCTCCTCCGCCGCCCAAGTGCAGCAGAGCTGCAAGACCGGGCAGGACGCGAACACCAAGGAGGACTGCCGGCTGGTGGCGGTGATCAACAGCACCCAGGACTTCTGGAAGCAGGAGTTCGCCAAGCGCGGCGCCCAGTACAGCCCGGCGCAGACGGTGTTCTTCACCGGCAAGGTGGGCACCGCCTGCGGGGCGGCCACCTCGGCGGTCGGCCCGTTCTACTGCCCCGGTGACCGGCAGGTCTATCTGGACCTGGGCTTCTTCAACGAGCTCCGCACCAAGTTCGGCGCGAGCGGCGGCCCCTTCGCCCAGGCGTACGTGGTGGCCCACGAGTACGGCCACCACATCCAGAACCTGACCGGCACCCTGCAGAAGGCCCAGGACGGCCGGCAGGGCGCGAACAGCAACGCGGTACGGGTCGAGCTGCAGGCCGACTGCTACGCCGGGGTCTGGGCCCACAACGCGACGAAGACCCCGGACGAGTCCACCGGCAAGCCCCTGATCACCAGCCTCACCGACCAGGACATCAGGGACGGCCTGGACGCGGCGGCCGCGGTCGGCGACGACCGGATCCAGGAGAAGTTCCAGGGCCGGGTGTCCCCGGAGTCCTGGACGCACGGCTCGGCCGAGCAGCGCCAGCAGTGGTTCTACCAGGGCTACCGGACGGGCGACATGGCCCAGTGCAACACCTTCCGCTGACTTCGCGCGGCGCCTGCCATGCTGTGACGTGGCTCACCGTCCACCCGCGGTACGAGAGGGAGTGATCGCCATGGCAGGCGCTCCGTCCATCTGTCCGACCCTGCTGTACACCGACGCCAAGGCCGCCATCCACCTGCTCACGGAGGCCTTCGGCTTCACCCAGGTCGCGGCCTACGAGGGTGAGGACGGCTCGGTGGTGCACGCCGAGCTGTCCTACGGGAACGGCATGGTGATGCTCGGCAGCAAAGGCACCGGCAGCGCCTTCGACAAGGCGATGGAGGCGGCCGGACCGGTCGGGGTCTACGTGCGCGTCGACGACGTGGACGCCCACCACCGCCGGGCCGCCGAGCACGGCGTGGAGATCCTGATGGAGCCGACCGACCAGGACTACGGCTCGCGGGACTACATGGCCCGCGACGCCGAGGGCAACGTGTGGAGCTTCGGGACGTACGCGCCGCAGGTCTGAGCCCGCGGCGCGCACCGACTCCCGTACGGGGCGCTAGGGCCTGTCGTCAAGCTCCCGTCTGCCTCGCGACGCCTGGCACGCGGCCGCCCTTCGGGCGACGACGGGAGTTTGACGACAGGCCCTAGGCGCCGCCGGTGTGCACCTGGAAGGCGGCCCGGCGCACCGCCTTGGCCAGGGCCGGATCGGGATGGGCGGCGGCCAGCGCGACCAGCACCTGCACCGTGCGGGGGTGCCCGACCGCGCGGACCTCGTCCAGCAGCCGCGGAACCGTGGTCCGCACCGCCGAGTCCAGGTGGCGGGCCAGCAGCTCGGCCTCGCCGTGGTCGGCGATGGCGGCCGCCGTGTCCACCCAGAGCCAGGTCTGCTCCTCGGCGGTGAGCACGTCCTGCGCCTCGTCGGGGTCGACCCCGTCGTGCTCGGCGAGCCAGAGCAGGGCGTAGGGGCGCAGCGCGGCTTCCCGGGACGCCTTGCGCACCTCCGGCTCGGCGGGGGCTCCGACCACGCGCAGGGCTTCGAAGGCGAGCCCGCGCAGCAGGGCGTCCTCGCCGCGGGCCGCGTGCAGCAGTTCGGAGACGGCGTGGCCGACGGGCCGGGCGGCCAGCCAGGCCTGGTACTCGGCGCGGGCCGGGCCGGGGGTGAGCCGCGCGCAGCCGTGGAGCATGGCGGCGGCGGACTGCTCGATGTTCCCGGCCGGGCTCTGCGCGGCCACGCAGATCTGCTCCAGCTTGACCCAGACGGCCCAGCTCCCGAGTGGGGTGAGGGCGGCCCGGGCGGGGCCGAGGGTGACGGCGTCCACGGCGGCGAGTCCGCCGAGCGCCCAGCGCAGCAGCCGGGCGAGCGGGACGGGCGGCGCGGCCGCCACGGCCGGCGCCGAGCCGTCGTGCGGCGCCCCGACGGCTTGCGGGGTCCCGACGGCCTGCGTGGTCCCGACGGCCTGAGCCGTCTCGTAGGGGACCTCGCACCGCTCGTCGCGTAGTTCGTCGACGCGCTGCCCGAGCAGGTCCAGCAGATCCGGGACGGTCACGGGACCGGCGGAGAGCTGGAGCAGGGAGAGCAGCTGGGGCATGGCCTCGACCACCTCGGCGACGGCCGCGGGGGCGATGTCGGCGGGGGCGGGGTGGACCAGCGACCAGGCGTCGAAGAGCGCGACCCAGCCGCGCAGGACGGCGGAGTCGTCACGGTCCCAGGCGCGCAGGCGCCAGCCCGGGCGGGCGTGTCCGCCGTGCATCTCGATCAGGCCGGCGAGCCGGGCGCGGTCCCAGCCGACCCGGATCTGGCCCGGCGTCAGGCTCAGCTGGCCGGCGGCGCGTTCGGCTTCGGCGGCGGGCAGGGCGCCCGCCAGGGCGGGCCCGGCGCCGCCCGCGGCGCCGAGGTGGAGCTCGGCCCAGCGGGCGAGCCGTACCGCGTCGGTGAGGGAGGCGCGGGCCCTGTTCGCCAGGTCGGCCGTGGCGGGCGTGCCCGCCGGAGGCCGCGGGGCGGTCCGGGTGCGCCGGTCGGTCACCGCCTTGCGGGCCGTGGCCACGGCCCGCGGGGCGACGAGTCGGAGTCTGGAGTCGCGAGCCAACTGCTCATCAGGCTTTCGGGACGTCACGTGAGCAGTCTCGCCCGTCACTGGCCGAAAGCCCAAACGGAACCAGCCATTGCCACAAGGCCCCGCAGGGACAGAACGGGACAACCCTCCCGCCCCGCCCCTTCCGTCCCGCAGTCTTCGGACAACTCGTCCGACGGCCCGTCACGCGATCCGTCACATGAAAGGGGTCAGGAAGCGGCGCAGCGCCTCTTCGTACGCGGCCGGACCGGCGTTCCACATCGCCCCGTGCGCGGCGTCGGAAACGGAGTGCAGCGTGACGAGGTCGGGGCGGGCCGCGGCGAGCCGGCGGGAGGGCTCCCAGGGGGCGAGCGTGTCGTCGGGGCCGTGGAAGATCAGTACGGGCACCTTCAGCGCGGCCGGATCCGACCCCGGAGCCCGCCGGTCGGCGCGCAGGCCCGCACGGCCCTCGGCGGCCTTGACCGCGAACGGGAGCAGCGGGGCCGGGGTGCGGCGCGCGGCGGCGAGGGCGCGCAGGGTGGCGTGCCAGTCCAGTACGGGCGAGTCGAGGACCAGCCCCGAGATCCGGTCGGCCAGGGCCGAGCGCTCGACGGCGTGCAGGGCCATGGTGGCGCCCGTGGACCAGCCGTGCAGGACCACGCGGCGGGCGCCGTAGCGCAGGGCGTAGCGGATGGCGGCGTCGAGATCGCGCCATTCGGACTCGCCGAGGTGGCCGAGGCCGTCCGGCGACTCGGGGGCGCCGAGGTCGCCCCGGTACCCGAGGTCCAGCACGGGCAGCTTGTTGCGGTGGAGGAAGGGCATGACCACCATCGGGTGCTCCCGGGTGGCGCCGAGCCCGTGGACGGTGATCACCCAGGTGTCGCGGGCCGCGGGGACGAACCAGGCGGGCAGCGCGCCCAGCTCCCCGGGGACGTTCACGTCGGCGTGGTCCAGCCCGAGGGCGGTGCCCGGGTCGCCCAGGTGGACCTGGGGGGTGAGGGTGACGCGGGTTCCGGGGTCGAGGCTGCCGTGGGTGACGGCGAGGAGCCGGCGCACCACGGTGTCGGGGCCGTGCGGGGCGTCGGGGAGGACGGGCCCGACCACGGCGTGCACCCCGGGCGCGGTGAGCCCGTAGGTGCCGGGGCGCAGGGAGGCGAGCGAGCGGGTCAGCTCGACCCGGCCGGCCGCGGTGGAGTGGACGCTGAGCCGGGGGCTGCCGGGGAGCGGACGGCCGGGCTCGGTCCGCAGGGCCCCGTCGGCGGCGTACCGGCCGGCGAGCGCGGCGGCGGTGACGGCGGCCGCGCCGGCGCCGAGCAGGGTCGTGGTGACGGCCGCTGCCGTCGCTGTAGCGGTACGCACCGCTCCAGTGTCGAGGCGGACGGGGCGGCGGGCCACCGGAGGAGAATGTTCCGGTCGGCGGCCCGGAGGGGTGGCGCGGAGGGTGATCTAGGTCTCTTCGGGGCCCCCGGCCTGCGGGAGGCCCTACCGGAAGTCCCGCCCCGAAGGGTGCGGCCATCCCCGCCGTGACGTGCATTAATCGATATATCAACCCCCTTCCCGGGACGAAGGTCCCGATCGGGTGCCGTGCCGATACACCGTACGAACCCTGCCAGTTCACCTTCCGTTCATCCAGGTTGCCTACGGTCCACGAACCACTGACGTCAAACAGAAGCCTGGGTAAATGGAGCACATAACGCTTCTCCTCGGGATCGTGATCATCACCGCTCTCGTGTTCGATTTCACGAACGGTTTTCACGACACGGCCAACGCGATGGCCACCACCATCTCGACCGGCGCCCTCAAGCCCAAGACCGCGGTGGCCATGTCCGCCGTGCTCAACCTCGTCGGCGCTTTCATGTCCGTGGAGGTCGCCAAGACGATCTCCAAGGGACTGGTCAACGAGGAAGGCATCCAGCCGGAGGTCATCTTCGCCGCCCTGGTCGGCGCGATCCTCTGGAACCTCGTCACCTGGCTGGTCGGACTGCCCTCCAGCTCCTCGCACGCCCTGATGGGCGGCCTGATCGGTGCGGCCGTGGCCTCCGCCGGCATGGGCGCGGTCAACGGCAGCGTCGTCGTCACCAAGGTGCTCATCCCCGCGATCGCCGCGCCCCTGGTCGCCGGCATGGCCGCGTACCTGGCCACGAAGGTCACGTACAAGGTCGGCAACGGCATGGGCGAGAAGACCTCGGCCAAGGGCTACCGCGCCGGCCAGATCGCCTCGGCCGGTCTCGTCTCCCTCGCGCACGGCACCAACGACGCGCAGAAGACGATGGGCATCATCACCCTGGCACTCGTCGCCGGCGGCGCCCTCGCGCCCGGCTCGAACCCGCCGGTGTGGGTCATCGTCTCCGCCGGCCTGGCCATCGCGATGGGCACCTACCTGGGCGGCTGGCGCATCATCCGCACCATGGGCAAGGGCCTGACCGACCTGCAGCCGCAGCAGGGCTTCGCCGCCCAGACCTCGGCCGCCAGCGTCATCCTGGCCTCCTCCTCCCTCGGCTTCTCCCTCTCCACCACCCACGCGTGCTCCGGCGCCGTCATGGGTTCGGGTCTGGGACGCAAGGGCGGCGTGGTCCGCTGGTCCACCGCCACCCGCATGTTCATCGCCTGGGGCCTGACCCTCCCGGCCGCGGCCCTGGTCGCCGCCGGTGCCGAGCTGGTCATGCGCACCGGGGACATCGGCATCGCCGGCGTCACGGTCTTCCTGGTCGGCTCCTGCGTCGCCATCTGGCTGATCTCCCGCCGCCAGGTCGTCGACCACACCAACGTCAACGAGGTCGCGCCGGCCGCCGACGAGGAGCCGGGTGTCGTCACCACGGCCATCGCGGCCGTCAGCGTCCCGCAGCCCGACCTCGCGGCAGTCGCCGCCGTCGGCAGCACCGCCGCGGTGACGGACGAGGAGCTCAAGGCCACCATCCCGGCCGCGACGGCGACCCCCGCGGCCCCGGCCGCCGCGGTTTGACCGGCCCGACCCCGAGAACGACAGAGGATTCAGCGGTATGAAGATCGACTGGGAAGCGCTCGGCTCCGTCTTCGGCGTCAGCCTCTCCGCCACCGTCGTCCTGGTGACCCTGTTCACCCTGGGCCTGATGGGGCTGTCCAAGCACGAGGCCGCCACCGAACAGGGCGGCGCCGCCACCCTGGCCCGCAGTGGTGCGTACGCCTGCTTCGCGCTCTGCGCGGCGGCCGTGGCCTACGGGATCTACCTGATCGTCGCCTGAGGGCGGGACAGCGCGTACGAAGGCTCCCTCCGGGTCCGTCCCGGAGGGAGCTTTCGCATGCCCGGGCCCCTGGCAGGGGCCTGACCCCGCCCCCTCCCCCGCCACCCCGCCGCAGGTCAACGGCGAGTTGACGGGCCTTCGCGCTGCGTGGTGGACTGCCCGAGCCAATACGGCGGCATGGAGAGGAAGTCCGGTGCGAATCCGGCGCGGTCCCGCCACTGTCACCGGCGCACGCGGACCTCGGACCGTGTGCGGCCGGGAGCCAGGAACTCTCGCCGCCGGACACGTCGAACCAGGGCGCGGACCCTGAGTGAGGACATACCTGCCACCATGCGTGCCGATCGCGTCTTCGCGTACGGCGTCACGGCGGGCCTGATCGGCGACCGGATCCTCGGGGATCCGCGCCGAGGGCACCCCGTGGCCGCCTTCGGACGAGCCGCCGCCGCAGTCGAACGCGCCCTGTGGCGCGACGACCGCGCGCGGGGCGTCCTGCACACCCTGCTCTGCGCCGGAGGCGCCGCCGCCGTCGGCGCGCTGGGCGCCCGCGCCGTGCGCTCCCGGCCCGCGGCCGCCCGTATCGCCCTCACCGCCGCCGCCACCTGGGCCGTCGTGGGCGGCACGTCGCTGGGCCGCGAGGCCCGCGCCATCGGCGGCGCGCTCGCCGCCGGGGACGCCGAAGTGGCCCGCGAGCGACTGCCCCACCTGTGCGGGCGCGACCCGCAGTCGCTGGACGAGCAGCAGATGGCCCGCGCGGTCGTCGAATCGGTCGCCGAGAACACCTCCGACGCCGTGGTCGGGGCCCTGGTGTGGGGCGCCGTCGCCGGCGTCCCCGGGCTGTTGGCCTTCCGTGCCGTGAACACCCTGGACGCGATGGTCGGCCACAAGTCCCCCCGCCACCTGCGCTACGGCTGGGCCTCGGCCCGGCTCGACGACGTGGCCGGCTGGCCGGGCGCCCGGCTGACGGCCCTGGCCGCCGTACTGGCCGGGCCCGACCGGCGGGGAGCCCTACGAGCCTGGCGCGCGGACGCCGCCGAGCACCCGAGCCCCAACGCGGGGCCCGTGGAAGCCTCCTTCGCCGGGGCGCTGGGCGTACGGCTGGGCGGGACCCTGGCGTACGCGGGCCGGGTCGAACACCGGGCCGTGCTCAACGGAGCGGCCGGTCGGCCCGTGGAAGTCGCCGACATCGAACGCGCGGTGCGGCTGTCGCGCCAGGTGACGTGGGTGGCGCTGGGGGCCTGCGTGGCGGCCCGGACGCTGGTCTCCAGGACGCTGGTCTCCCGCACTACGAAGAAGGGGCGGCGCGCATGAGCGGCGGCGCGAAGCGCGGCGGGGGACTCCTCGTCGCCGGTACGACCTCGGACGCGGGCAAGAGCGTGGTCACGGCGGGCATCTGCCGGTGGCTGGCCCGGCAGGGCGTGAAGGTGGCCCCGTTCAAGGCGCAGAACATGTCGCTGAACTCCTTCGTGACGAGGGAGGGCGCCGAGATCGGCCGTGCCCAGGCCATGCAGGCCCAGGCGGCCCGCGTGGAGCCGACCGCGCTGATGAACCCGGTGCTGCTCAAGCCCGGCAGCGACCGGAGCAGCCAGGTGGTGCTGCTGGGCAAGCCGGTGGGCGAGATGAGCGCTCGCGGCTACCACGGAGGCAGGCAGGAGCAGTTGCTCGGCATCGTCACGGACTGCCTGGAGCAGTTGCGGGGCACGTATGACGCCGTGATCTGCGAGGGGGCGGGCAGCCCGGCCGAGATCAACCTGCGCCGGACCGACATCGTGAACATGGGCATCGCGCGGGCCGCGCGGTTCCCGGTGGTCGTCGTCGGCGACATCGACCGGGGCGGGGTCTTCGCGTCCTTCTTCGGTACGACGGCGCTGCTCTCCCCCGAGGACCAGTCGCTGATCGCGGGCTACCTGGTCAACAAGTTCCGCGGCGACGTCACGCTGCTGGAACCGGGCATGGAGATGCTGCGCGGCCTCACCGGGCGGGCCACGTACGGGGTGCTCCCCTTCCAGCACGGTCTGGGCATCGACGAGGAGGACGGCCTGCGGCCCCTCTTCAAAAACACAGCCCTGCGCGGCGCCGTACGGGAATCCGTGGTCGCCCCGCCCGTCGGCGAGGACGTGCTGCGGGTCGCCGTGTGTGCGGTGCCGCTGATGTCCAACTTCACGGACGTGGACGCGCTGGCGGCGGAGCCAGGCGTGGTGGTGCGGTTCGTGGACCGGGCCGAGGAACTGGCCGACGCCGACCTGGTCGTCGTCCCCGGCACCCGCGGCACGGTCAAGGCCCTGGCCTGGCTGCGCGAGCGGGGCCTGGCGGACGCGCTGGCCCGGCGGGCCGCCGAGGGCCGGCCGGTCCTGGGCATCTGCGGCGGGTTCCAGGTCCTGGGCGAACACATCGAGGACGAGGTCGAGTCGAAGGCCGGCTCCGTGCCGGGGCTCGGGCTGCTTCCCGTACGGGTCCGCTTCGAGCGGGAGAAGACCCTGGCCCGGCCGGTGGGTTCGGCGCTGGGCGAGCCGGTGGAGGGCTACGAGATCCATCACGGAGTGGCCGAAGTCCTCGGCGGGACCCCCTTCCTGGACGGGTGCCGGGTCGGAGAGGTGTGGGGCACGCACTGGCACGGCTCGCTGGAGTCGGACGGCTTCCGCCGGGCGTTCCTCCGCGAGGTCGCGGCCGCGGCCGGCCGCCGTTTCGTCCCGGCCCCGGACACGTCGTTCGCCTCCCTGCGGGAGGAGCAGCTCGACCTGCTCGGCGACCTGATCGAGGAACACGCGGACACGGACGCCCTGCTCCGCCTGATCGAGACCGGAGCCCCGGCGGGCCTCCCCTTCCTCCCGCCGGGCGCGCCATGACGTCCCCGTCCCTGCGGGGGCCGTCCCCGACCCTCCCCCAGACTCCGTCCGGGGGGACCCCCGGTTCCCCCGTTCCCCGGGGCTCCGCCCCGGACCCGGTTCATCCTGCGGCGCCGTACCCGGGGGCCAGCCCCCGGACCCCCGCTCCTCAAACGCCGGAGGGGCTGGGTTTTGGCCGGCGTCCGGCTGAATTCGGTTCGCGCTTGCCCGCACACGCAGGCTGCGCCCGGCCACATCCAGCCCCGCCGGCGTTTGAGGCGCGGGGTCCGGGGCGGAGCCCCAGAGGGTCCGGGCACAGCCCGGGGAACGGGCGAAGGGCGGGGAGGGGACTTCGCCCCGCGCAGCGGCACACCCGACCCGGCCCCGCCGTCCCTATCCGCCCGCGCACGCGTACCCGTAACCACATACAAGAAGGGGCCACCGCATGAGCACGCCCTACCCGTTCACCGCACTGGTCGGCCAGACCGACCTGCGCCTCGCGCTGTTGCTCAACGCCGTGAGCCCCGCGGTCGGCGGTGTTCTCGTGCGCGGTGAGAAGGGGACCGCCAAGTCCACCGCCGTCCGCGCCCTGTCCACCCTGCTGCCGCAGGTGGACGTGGTGCCCGGCTGCCGGTTCAGCTGTGCGCCCACCGCCCCGGACCCCGTCTGCCCCGACGGCCCCCACGAGCCGGGACCGGCCGCCGCGCGGCCCGCCCGCATGGTGGAGCTGCCCGTCGGCGCCTCCGAGGACCGGCTCGTCGGCGCCCTCGACATCGAACGCGCCCTCGCCGAGGGCGTGAAGGCCTTCGAGCCCGGCCTGCTGGCCGACGCGCACCGCGGGATCCTGTACGTCGACGAGGTCAACCTGCTCCACGACCACCTCATCGACCTGCTCCTCGACGCCGCCGCGATGGGCGCCTCCTACGTCGAGCGCGAGGGCGTCTCCGTACGGCACGCCGCCCGCTTCCTCCTCGTCGGGACGATGAACCCCGAGGAGGGCGAGCTCCGCCCGCAGCTGCTCGACCGGTTCGGGCTGACCGTCGAGGTCGCCGCCTCCCGGGAGCCCGCGCAGCGCGTCGAGGTGGTCCGCCGCCGGCTCGCCTACGAGGACGACCCCGCGGGCTTCTCGGGCCGCTGGTCGGGGGACGAGGAAGAGGTGCGCGCCCGGGTGGTGGCCGCGCGGGCCCTGCTCCCGCAGGTCCGCCTCGGTGACACCTCGCTGATGCAGATCGCCGCGACCTGCGCCGGTTTCGAGGTCGACGGCATGCGCGCCGACATCGTGATGGCCCGTACCGCGACCGCCCTCGCCGCCTGGGCCGGGCGGACCGAGGTGCGCAAGGAGGACGTGCGGCAGGCCGCCCTGCTGGCGCTCCCCCACCGCCGCCGCCGCAACCCCTTCGACGCGCCCGGTCTCGACGAGGAGAAGCTCGACCGGATCCTGGACGGGTTCCCGGACGACGAGCCCGACCACGAGCCGGAGCCCGAGCCGGAAGGGCCGGGCGAGGGACCGCAGGACGGCGGCCCGGACGGCGGTGGCCCGGACGGCCCCGACGGCGGGGGCGGCGTACCCCCGCAGGGCTCCGGACCCGACGCGCCCGAGGCCGAGCCCGAAACCGGGCCCGAGGCCCCGGCGGAGCCCGCGCAGCGGCCCGAGACCCAGCCCTCCGCGCAGGAGAACGAGGCGGCGACCGGTCCGGCCGAGCAGGCGGCCGTACGGGCCGCCGAGCCGTTCCGCACCAAGATGCTCAGCGTCCCGGGTCTCGGCGAGGGCGCCTCCGGCCGGCGTTCGCGCGCCCGCACCGCGCACGGCCGCACCACCGGCGCCCAGCGCCCCCGGGGCCAGTTGACCAAACTTCACCTGGCGGCGACCGTCCACGCCGCCGCCCCGCACCAGAAGGCGCGCGGGCGCACCGGGCGCGGGCTGGTCGTCCGCAAGGACGATCTGCGGCAGGCGACCCGCGAGGGCCGCGAGGGCAACCTCGTCCTGTTCCTCGTCGACGCCTCCGGCTCCATGGCCGCCCGGCAGCGCATGAGCGCGGTCAAGGGAGCGGTGCTGTCCCTGCTGCTCGACGCCTACCAGCGCCGGGACAAAGTCGGCCTGATCACCTTCCGGGGCTCCTCGGCCGAACTGGCCCTGCCGCCCACCTCCTCCGTCGACGCCGCCGCGGCCCGGCTGGAGAACCTGCCGACCGGCGGCCGCACCCCGCTCGCCGCCGGGCTGCTCAAGGCCCACGAGGTGCTGCGGATCGAGCGGCTGCGGGACCCGAGCCGGCGCCCGCTGCTCGTGGTCGTCACCGACGGGCGGGCCACCTCGGCCGGCGCCGTCGGTGGCCCGCACCATGACACGCCGCGCGAGCTCTCGGCGCGCAGCGCCCGGCTGCTGGCGGCCGGCGGGGTCGCCTCCGTGGTCGTGGACTGCGAGTCGGGGCCGGTCCGGCTCGGGCTGGCCGGCGCACTGGCCGCCGATCTGGGCGGCCCGGCCGTCACCCTCGACGGGCTGCGGGCCGATTCGCTGGCCGGGCTCGTGAAAAACGTACGTACCCCATCCCCGACCCTCAGGAGGGCCGCGTAATGCCGCAGGGACAGCCGTCCGTCGTTCCGGACGACGGACTCACGACGCGTCAGCGCCGCAACCGCCCGCTCGTCTTCGTCCACACGGGGCCGGGCAAGGGCAAGTCGACGGCGGCCTTCGGCCTGGCGCTGCGCGCCTGGAACCAGGGCTGGCCGATCGGGGTGTTCCAGTTCGTCAAGTCGGCGAAGTGGAAGGTCGGCGAGGAGAACGCGCTGAAGGTGCTCGGCGCCTCCGGCGAGGGCGGCTCCGTCGTCTGGCACAAGATGGGCGAGGGCTGGTCCTGGGTCCAGCGCGACGCGCAGCTCGACAACGAGCAGGCGGCCAAGGAGGGGTGGGAGCAGGTCAAGCGCGATCTGGCCGCCGAGACGCACAAGCTGTACGTGCTGGACGAGTTCGCGTACCCGATGCACTGGGGCTGGATCGACGTCGACGAGGTCGTCGAGGTGCTGCGGAACCGTCCCGGCACCCAGCACGTGGTGATCACGGGCCGCAACGCGCCGGAGAAGCTGGTGGAGTTCGCGGACCTCGTCACCGAGATGACCAAGGTCAAGCACCCGATGGACGCCGGCCAGAAGGGCCAGAAGGGCATCGAGTGGTGACCTCGTTCAACGTACCGAGACTGGTCATCGCCGCGCCGTCCTCCGGCAGCGGCAAGACCACCGTGGCGACGGGCCTGATGGCGGCCTTCTCGGAGCGCGGCCTCGCCGTGTCCCCGCACAAGGCCGGGCCCGACTACATCGACCCGGGCTACCACGCGCTGGCCACGGGCCGCCCGGGACGCAACCTGGACGCCTTCATGTGCGGGCCGGACCTGGTGGCTCCGCTGTTCGCGCACGGGGCGGCCGGCTGCGACCTGGCCGTCGTCGAAGGCGTGATGGGTCTGTACGACGGGGCCGCGGGGCGGGGCGAACTGGCGTCGACGGCGCAGGTCGCGAAGCTGCTCCGGGCGCCGGTGGTGCTGGTCGTCGACGCGTCCTCGCAGTCGCGGTCGGTGGCGGCGCTGGTGCACGGTTTCGCCTCCTTCGACCCGCAGGTGCGCCTCGGCGGCGTGATCCTGAACAAGGTCGGCTCCGACCGGCACGAGGCGATGCTGCGGGAGGCCCTGGAGGAAGCGGGGATGCCGGTGCTCGGCGTCCTGCGGCGGGCTCCGCAGGTGGCCGCGCCCTCGCGGCACCTGGGGCTGGTGCCGGTCGCCGAGCGGCGCCGGGATGCCCTCGACTCCGTGACGGCCCTGGCCGAGCAGGTCCGCCAGGGCTGCGACCTGGAGGCCCTGATGGCCCTGGCCAGGACGGCCCCGCCGCTGGCCTGCGAGGCCTGGACTCCGGTACATCCAGCCCCGCCGGCGTTTGAGGCGCGGGGTCTGGGGCGGAGCCCCGGCGGCGGCGCCGCACCCGTCATCGCCGTCGCCGGAGGGGCCGCCTTCACGTTCTCGTACGCCGAGCACTCGGAGCTGCTGCGCGCAGCCGGCGCGGAGGTGGTCACCTTCGACCCGCTGCGCGACGAGGCTCTGCCCGAGCACACCACCGGCCTGGTGATCGGCGGCGGGTTCCCCGAGGTGTACGCGCCGGAGCTGTCCGCCAACGAGCCGCTCCGCAAGGCCGTCGCCGCGTTCGCCGCGGCCGGCGGCCCGTTGGCCGCGGAGTGCGCGGGGCTGCTGTACCTGGCCCGTTCGCTGGACGGGAAGCCCATGTGCGGGGTGCTCGACGCCGACGCGCGGATGTCGGAGCGGCTCACGCTCGGCTACCGCGAGGCGGTCGCCGTCTCCGACAGCGTCCTCGCACCGGCCGGGACCCGGCTGCGCGGGCACGAGTTCCACCGGACGGTGATCGAGCCGGGCGCCGGCGGCGCACCCGCGTGGGGCTTCACGCATCCGGAACGCCGGGTCGAGGGCTTCGTGGCGGGCGGTGTGCACGCGAGTTACCTGCACACGCACTGGGCGGCGGAGCCCTCCGTGGCCCTGCGGTTCGCCGAGGCCGCGGCAGCGCATCGGTGAGCCTCAGACGCCCGGCGCCGTCACTCGGCCAGGCCCACGACCAGCCAGATCCCCGCCACCCCGCCCACGGTGCACATCAGGGTGGACAGCGCGGGGTGCTTGTGGTGGGCCTCGGGCAGGATCTCGGCGGCGGCCAGGTACAGCAGGACGCCGCCGAAGAAGCCGAGGTAGGCCCCGAGCGGTTCCTCCGGAAGGGTGAACAGCAGAGTGGACGCGGCGCCCACGACGGGGGCGGCCGCGTCCGCGAAGAGCATGAGCAGGGCCTTGCGGCGGGCGTTCCCGTACAGCCGGGTGAGCGTGTACGTGTTGAACCCGTCGGCGAAGTCATGGGTGATGACGGCCAGCGCCACGGCCACGCCCATCCCCCCGCCGACCTGGAACGCCGCGCCGAGGGCCACCCCGTCGGCGAGGCTGTGGGCGACCATGGCGGCGGCCGCCGTCAGGCCGACCTGCGGGACCCTCTTCCCCTCGTCCGGGTGCCCGTCGCCGTTCACGCCCCCGTGGGAGGCCTGGCGGACGGCCAGGAGGCGTTCCACGCAGTGCGCGGCGAGGAACCCGCCGACGAAGAGCAGCAGGGCCAGCGGGACTCCGAAGACTTCGTCACCGGCCGCGTGCATGGCCTCCGGGAGCAGGTCGAGGCCGACGACGCCGAGCATCAGCCCGCCCGCCAGGCCCAGCACGAGGTGGCGGCGGTCGGTGACGCGCTGCGCCGTCCATCCGCCTGCCAGGGTCATCAGGAACGCACCCAACGCCACGATCACGGCCATGTGCCCTTGCATACCGACTCCGCGCCGCCCGCGCACTTCCGCGCCCGGGTGGCGGACCACGGCCGGTTGACGGGCCGGCCGTACGCGCAGCCCCCGTACGCGCAGCCCCTGCGCGCGAAGTCCGCGCGCACGGGGTCCACGAGCACTGGGTCCCCGTGCACGAAGTCCACGACCACGAGCAGCACCACGAACACGACGACGGAGAACGGGTGAACCTGTTGGGCGAGTACGCGACGCAACTGGTCGTCGGGGTCGGTGGCCGCGCGGGCGTGTCCGTGGCGGAGGTGTGCGCGCTGGTGGAGGAGACCCTGCGCGGGGCCGGGCTGGCGTCGGAGTCGGTGACGGCCCTGGCCACCGTGGAGGGGAAGGTGCTGGAGGCGGGGATCGCCGGTGCGGCGGAACGTTTCGGCGTGCCCCTGCTGAGCTACCCCGCCGAGCGGCTGGCCGCGATCCCGGTACCGCACCCCTCGGACGCCGCCCGCGAGGCCGCCGGCACCGCGTCGGTGGCGGAGGCCGCCGCGCTCGCCGGGGGCGGGGAACTCCTCGTACCCAAGCGGCGGTCGGTGGCGGCGACCTGCGCCGTGGCCACCGCCCACACGCACGACCTGCGCCACCACGGAGACGCGGAGGTCTCGGACGGGGGCGCGGGGCTGGTCGACCTCGCGGTGAACGTACGGTCCCACACCCCGCCGCAGTGGCTGAAGGACCGGATCGCGGCTTCGCTCGACGTCCTGTCCGCGTACCCCGACGGCCGCCCCGCCCGCGCGGCCGTGGCCCTCCGCCACGGGCTGCCGGTCGAGCGGGTGCTGCTGACCGCGGGAGCCGCGGAGGCGTTCGTACTGATCGCGCGGGCGCTGGGCGCCGTACGGCCCGTGGTGGTGCATCCGCAGTTCACCGAGCCGGAGGCGGCCCTGCGCGACGCGGGCCACCGGGTGGAGCGGGTGGTGCTGCGCGCCTCGGACGGCTTCCGGCTGGACCCGGCGGCGGTACCGGAGGAGGCCGACCTCGTGGTGGTCGGGAACCCGACCAACCCGACCTCGGTGCTGCACCCGGCGGCGACCCTGGCCGCGCTGGCCCGGCCCGGGCGGATCCTGGTGGTCGACGAGGCCTTCATGGACGCGGTCCCCGGCGAACGCGAGGCGCTGGCCGGCCGGACGGACATACCGGGCCTGGTGGTGCTGCGCAGCCTGACCAAGACCTGGGGCCTGGCCGGGCTGCGCATCGGCTACGTGCTGGCCGAGCCCGGGGTGATCGCGAAGCTGTCGGCGGCGCAGCCGCTGTGGCCGGTGTCCACGCCCGCGCTGGTGGCGGCCGAGGCCTGTGTGTCCCCCGCGGCGCTGGCCGAGGCGGAGGCCGCGGCCCGGCAGATCGCGGTGGACCGGGAGCACCTCCTCGCGGGGCTCGCGGAATTCGAGGAGATCTCGGTGTCGGGCACGGCGGCGGGGCCCTTCGTGCTGATCCGGGTCGAGGGCGCGGCGGAGATCCGCACCCGCCTGCGCGCGCTGGGCTTCGCCGTGCGCCGCGGGGACACCTTCCCGGGGCTGGACCGCTCCTGGCTGCGGCTGGCGGTCCGCGACCGCGCGACGACGGGCCGCCTCCTCCAGGCGCTCGACCTGGCTCTCGCGGCACGCCTGACCGCGCGCTGACCGCGCGCTGACCACGGGCTGACCACAGGCCGGCCACCCGCCGGCCACGGGCCGACCGCACCCGCGTGGCACACTCCTGCCACCCGCGTGCCCCGCGCCTCGTGCCGACGGCACGCCACCGGGGTAGGGCCCGCCCCGGGCGGACCTCACCCCGATGGCGCGTTTCCGCGGGTCGCGCAGGGCGGGGCCCGCACGGGTGCGCGACTATTTCCGCAGGTAGTGACCATGCGACACCGGGGGTACGGGGATGAAGACAGTCGGCAAGATAGGCGCGGCCGTGGCCGGATTGGCCGTGGTGGGAGGCGCCGCCTACGGCGTGACGCACCTGGCCGGCCAGGACGGCGGCACGGCGGCCGGGCAACGGCTGGGGGCGAAGCCGGGGGCGGCCGCGAGTCCGAGCCGCGACGCCGCGGCCGGAGCCACCGCCTCGGCCACGCCCGACGGGAGGCCGTTCACCCTCGTCGGCACCGGCGACATCATCCCGTACCCGTCGATCATCCAGCGGGCCGCCGACGACTCCGCGGAGAAGGGCGGCTACGACTTCGGGAAGATACTCGCCGGGGTCAAGCCCATCGTCTCCGCCGCCGACCTCGCGATATGCCACCACGAGATACCGTACGGCCGGCCCGGCGGCCCCTACACCGGGTTCCCCCTCTTCAAGGCCCCGCACCAACTGGCCGACGCCCTCAAGGACACCGGCTACGACAGCTGCTCGACCGCCTCGAACCACACCCTGGACGACGGGTACGACGGTCTCGTCCGCGTCCTCGACCACCTCGACCGCGTCGGCATCCGCCATGTGGGCTCGGCCCGCGGCCCCGAGGAGGCCAAGGCCCCGGCCCTGCTCGAAGCCGGCGGGGCCAAGGTCGCGCAACTGGACTACACGTACGGGACGAACGGCATCCCGCTCCCCGCGGACAAGCCCTGGGCCGTGAACCTGATCGACCCGGAGCGGATCATCGCCGACGCCCGCGCAGCGCGCGCGACCGGCGCGAACGTCGTCGTCCTCAGCGTCCACTGGGGCTCCGAGTGGCAGACGGCCCCGGACAAGCAGCAACTGGACCTGGCCCAGACGCTGACCGCCTCGCGGGGGGCGGACGGCCTGCCCGACATCGACCTGATCCTCGGCACCCACAACCACGTGCCGCAGCCCTACGAGAAGGTCAACGGCACCTGGGTGGTGTACGGCATGGGCGACCAGGTGGCCAGCTTCTTCGAGGCCGCGAAGGCCCGCGGCAACATGTCCTCGGTCCCCCGCTTCACCTTCGCGCCGGCGGCCGGCCGTCCGGGCCGCTGGGAGGTGGTGAAGGCCGAGTACCTCACGCAGTTCTCGGACATGCGGCCGCCGTTCCGCGTCGTCTGCACCTCCTGCGAGGCCACCTCCGCCGCCGACAGCACGTACGCCGCCGCCGACCGCGAGGTCACGAAGGCCGTGATGTCACGTGGCGCCGGAGAGCAGGGACTGACGCGCGCGACGAAGTAGGGCGGGCGACGAAGCCGGGCCTACGAGGCCCTGCCGCGCCGGGTCACGATCAGCGCGGCGGCGCCGAAGCCGAGCAGGATCAGCGCACCGCCCGTCACGAACGGGGTGAGCGAGCCGCCTCCGGTCTCGGCGAGGTCGGCCTGGGTCCCGGAGCCGCCCGCGGTCCCCGTCTGGGGCTTGACGTCGGGCAGCTTCGAAGCACTGGCGCTGGGGGCGGGGGCGGCCGGGGACTCGCAGCGGGCCTCGGCGAGCACGATCTCCCCGTCGACCTCGGCGACGTTCAGGTCGAGCGGGTTCACCGACACCCTGAGCCGCAGCGCGGCCGCGGCGGCCGTGGTGGAGGTGGTCTCGGCGGCGGAGAGCTCCAGGCTCACCAGGCCGACCTTGGGGACCTCGACCTTGGTGGGGCCGCCCGCCGAGAGGGTGACCTTCTTGCCCAGGACGGTCACGGCGCCCAGGACGTTGGAGGACGCGACCGGCTTCTTGCCCGCCTCGCAGACGGCCTTGGAGCTGACCTTCTCCACCTCGATCAGGGACAGCAGGGGCAGCCCCGGTACGTGGACCCGGGCCTTGGCGAGGTTGGCCTCGGCCACGGCGCGGTCGGCGTCGGCGGTGGCCTTGGAGGTGGCGACGTCGGCGCGCAGGATGCTCACCGGCTTTCCGCCCTCGACCCCGTCGAGGGTGACGGTCAGCGCCGTCTTCGCGGCGTCCGCCGGGGCACTGACCTCGTTGAGGGTCGCCTTCAGCGGAACGTGCACGGTCTTGTTGAGCAGGCCCACGTCCAGCGTGGTGCGCAGGACGACGGCGCTCGCCTTGCCCTTCCCCGGGTGGGAGCCGGTGGCGAAGGCGGGCGGGGCGGTGAGCAGGGCAACCGCTCCCGTGGCGACGAGCGCGGCCACGGGCATGCGGAAGGTGTTGCTGTTCAAGATGGTGGAACCCCCAGGGAGATGGGAGCCGTCGCGCCGCCAATGGGGGACATTGCGCGCGCCGACGGCCTCGACCCCGGAATCTTTACGCACTGAGAGTGAACGGGGGTGAACCCGGCGCGAGTTCACCCCAAAGGGTGGTTTCCAGGCATAGGTTCGAATAAACACGCCTCATCCGGAACGGGAGTTCCCTCCCATCCCGGGAATCCCGGACGCCGGGACCCGCGCCGGGCGTACACAACGACCGTGCGGCCGTCGGCGTCACGCCCCGTCAACTCCCGCACTCCTGCGGCCCTCAGGCCACCACCGTGCCGTTCACCACCACCCGCCGCGGCTCCGCCAGCGCCCGCACGTCGGCCCGCGGATCGGCCTCGTAGACCACCAGGTCGGCCGGTGCCCCCTCGGTCAGGCCGGGCCTGCCGAGCCATGCGCGCGCACCCCAGGCCGTCGCCGAGAGGGCTTGCAGCGGCGGGATCCCGGCCTTGACGAGCTCGCCGACCTCGGCGGCGACCAGGCCGTGCGGGAGGGAGCCTCCCGCGTCGGTACCGACGTAGACCCCGATGCCCGCGTCGTAGGCGGCGCGGACGGTGTCGTAGCGCCGCTCGTGCAGCCTGCGCATGTGCGCCGACCACCGCGGGAACTTGGCCTCGCCGCCCGCAGCCATCTTCGGGAAGGTCGCGATGTTCACGAGGGTGGGGACGATGGCCACCCCGCGCTCCGCGAACAGCGGGATGGTGTCCTCGGTGAGCCCCGTGGCGTGCTCGATGCAGTCGATGCCCGCCTCGACCAGATCCCGCAGGGAGTCCTCCGCGAAGCAGTGCGCGGTGACGCGCGCCCCGAGGCGGTGGGCCTCGGCGATGGCCGCCTCGACCTCGGCGCGCGGCCAGCAGGCGGTCAGGTCCCCGGCCTCGCGGTCGATCCAGTCCCCGACCAGCTTGACCCAGCCGTCGCCGCGCCGCGCCTCGCGGCCTACGTACTCGACGAGGTCGGCCGGCTCGATCTCGTGGGCGAAGTTGCGGATGTAGCGGCGGGTGCGGGCGATGTGCCGGCCCGCCCGGATGATCTTCGGCAGGTCCTCGCGGCCGTCGATCCAGCGGGTGTCGGACGGGGATCCGGCATCGCGGATGAGGAGGGTGCCGGCCTCCCGGTCGGTCAGGGCCTGCCGTTCGGCGGTGTCCGCGTCCACCGGGCCGTGGGCGTCGAGCCCCACGTGGCAGTGCGCGTCGACCAGTCCGGGCAGCACCCACCCGGTGACCTCGGTGACCTCCCGGGCGCCGCGCGGGCGCTCGTAGGAGATCCGGCCGCCGACCACCCAGAGCTCGTCGCGGACCTCCTCGGGCCCGACCAGCACCCGCCCCTTGACGTGCAGCAGACCCGACCTCGCGCTGTCACCGTTGACCTCGTCGCTCATGACGGCACTCTATGTGCGGGCTCGGTAGGCTCTCCAGGTCGGCCCGGACGATTCCGGACGAACGCCCCCAGAGCAAAAGAACCAGTCAGAGCAAGAGAACCACCGGGGCAAGAGAACCACCGGGGCAAGAGCCCCCGGACCGAGAGAACGAAGAGAGCGGCGCCGTGACCCACCCCCTCCTGGACCTTCCGCCCCTGACCGCCGCGCGCTTCGCGTCGATCGAGCGGGGGGTCGCGGAGCTGCTCGGAACCCGGGCCGACGTGGTGATCACCCAGGGCGAGGCGCTGCTGCCGCTGGAGGGGTGCATCCGGTCGGGCGCGCGGCCCGGTTCGACCGCGCTGAACGTGGTGACCGGCCCCTACGGGACCACCTTCGGCAACTGGCTGCGCGACTGCGGGGCGAGCGTCGTGGACCTGGCGGTCCCCTTCGACACGGCCGTGTCGGCGGCCCAGGTGGAGCACGCCCTGGCGGAGCACCCGGAGATCGACTTCGTCTCCCTGGTGCACGCGGAGGCGGCCACCGGGAACACCAACCCGGTGGCGGAGATCGGCGAGGCCGTACGGGCCCACGGGGCGCTGTTCATGCTGGACGCGGTGGCCTCGGTGGGCGCGGAGCCGCTGCTGCCGGACGCGTGGGGCGTGGACCTGTGCGTGATCGGCGCGCAGAAGGCGATGGGCGGGCCGGCGGGGGTCTCGGCCGTATCGGTCTCCGACCGCGCGTGGGCCCGCTTCGCGGAGAACTCCGCGGCTCCGCGCCGCTCGTACCTCTCCCTGCTGGACTGGAAGGAGCGCTGGATCGACGGCGGGCGCACGGCGCTGCCGCACGCGCCGGCGCAGCTGGAGATGCTGGCGCTGGAGGCCTGCCTGGACCGCATCGCGGCCGAGGGCCTGCCGGCGGTGACGGCCCGCCACGCGGCCGCGGCGGCGGCGACCCGTGCGGGCGCGGCGGCGCTGGGCATCGCCCCGTACGTCGGCCGGGACGCGGCGGCGGCCCCGGTGGCCACCACCCTGCGGGTCCCGGAGGCCTCCCTGGTGGTGGCGAAGGCCCTGGCGGCCGATCCGGCTGCCCCTCTCGCGGCGGGCGGCGGCGCGCTGGCCCGGGAGATGGTCCGGGTCAACCACTACGGCACGGCGGCCTCCCTGGACACCGTCGGCTCCAGCCTGACCGCCCTGGCCGCGGCCCTGTCGGCGGACCCGGCCGGGGCCCTTGCGGCGGCGGGTTCGGCCTGGTCGGCGGCCCTGCCCTCCGCCTGATCCGGTCAGCCCTCCAGGAGGTTCAGCAGCCGGTCCACGTCCGCCTCGGTGTTGTAGAGGTGGAAGGAGGCCCGCGGGCGGCCCGCGCGGGCGGCCAGGGCGGTGTCGTGGGCGTGCACGGCGTCGATGCCGATCCGCTCCAGCGGGGCAAGCGAGGGTTCGGCGGCGTGGTAGCCGAGGAAGGCCGGGGACGCGTCGAAGCGCCGGGCTCCGCGGCGAGTTCCTTCATGGGGCCGTAGGCGGCGTCCCACATCGATGCGGCCGCCACCCAGCCGGCGTGCAGCGGGACCAGGGTGCACAGGATGCGTGTCGCCGACCGGGCCGCGAAAGCCGGAACCCAGTGCGCCCAAGACCCTTCGGGGCGTGCCCCCGCACAGAACTCGCTTCTGCGTAGCGAGAAGGAGCGGTTGATGACGGAGGCGAAGCCCCCCGGGTCACCGGACTTCCGAACCGTCCGGGGGCGCGGCGGCCCACGGCCGCCGCGGCCCCGGCTACGGCCGCGGCACCGCGCACGCCCCGTCGGGCTCGCAGGCCTCCCCCTCGGGGGCGGCGGGCGCGAGGACCTCGCGGCCGGCCCAGGCCTGCTCCAGCGCCTGCGCGAACACCTCGGAGGGCTGGCCCCCGGAGATCCCGTAGCGGCGGTCGAGCACGAAGAACGGCACGGCGTTCGCGCCCAGCTCGGCCGCTTCGCGCTCGTCGGCCCGCACCTCGGCGGCGTACGCCGACTCGTCGGCCAGCACCGCGCGGGCCTCCCCCTCGTCCAGTCCGGCCTCGACGGCGAGTGCGACGAGCACCTCGGGTTCGAAGACGGAGCGCTCCTCGCCGAAGTTGGCGCGGTAGGCGAGGTCGAGCAGCTCCTCCTGGCGTCCGCGGTCGGCGGCCAGGTGCAGCAAGCGGTGGACGTCGAAGGTGTTGCCGTGGTAACGGCCCTCGGTGCGGTACGTCAGCCCCTCGGCGCGGGCGCTCGCGGCGACGTGCTCCTCCATGCCGCGGGCCTCGTCGAGGGTGCGGCCGTACTTCTTGGCCAGCATCTCCAGGACGGGCGCCACCTGGCCCTTGGGGCCGTTCGGGTCGAGCTCGAAGGAGCGGTGGACCACCTCGACCTCGTCGCGGTGGGCGAAGCCGGCCAGCGCCTTGGCGAACCGGGCCTTGCCTATGTAGCACCACGGGCAGGCGATGTCGCTCCAGATCTCGACGCGCATGTTCCTTCTTCCCTCCACGGAATCAACTGTTCCGTGTTCAACCATCCGCCGCCGCGTCTCATTCCCCGGACGGGTCGCTCCCGCGGTCAACGAGGTCAACGGGTTAATTCTTCAGCCAGGCCTGCATCATCTTCTGCGCCACCGGGGCGGCCAGCCTGCCGCCGCCGATCTCGGAGCGGTCCGTGTCCGAGTTCTCGATCACGACGGTGACCGCGATCTGCTTGCCGTTCATCTTTCCGTACGTGGTGTACCAGGCCAGCGGCGGCAGGCTGTTGTTCACGCCGCGCTGGGCGGTACCGGTCTTGGCTCCCGACTCGACGCCCGGGATCTGGACGTTCTTGCCGCCGCCTTCGGTGGCGACCGTCCTCATGGCGTCCTGGACCATCGAGGCGGTCTTCGCGCTCATCACCTGCTCGGACTTCGGGTCCTTGAAGCTCTCCAGCACGTTGCCGTTGGAGTCGGTGACCTCGGAGACCTGGTGCGGGGAGACCAGCTTGCCGCCGTTCTCGATCGCGGCCGTCACCATCGCCATCTGCAGCGGGGTGGCCTGGACGTCGAACTGGCCGATGCCGGTCTGCGCGACCTGGTCGACCGACATCTTCTTCGTCGGGTACTTGCTGGGCGGGCTGGTCCAGACGGGGGTCTTCTGCACCACGTTGAAGCCGAGCTTCTCCGCCATGGCGCGCATCTTGTCCTGGCCGAGCTTGTGGGCGAACTCCGCGAAGACGTTGTTGCAGGACAGCTTCAGCGCGACCCGGGGGGAAACGTTGTTGCAGAACGAGTCGTCCACCTCGCTGCGCAGCTTGGTCCGCGTCCCGGGGATCGTGTAGTCACCGGGGACCCCGGTCGGCGTGTCGATGTTCGTGACCAGGCCGTTCTCGATGGCCGCGGCGAGGGTGACCAGCTTGAAGGTGGAGCCCGGCGCCTGCGGCTTGCGCAGCGCGGTGTTCTCCAGCGCCTTGCCCTTGTCGGCGCTGAGCGCCTCCCACGCCTTCTGCTCCGTCTCGCCGGCGCCGGCGATGGAGCCCGGGTCGAAGGACGGGTTGTTCACGACGGCCAGGATCTCGCCCGTCGCCGGGTCGATCGCCACGGCCGAGCCCTGCTTGCCCTGGAGCGCGTCCCAGCCCGCCTTCTGGACTTCCTTGTCGATCGTGGTGAGGACGTTGCCCGGGGCGGCCCGCTTGTTGGTGAGCGTGTCCATGATCGTCTTGAGCCGGTTGTCGGAGCCGTTGAGGATGTTCCGGTAGACGCCCTCCAGCATGCTCGACCCGAAGGCCTGGGAGCTGTAGCCGGTGATCGGCGCGTACAGCGGCCCGTCGGTGTACGTCCGCTTGTACCGGAAGTCCTTGCCGCCCGTGTCCGTGGAACCGGTGATCGCCTCCCCGCCCACGATGATGTTCCCCAACGGGTTCTCGTACTGCCCGATGAGGTTGCGCCGGTTGTTCTTGTCGTCTGCGAGGGCCTGGCCTTGGTACGCCTGCACCCAGGTGACCCGCACCAAAAGGGCCAGCACCAGAAGCAGACAGAAGACCGACGCACGCCTGATCGTCTTGTTCATCCCCCAGAAGGACGCCCCAACGTCCCCAGCCGTTCCGCTCTGCCCCGATTGTGGCGGAGTTCTCAGCCTTTCTTCATGAGGAAGCCTCCCTCGTACGCCGCGATCACCGCCTGGGTCCGGTCCCGGGAGCCGGTCTTGGCCAGCACGGCGGCGACGTGCGTCTTGACCGTCTGCGGGCCGACTCCGAGCCGCTCGCTCACCTCGTGGTTGGAGAGCCCCGCGGCCATCAGGCGCAGTACGTCGGCCTCCCGGTCCGTGAGCCGGGCGACCCAGGGCGCGGCGGGCGGGCCGGCCCCGGGCGGGGTGTGGGCGGCAGCCAGGGAGCGGACGGCCGCCGGGAAGAGCAGCGAGTCCCCGCGGGCCACCAGCCGGACCGCGGCGGTCAGCTCGTCGGGGTCGGCCCGCTTGAGGAGGAACCCCGCGGCTCCCGCGCGCAGCGCCTCGTACACGTAGGCGTCGTTCTCGAAGGTGGTGACCACCACGATCCGGGGCGGCTCGGCCATGGTGGCGAGGATCCGCTCGGTGGCCCGTATGCCGTCGATCTCCGGCATCCGCACGTCCATCAGCACCACGTCCGGGGTGAGCGCCCGGACCACGGCCACGGCCTCGGCTCCGGTGGCCGCCTCGCCGACGACCTCCAGGTCGGGCTCGGCGTCGAGGATGACCCGCAGGGCGGTACGGACCATCCGCTCGTCGTCGGCCACGACCAGCCGCAGCGGCGGGCGCCCCGGCGGGGCCGCCGGAAGGGGCGCCGGTGCGGTCGACGGGGTCGGCGGCATCGGCGCTGACGGCTGCGGGGGCGGCGGCATCGGCGGCGGCGGGGTCGGCGGCGTCATCGGGCGTCCCCGCCGAGCGGGAGCACGGCCCGCAGCCGCCACCGATCCTCGTGCGGCCCGGCCTCGACCCGCCCGCCGAGCAGCGCGGCCCGCTCGGCCGCGCCGCGCAGCCCCCGGCCCCCGGTGGTGCGGGCCTGCGGAGCGGCCGCCGGATCGTTCGTCATGGTGATCTCCAGTTCCTCGTGTATGCCGTGCCCCGCGTGTATGCCGTGCCCCGCGTGTCCGCCGTGCCCCGTGTGGCCGCCCCGCACCCGTACGAGGATCCGCAGATCGACCGGGCCCGTCCCGTGCCGCAGCGCGTTGCTCAGCCCCTCCTGGACGATCCGGTACGCCTCGCGGGAGGCGATCGCCGGGAGCCGCCCCCAGTCGCCGGCCGGTCCCGGGTCCTGGCGGGCGGTGATCGGGGTCCCGGAGGCCCGGCTGCGGGCCAGCAGCCCGTCGAGGTCGGATGCCAGCGTCGGAGCCGGCGGCCCGGTACCCCCGGCGCCCGCTCCGTCGCCCTCGCGCAGCAGGCCGAGGACGGCGTCCAGCTCGCCCACCGTGCGCCGCGTGGTGTCCTCGATCGCGGCCAGCGCCTCCCGTACGAAGCCGGGGTCGCTGTCGAGCACCCGCCGGGCGGCGCTCGCCTGGAGGGTGACCGCGCTCAGGGCGTGCCCGACGGCGTCGTGCAGCTCCCGGGCCAGCCGGTTGCGGACCGCCAGATCCGCGGCGCGCTCCTCGGCGGCCGCCAGCCGGTCCGCCGCCGTCGGCCCGAGCAGGACGGGCGCCAGCCGGGCCAGCAGCGCCCCCGCCCCGGCGGCGCACAGGACGAGCCCGGCCAGCAGCCCGATCCCGAGCAGGGGGGCGACATACGGCTGATCCGGCAAGCCCAGCGGGCCGAGTCCGACCGGGAGCTCCCGCAGCGCGCTCACGAAGGGCAGGGCGATCAGCACCACCGCCATGGGCGGTACCGCCAGGCTCATCCCGCTGACCAGGGCGCCGACCCCCAGGTGCAGGGTCCACCAGGCCGAGGCCCGCCCCCGGGCCGCCCAACTCCGGGCCGGCCCCTCGGCGAACCGCTCCCCCGGCACCCCGCACAGGGCGCGCGCCGCGGCGACGGACATCGGCCGGACCAGCCGGAGCAGCCCGGTCACGGCGACGAGCGGCAGGGCCGCGGCGTAGGCGGCGAGGCTGAGCGGCAGAGAGGCTCCCGCGTCCCTCCCACCGGCAAGGACGCCGACCGCCACCTCCATGAGCAGGAAGTACGGCATCAGCAGGGCCCCGCCGAGGATCAGATGGACCCATCTCCGACGCATCCCACGTGCCCGGCGCACCCCCGGCCGCAGCTCCACGCCGACCCCTTCAGGCCGCGCGGCGGCCGGCGAGGAAGCGCCCCATGACGGCGGTCGCGAGGAGCGCGGTGATCATCTGGCCAGCGTAGATCACATAGCTCGCGGTGGTGGTCTGTTCGCCCGGACCGGGGTCTCCGGTCGAGAAGGCCGCCAGCATCCACATCCCCCAGCACAGGGTCGCCGCCGACCCGGTCCACGCCACGGCCAGCGGCCACCCCGCCCGCCGGGCCCCGCCCCGGGCGAGCAGCACCGCCCCCGCCCCGGCGGTCAGGGCGCATATCGCGTGGACGGCGGAGCCCACGGCAGTGTCCGAGGAGTGCTGCACGATCTGCGCCGCGTTCTGCCCGGCCGTACCGCCGAAGGCCCAGTAGAGGTGCCCAGCGGCGACCACCGAGGCCAGCGCCGCCGCGACTCCCGCCACCACCCCCGTGGGTGACGGGAGCCGCGGGCCGAGGGGGCCCTGCCAGCGCCGGCCCCAGCGCTCCCGCGCATAGGGCACGAACAGGACGGCCAGGGCTATCGCCTGGACGATGAAGCCCACGTAGACCACGTGGAAGACCCAGGGGTCGAGGAAGGGCTTCCCGGCTGCCTTCGCCGCCGCGTCGGGTCCCAGCCCCACGGCTCTCATGAGGAGTTGGCCGGGGAACCCGAGCACGATCGGGGTGAGCAGGCCGGTGGCGACGAAGGCCGGGACGGTCAGCAGCCAGGACGGCACCCGCTTGCCCCAGGGCCTGATGAGCACCAGCACGAGCGCGATCACGGCCGCGTCCATGAGCACCGTGACGGAATTCGCCACGGTGAGGACCAGCCCGGGCTCCCGCAGCACGCTGCCCGCCGGTATCCCGATGTGACTCCCCGCCAGCCAGGCGGCCTTCAGCGTCAGGTACGGGACGGTCGCGGCTACGGCCACCGCGGCCGGGATCCTGCGCCCGGCCCCCGGCCGGGGGAATGAGGTCTGCGCTTCTTCGCGCGCCGGTCGCTGTGACCGCGGCGGGTGTTCGGCTCGTGTGGTCATGCCTCAACGGTCCCGGTTCCGTGTCCCCGCCACCTCCCCCTTGAAGGGGAACCGCCTCCCCCGCCCGGGGGAGGAACCGCGCGCTCCGCCACGCCACCCGCGGCTACATCCGCCGCGTCACCACCGACAGCCGGTCGCGCGCCGCGAACAGCGCCGCCTTGATGCCCCGTTCGTGCCCCGGAGTCAGCCGCGCCACCGGCACCGAACAGCTCACCGCGTCCCGCGCCGGCGTCCGGTACGGCACCGCCACCCCGAAGCAGCGCAGTCCGAGCGTGTTCTCCTCCCGGTCCACCGCGTACCCCTGCTCCCGTACCAGTGCCAGCTCCTCGATGAGCCGGTCCCGGTCGGTGATGGTGTGCTCCGTGACGGCTTCGAGCCGCCGCGGCAGCAGTGCGCGCACCTCTTCGTCCGCGTGCGTGGCCAGCAGGGCCTTGCCGAGCGCCGTCGAGTGCACCGGCAGCCGCCGCCCGACGCGGGTGAAGGGCCGCAGGTAGTGCTGGGACTGCCGGGTCGCGAGGTAGACCACGCTCGTCCCGTCCATGCGGGCCAGGTGGATCGTCTCCGTCGTGTCGTCGGAGAGCCGGTCCAGCGTGGGCCGCGCCGCCGCGACCACCTCGTCCCCGTCGATGTACGAGCTGCCCACGAGCAGCGCCCGTACGCCGATGCCGTACCGCGTGCCCGTCGCGTCCGTCTCGACCCAGCCCAGGTTCACCAAGGTGCGCAGCAGCATGTAGAGGCTGGATTTGGGCAGGGAGAGGTCGTTCTGGATGTCGGCGAGGCTGTGCAGACCCGGCCGGGAAGCGAAGTGTTCCAGCAACAGGACCGTGCGTACCGCCGACTTGACGGCCGCCGGCGCGCCCGAGCCCCCCGACTCAGCTGTGGTGGTCATCCGCCTTCATGCCCCTCTGTCTCTTGCTGTCACTTGTCAACCCGGAAGACACGGAAATAGAGTCCACGGTGGATGTGATCATTCATCCAACGGAACAGCGTTCACAATACTGAACGCATCCGCGCGGGTCAGCGTAGATCCAGGAGGCAGTTCGCCATGGCAGCAGCACCAGTCTGGAGTGTGGACCCCCGCACCGGGAAGCACCGCGAGCAGGTTGCGGTGGAGGCCACACCCCGGGAGGTGGACGAAGCCGTGCGCGCGGCCCACGCCGCCCGCGGCTCGCTGGCCGACGCCGCGCGGCGCGTCGCCTTCCTGCGCGCCGCCGCCGATCTGCTCGACGAGGCGGCCTCCCACGTGATCGAGGCCGCCGACGCGGAGACGGCGCTCGGCCCGGGCCGGCTCACCGGCGAGCTCGCCCGCACCACGGGCCAGTTCCGGGCCTTCGCCGACGCCGTGGACGAGGGCTCCTATCTCGACATCCGCATCGACCGCGCCGATCCCGCCACCGCCCCGCCCCGCCCCGAACTGCGCCGCTACAAGGTGCCGCTGGGCGTGGTCGCGGTCTACGCCGCCTCCAACTTCCCCCTCGCCTTCTCCGTGCCCGGCGGCGACACCGCCAGCGCGCTGGCCGCGGGCTGCCCGGTCGTGGTCAAGGCGCACCCCGACCACCCGGCCACCTCCGAGCTGTGCGCCTCGCTGCTGCGCCGGGCGGCCGTCGCCGCCGGGCTGCCGGCCGAGGTCGTCGCGGTGGTCCACGGGTTCGACGCGGGCCTGGAGCTGATCCGGCACCCCCTGATCAGCGCCGCCGGGTTCACCGGGTCCATCCGGGGCGGGCGGGCGCTGTTCGACGCCGCCGCCGCGCGGCCCGTACCGATCCCCTTCCACGGGGAACTGGGCTCCCTGAACCCGGTCGTGGTCACCCCGGCGGCCGCCGCCGAGCGCGCCGAGGAGATCGGCGGCGGGCTGGCCGGCTCGGTCACCCTCGGGGTCGGCCAGTTCTGCGTCAAGCCCGGCCTGGTCCTCGTACCCGAGGGCGCGGACGGGGACCGGCTCGCGAGCGCCCTCTCCGACGCCCTCGTGAAGACCGAGCCCGGGGTGCTCCTCGACCACCGGATGCGGGACAACTTCGTCGCCGGGGTCCGCGAACGCGCCGCGCTGCCCGGGGTCGACGCGCCCGTCACCCCCGGCTCGGGCGGCGAGCACACCGTCGGCGCGGGCTACCTGAGCGTGCCGGCGCGGACCCTGCTGGAGGGCGGGCCCTACGAGGTGCTCCTGGAGGAGTGCTTCGGCCCCGTCACCGTGCTGGCCCGGTACGCCGGCCAGGACGAGGCCGCCGCCGTGCTCGGGCGGCTCCCCGGGAACCTCACCGCGACCCTCCAGCTGTCGGCCGCCGAGGCGGACGGCGGCCCGGGTCCGGCGGCGGAGCTGATCTCCCAGGTCACGACACTGGCGGGCCGGGTCGTGGTCAACGGCTGGCCGACCGGCGTGGCCGTGGCTCCGGCCCAGCACCACGGGGGCCCCTACCCGGCGGCGACCGCCCACTCCACCTCGGTCGGCGGCACCGCCATCGAGCGCTGGCTCCGCCCGGTGGCCTACCAGTCGGTGCCGGACGCCCTGCTCCCGGCGGAACTCCGCGAGGCCAACCCCCTGAACCTCCCGCGACGGGTCACGGGAGGCTAGGCCGTCTCTTTCGGATCTTGCCCGGCCCGGCTGCCGGAGGGGGCCCGGTCAGGCGTTCAGCACCCGGGCCTTCTCCGCCGCGAACTCCTCGTCGGTGAGCAGGCCCTGGGCCTTCAGTTCGGCCAGCGCGGTGAGCTGGCCGACCCTGTCGACCGCGGGAGCCGGCGCGGCCGCGGCCTGCTGGACCGGCTGGGCCTGCTGGGTCTGCTGCCAGGCCTGCTGCTGCGCGGCCGCCTGGGCCGCCGCCTGGTTGACGAGGGCCTGCTGCTCGGCGTCCGCCGCCGCCTGCTGCTGCGCGCTGCGCTCGGCCTGGCCCCGCTGCATCCTCCCGGAGACCGCCGTGGCCGTACCCGCCACGACCGCGGTACGGGCCATCGCGCCCAGCAGACCCGGGCGCCCCATGCGTCGACGCATGACTCTCCTCCTACTTCTCGGTCAGTGCGGCGACGGCGCGTTCGACGCCGTCCCGTGGGATGCGTTCCATGAAGAGCACCTGCCCGTTGGACTCCCGTACCGCCGAGGCCAGGCGCGTGGCCCAGGCGTTCTCCCACACCACCACGAGCGCGGAGGACTCCGGGGCGAGGCCCTGCGCCACGGTCTCCAGGTCCTCGTCGCTCAGCAGGTCGAACTCCTCGCCGAGGACCCGCTCGAACTGATCGGCCACCTCGGAGTCGGCGAGCTCCACCACGGACACCGCGCCGTCCCGCTCCTTGCGGACGAACGTGAGGTCGAGGATGCGCACCACTCCGCTCTCCTGGAGCTCGCGCAGGGCCGGGGCGACATCGCCGTTGAACCGATTGCCGTCGAAGGTGACCACGGCGACGTCCACCGGGCCGATCGATTCGGCCGTAAGAGCTGCACCAGCAGGCATGAGCAAAACCTCTTCCGTAGCGCATGAAATCACTGCAAAAGGGATCTTACTCGGCGCGGCTGACACCGCATCGCGAGGCGGGACGGGGGTCGGGGCTGGGGTCGGCCCGAGGGTCGGAGCGGGGCGTGCCAGGGTCGGGCCGGGCATATTGTGTTGCAGGCCACCACCCGGGGACGGCACGCTCGGCCCCATGCCGAAACCCCACGGATTCTCGTACGAACAACGGGGCGACCACAGCGTCGTCATCACCCACCAGGGCCGGTCCGCGGCCACCCTCCGGGGCGGGCGGGCCGCCGCGTTCCTGGCCGAGGTCGGAGCCGGTGACGCCCAGCTCGTGATGGCGCGCTGGACCGGCTCCTACAAGTTCGGCAACGAGCGGACCGCCAGGAACCACCCCCGCAACCGGGGTCGCGTCTGAGGCACGGGTGGGGCAAGGGTGAAGAACCGGGAAACCGGGTGAAAGCAAGGGAACGGCAAAGCCACCTCGGTCGTTCTCCCGGCATGACCGCTATGACCCCTGGTTCCAACCTGCCGCTCAATGCCGTCCGCGTGACGGTCGACGTGGCTGCCCCGGTGCGGCTCGACGTCTCCGCGCTGCTCCTCGGCGCCGACGGCAAGGTGCGTTCCGACGCCGATTTCATCTTCTTCAACCAGCCGTCCGGCCCCGGCGTCACCTACCGCTCGGGCGGCGGCACCGCGCCGGACTCGATCACCGTGGACACCGGTTCGGTCCCGCCGGGCATCGAGCGGATCGTCATCACCGCCAGCCCGGACGCCGCGGGCCAGTCCTTCCAGGGCATCGAGCCCACCGCCACCGTGCGGGACGCCGGCAGCGGAGCGGCGATCTCCACCTTCACCCCGCCGAAGCTCGGCACGGAGACCGCCCTGGTGGTCGTCGAGGTCTACCAGCGCGGCGGCGTGTGGAAGGTGCGCGCGGTCGGCCAGGGGTACGCGAACGGCCTCGCCGGCATCGCGACCGACTTCGGGGTCTCGGTGGAGGAGGAGCCGGCTCCGGCGGCCGCCGCCCCGGCCCCCGTCGCGCCGCCCGTCGCCCCGCCCGCGCCCCCGGCTCCCCCGGCGCCGCCCACCTACGCGGCCTCCCCCTGGCTCACCAGCGGCGCTCCCGGCGCGACCCCGGCTGCCCCAGCACCGGCCGCCCCCGCGCCGGTCGCGGCTTCCGCCCCCGCCCCCACCCCCGCCCCCGGCGCCGGGAAGATCAACCTCGACAAGGGCCGGGTCAGCCTCCAGAAGAACCAGACCGTGTCCCTGGTCAAGGGCGGCCGCCCGCTGCTCTCCCAGGTCAAGATGGGCCTCGGCTGGGAGCCCGCGTTCCGCGGCCGGGACATCGACCTGGACGCCTCGGTCATCGCGTACGGCCCGCAGCGCAACCACATCGACAGCTGCTACTTCGGCAAGCTGTCCATCCTCGGCGGCTCCGTCAAGCACTCCGGCGACAACCTCACCGGAGAGGGCGCGGGCGACGACGAGGTGATCGTCGTGGACCTCGGCCGGCTGCCCGCGGACGCGACGGGCCTCGTCTTCACGGTCAACTCCTTCTCCGGCCAGAAGTTCACCGAGGTGGCCAAGGCCTACTGCCGCCTCATCGACGCCGCGACCAACGAGGAGCTCGTCCGCTTCGACCTCACCAGCGCCGAGCCGCAGACCGGCGTGATGATGGCCAAGCTGATCAAGCAGTTCTCCGGCGAATGGGAGATGACGGCCATGGGCGAGTTTGTGAAGTCGCGCACAGTGCGGGGCATGGTCAAACCGGCCGCGCAGGCACTCTGAGTTTCCGCAGGTCAACGGCCCCACTGGGGAGCGCAGGAGTCGACAGCCCTCCGATGAGGAGCGCGAGACGGGCGCCGCCGGTGGGGCCGACGACTGTCTCGAGACCTAATACGTCTAGAGGTTTTTAGAGGGATTTCGAGCCGATTCGAGGCTGCTCCCCCGCTTGATTTCCCATTGGTCTCCCACTGGAAGCCAGGCAGACCGAAGCCGGGCGGCACCCTGGAGGGGTGTGTAAGCCGCCCGGCTTCGGCGTTTCCGGCTGACGGATGTCTCGTACAACGGTGCCGTTGTGCGGTTCACTCGTCAGGCTGGATGCCCGTCGTGACCTGACGGGCATCCAGCGGGGTCACCGCTGGCCGCGCATGGGGTGCTGCGGCCCTCGGTGTCCCCTTCGGCGCGGCTGGATTAGAACCAGCCGCGCCGAAGCTTTTGATCCCCTGCCCATCAGTCAGCAAGGGCTAGATCCAGCAAATGCCCCACTACTGGGGCAGACTTTTGATCATGAAACTCGCAGCGTTTGTGGGTGCACGACGATCAGAGTGAGGCCCTCAGACGGCTAGGCGACCGCGTCCGCGACGCACGCAGGGCCGCCCGCCTCACCCAGGAGGACGTCTACCTCCCGGCCGGCATCCCCCGGAACACGTACCAGCGCATTGAGTACGGACAGACGGATCCACGGTTCAGCCACCTTGCCCGTATCGCTCGAATCGTGCGTGTGCCACTGCGTGATCTCATGCCCTAGCCACCTGCTCGCAGTGCCAGTTTCGGCCACACGACAGGTTTCCAGTCTGCCTGCATATGCCAGGCAGCGGGAGGGGGGTCCGTGCATTTATGCAAACGCAGGGTTCACACCCCGTGCGATTCCGTAACCAACTGTCATGCGCTACCAGGGATTTCGCGACTGCCACTTCGAACACACGCACGAAACTTTGTTGAAGCGAACACAAACCTGCTGGCTTGTCTCAATTGCGTACCCGCCTCTCCCGCTGCCGCCGCGGCCGGAGAGGCGGGGGCTTAGGGGTGGCGTGGCAGGTAGCGGGCCACCGTCGAGCGGGCCGGCTGCCTGGGCGGGCACTCGCCAGGAGGGTGCGCGTAGTCGTTCGGGCGGACACCACTCGCACTGTGCCGGGTGATCTCCTTGGCCTCACCGTGGATGGCCTGCTGGCACTCGCAGCAGATCCGGCCGGCGGTCACGATGCACGCTCCACGGGGACCAGCCGGTACAGCGGCGCAACGCCGCGGTCGGCAGCGCACGCTGTGTGGGCGAACTCCAAGCGGGGCCCGCTGACAGTGGGGACGGCGCGGACGCACACGTCAACGTCGGGCTGGAGGCAGTACGTGCATTCCGGCATCTGATCGGCCATCGGTGGCACCTCGTCTCGGCGGCTGGGTACCGACATCCTGAGGCCCGACAGCAGGAACGAGGGGCAGGAATCCTGCCCCTCGCCCAGATGCTCGAACTCAGGCCGAGAGCAGACCGACCTTCACCGCCAGCTGCGAAGCTTTCTGCCGGCGCTCCGGCGACCTGGCCTCGGTCTCCTCGAGGATGATCCTTCTCGCGTAGCCGTTATAGCGGATCGTCTCCGGGGCCGCGGCGTGAGCCCGGTCGAGGGTGTCGAGCGCCACCTCGGGCTGGCCGTCGAGCTGGTAGCCGCGGGCTTCCTCGATGCGGTGTCGGGCAAGACGGGGCCGGGAGGGGATTGGTGTCCGGTCTGCCCGTACCGCCTGCCGTACCGACTCTCCGCCGGCCCGAAGCTCGACGGCGATGGTCACGGCGTGGGCGCCCATGATGGCCGGGCCGAAGCTCGTGATGGGGTGAAAGTAGCCGAGGTCCAACTTCTTCGCGGCCTTGCTGGCCTTGTCCCACCACGCCCAGGCGCTCGCCGTATCGCCGCGACGGGCTGCGGTGTAGCCAGCCTCGTGCTGGAGCGCCCCGGAGATGGCGAGGACAGGCTCGGGCCCAGCGTTGAGGTGGGGCTCGAGGTAGCGGAGCGCTTCATGGACGACCATGTCGGCCGCTTCGAAGTGCCCAGGTCCGCTATCGCGGTGCGCTTGCGCGGCGAGCCAGGCGGCAACCCCGATGGCGTGCGGGTCTTCGCTGTCCTGGGCGGCGACCATGCCGCGTTCGGCAACCCGCCACAGCAGGGCCGAGTCGGGCTGGTAGGCGCAAAAGAACTGGGCGAGGAAGTACACCTCGGCCAGCGTGGCCTGCGCTTCCCTTCTGGCGGCCGCACTGTCGGCTTGGCGCACCGAGAGCTGGGCATCCCGGATCAGGGCTGGCAGGAGGGCGCCGATGACTTCGCGGTGGTTGGGGGCCGTGTGCCTTGCGCCCCATGCTCTGGCGAGCCGGTGCTGCAGATGTTCGGCGCTGGGTGCTTCCCGATCGGCGACGAGCGGGAAGGTGTCGATGGCGGCCTTGACGGCGGGGAGGCTGGAGTGGCCGGGGCCGATGAACAGCTCGATAGTCATGGACTGGTCGCCTGTGAGGTCGGCGAGGTCACGCACGCGGAGGGCTTCCGCGATGCGCAGGATCGTCGGCAGCTTGGGCACCTGGATCTGACCTGTCTCAATCTGCTTGAGCCACGACGGCGACTTGCCGAGGAGGCCGGCGAGGACTGGGCGGCTCATGCCGCGGCGGGTGCGGAGGATTTGTACGCGCTGCCCGAACCTGATGGGTTCGGGAGTAGCATCAACTGGCATAGCGGCCTTGCCCCTTTCCTGCAGCTCGACACTGTCAGCGTAGGGGGTGAGGCCGGTTCTGCGTCCGGGCGTTGATCAGAACCGAGGACCCCCGATTCTGAGCGCTGCCCGATATCCTGTGCGACATGTCCCCCACCCCTTCAGGCCGTGGCCCTGTGCGCCCTCTCGCGGAGATCAACGCGGAGATTCGGGCGCTCGTCGCCGCGGGCCGGGCTGGGGAGCCGCGGTACGAGGAGCTTCTCGCGGAGTGGGCTGCGGCGATCCGCGGCGATGTCAGACCTGCCGCCTAGGATCCGGCCGTGGCAGACGAACAGGTAGACGAAGCAGCAGGCCGGCAGCGACTGGTCGAGCTGAAGCTCGCCAGCGAAGCGGCGCGTGTGGAAGCTCAGGCCGGGGACTACTCGCCGGAACGGTGGGAGCCCTGGATGGAGGCCGCGGCCGTCTTCAACCAGGCGGTGACCGACCATGCGAAGGCCCACGGACTGAACCGCTTCGACCTCGAGAAGGCAGTCGTCAAGGCGGCCCTGCATCCTGAGCCAGCCGAGTCCTGACAGCACTCCGCCCCGCCGGGCACGCAGCCAGCGGGGCGGGTACTCGGTCCAGCAGCATCCCCGCGTACTAGAGCCGATTGATACGAACAGGCTAGCGGTGGGCACTGACAACGGGCCTACTCGTCGTCCCCGACTGCCTCGTTGTATGCCGTCAGGATGCGGGCGAGGTTCGAGGCCTGCCGCGGGGTGACCGGGATTTCGCCGAGCTCGGCGTCGTCGTTGTGTGCGAAGTGCAGCGGCTCGTCAAGGGTGGCATCGAAGGCGACCTGCAGCCGGGGGGTCAGCTCGTAGTAGTGGGCGGTCTCGCGATCCCAGGTGCTGATCGCGGTGAGGATGCCTTCGAGGTCGCTGTCGTGGTTGCTCACGTCGTCTCCTTGGAGTGGCAGGTCTGGTCGGGTTGGCGGTCACTTCGCCGGGGGGAAGGGGCCTTGCGGCGGGATGAAGGGGCCCTCTTCTTCGTCGGTGAGGACGCCCTGCGCCTCTTCCGGGGTGGCGGGTCGGACCATGTAGGGGATCTCCCAGTCCTCGTCGTTGTAGTCATAGCCGTCGTCCATGTCGTGGATGGCGTCGTGCTCGACGTGCTGTGGGGTGACTTCCTCGGGGGTTTCTCCTCGGACGAGGACGATGCAGGCCCTCACCCAGTTGTCGCCCAGGCGCTTGTAGCCGGGCGTGTCCTCGGGGAAGGGGTGGCCGTCGGGCTCGTAGACCTCGTCCAGGAGGGTCAGCCCGGTCAGTTCGAAGGGGTTGGCGTCAGCCGGGTTATAGCCCTGCCGCCGTCGCTCGTGCCAGAAGGCGCGCCACGGGGTTTCGACTTGGCGGCACTGGCCCGGGTGATGGAATGTGCCACCCCAGGCGCCGAACGTGGGCCCGCGTCCGGGCGGGAGGATCGGATCGCAGTGGCCGCATAGGATTTCCATGGCAGTCTCCTTCGACTGGCTCGGTACATGCTTCGCTGGGGGTCGCTGACGCTGACAGGCGCTCTGCCGGGCTGTGCGGTCAGCGGCGGCCGTCGCGGATCTGGTAGATGCGGGCCCGGCTGAGGTTCGCGGCGCGGGCGATCGCGGTCACCTGGTGTCCGGCGGCGACAGCTCGGCGGATGGCTTCGTCCCGGTCTTTCTCGGCGGCTTCGATCCGGTGGGCGGCGGCGACGATTGTGGTGATCTCTCCGAGGTCGGCGGGGTCGGGGGCGCCGAGGACGTCGGCGAGGATCTGCCACTGGCTGTCGAGGGGGGTGCCGTCGTTGTCGGTGTCGATGTCGCAGTTGTCGATGTACTGGATGAGCTGGTCCCGAGTGAGGTCTTCGCCGTCGGCAAGGGTGATGCTGCCGCCGTGGGTATAGAGGTCTTCGACGGTCTCGGCGGTGATGTTCATGGTGCTCCCCTCCGACGCCACCTTGTGTAGCGCGCTACACACACAATGGCCCTGCGCCTCGCCTCTGTCAAGCTCGCTACACATGGTCTCGACGTAGAGGCGCGCCACGACAACGAAAGAAGACCCCCAGCTAGAGGCGGTTTCTAGGGGTCGTCGCAACACGTGGTTGGTTGTTCAGGCCGCGAGGAGTTTATGCAGGCGCTCGGCTGGGGTTTCCCAGCCGAGCGTTTTGCGTGGTCGGCCGTTGAGCTGGGCGGCGACG
>NZ_JBWJVM010000026.1:0-94971 GCF_056428985.1 Streptomyces sp. CA189 | reverse complement strand
GTCGCCGCCGAACTCAACGGCCGACCACGCAAAACGCTCGGCTGGGAAACCCCAGCCGAGCGCCTGCATAAACTACTCGCCGCCTAACACAAACGATCACGTGTTGCGACGATCCCTAGAAACCGCCCAGCGCGGTCCGGGGCTTCCGCCGTCTTCGGGGTACTGGGTCCGTGAGGACGTACTACGCGGAGGCCTTCAGAGCGGCCTTGCGGCGGAGCTGGCGCGCCACGCCGATCGCGATCACCACGGCCGCGACCAGCAGCGACAGCAGGACGATCTCGCGGTTGTCCTTGTCGTAGACCATGTAGCCGAGGACGAAGGTGATCATCGCGGCGGTGGCCCAGGTCAGGTACGGGAAGAACCACATCTTCACCGTCACCTTCTCCGGGGCCTCGCGCATGAGGATCCCGCGCATCCGCAGCTGGGTCAGGCAGATGACCAGCCACACGAACAGCGCGATCGCGCCCGAGGCGTTCAGCAGGAAGCTGAAGACCGTGTCCTTGAAGGCGTAGTTGAAGTAGACGGCGAGGAAGCCGAAGACGACCGAGCCGAGGATCGCGGCCGTCGGCACGCCCTTCTTGTTCACCTTGGCGAAGGCCTTCGGGGCGTCACCGCGCTCGCCGAGCGAGAAGGCCATGCGGGAGGCGGTGTACAGGCCCGAGTTCAGGCAGGACAGCACGGCCGTCAGGACGATCACGTTCATGATCTGGCCGGCGTGCGCGATGCCGATCGAGTCCAGGGCGGCGACGTACGAGCCCTTCTCGACGATCGACGAGTCGTTCCACGGCAGCAGCGTCAGCACGATGAAGATCGAGCCCAAGTAGAAGACGCCGATGCGCCAGATCACCGAGTTGGTGGCCTTGGTGACCGCGCGGCGCGGGTCCTCGGACTCGCCGGCGGCCAGCGTGACGATCTCGCTGCCCATGAAGGAGAAGACGACCATCAGCACACCGGTGAGGACCGAGCCCCAGCCGTTCGGCATGAAGCCGCCCGTGTCGGTGAGGTGGGCGAAGCCCGCACCCGGGTTGTCCGAGCCCGGCAGCACGCCGAAGACGGCCAGCATGCCGATGATCACGAAGCCGCTGATCGCGACCACCTTGATGCCGGCGAACCAGAACTCGAACTCGCCGTACGAGGCGACCGAGCCGAGGTTGGTGACCGTCAGCACGGCCATCACGATGAGCGCCCAGGCCCACTGCGGGACGGCCGGGATCCAGCTTTCGAGGATGACGGCGCCGGCGGTGGCCTCCACGGCCAGGACGACGACCCAGAAGAACCAGTACAGCCAGCCGATGGAGAAACCGGCCCAGCGGCCGAGCGCCCGGTCGGCGTACGCGGAGAAGGAGCCGGAGTTCGGGCTGGCGGCAGCCATCTCGCCCAGCATCCGCATCACGAAGACGACCATCGCGCCGACCAGCGCGTAGGACAGCAGGATGGCGGGACCGGTCTTGGCGATACCGCCGCCGGAGCCGACGAAGAGCCCGGCGCCGATGACGCCGCCGATGGCGATCATGGACAGGTGGCGGTTCTTGAGACCGGCCTTCAGGCCGTCGGAGGGCTGGCCTTCACCGGGATTGCCGGTGGGGCCGCCTTCCTTCTGAAGGGTCGTCGTGGAACTCATGAACGGATCCTTAGGTTCTCGGGTGGCGAGCCCCGGCATTCAAACCCGAGATGAACGGAGGGCGGAAGACCCCAATCCGGATCGCTGCGCAGGGACGAACGTCCAGGACCTTGGTCCCGCGGTGTCCCATCTGCGTTCTTTGGGTTTACTTGAGCTTTAGAAGTGACTTACGCGACACCCCGCGGCGGGTCCCCGGTCCGGCTCGTGCCACACTCGGACCATGCGCGTGTACCTCGGATCCGACCATGCCGGCTTTGAGCTCAAGAACCACCTGGTGGACTGGCTCAAGAACAACGGCCACGAGCCCGTCGACTGCGGGCCCCACATCTATGACGCGGTGGACGACTACCCGCCGTTCTGCCTCCGCGCCGCGGAGAAGACCGCCGCGGACGCCGGCAGCCTCGGCATCGTGATCGGCGGCTCCGGCAACGGCGAGCAGATCGCCGCGAACAAGGTCAAGGGCATCCGCGCCATCCTCGCGTGGAGCGTCCAGACCGCCGAGCTCGGCCGTGAGCACAACAACGCCAACGTCATCTCCGTCGGCGGCCGCATGCACACCCAGGACGAGGTCGTCAGCTTCATCGACGCGTTCCTGAAGACCCCGTACTCCGACGAGGAGCGCCACACCCGCCGGATCGACATGCTCTCCGCCTACGAGGCCACCGGCGAGCTCCCCCCGATCCCGGCCCACCACCCGCAGGGCTGATCCCACGTCCGGCCGCGGCGCCTCCACGGGCGGCGCGGCCGGTTTTTCTTTTCCCGTCCGCTTTTCCGTCCGCTTTGCCGAGGAGTGCCGCCGTGCCCGAGGGGCATACGATCCACCGCCTCGCCGAGGACCACACCGAGCGCTTCGCCGCCCGGCCGGTCCGGGTGAGCAGTCCGCAGGGCCGGTTCGCCGAGAGCGCGGCCCTGCTCGACGGCCGCGAGCTGGAATCCGCCGAGGCACACGGCAAGCACCTGTTCCTCGAACTCGGCGACGCCTGGATCCACATCCACCTCGGCCTCTTCGGGAAACTCGGCTTCGGCCCCGCACCGGCCCCGCCCGCCACAGAAACGGTCCGGCTCCGGCTGCTGAACGAGGACCACTACGCCGACCTGCGCGGCCCCACCGCGTGCGCGCTCATCGGCGAGGGCGAGAAGAAGGCGATACACGACCGGCTCGGCCCGGACCCGCTGCGCCCCGCCGACGACCCCGACCGCGCCTGGGCCCGGATCTCCCGCTCCCGCACCACCGTGGCCGCCCTGCTGATGGACCAGAAGATCGTCTCCGGCGTCGGCAACGTCTACCGCGCCGAGGTCCTCTTCCGGCACGGCATCGACCCCTACCGCCCGGGCAAGGACCTCACCCGCCGCGAGTGGGACGCGATCTGGGCCGACCTCGTCCTGCTGATGCGCGAGGGCGTGCGCAACAACCGCATCGACACCGTCCGGGACGAGCACCTGCCCGAGGCCATGGGCCGCCCGCCGAGGGTGGACGACCACGGCGGCGAGGTGTACGTCTACCGCAGGGCCGCCATGTCCTGCCACATCTGCGGGGGCGAGATCCGCACCGCCGGTCTCGCCGCCCGCAACCTCTTCTGGTGCCCGGGGTGCCAGGCCCGCTAGCCGGCCGCTGCGGCTAGAACCCGTGCGGCAGCCAAGGGGCGACGTCTCCCGCGAAGGCGCGGGAGGTACGGGCCAGCGAGCCCGGCCGCACCTCGCGCACCAGCCCCGCAGCGGCCAGCGAGTTCAGGGTGACCCCGCCCAGGTACGCCGCGCCCAGCTCCCGTACCGACAGCTCCAGGTCGGCCGGGTCCTCCGTCCGGGTACAGCTCGCGGCCCCGTCCGCGCCGGCGGTCAGCCGCCAGCGCCCCGCGTTCCACGGGCAGAACGCGTCCTCCACCTCCAGCACCACGTCCAGCGGAGCCCCGTAGCCCCGCACGGCCAGCGCCTCCGGCAGGTCCACGAGCCGTACGTGCATCGAGTCGCGCAGCCGCACCCGCGTCCGCCGGACATCGGTGACCAGGTGCAGCACCGCATCGTCCGCCGGCCGCTTGACGGCCCGTACGGTCCAGGTCAGGTCGATGGAGCACACGTACCGCCACAGCGCCGCGTACACCGCCGGGTCGAGCGCGTCGAGGTCCGCCACGTCCACCCGGCCGTCCGATCCGGTCAGGTCCCACTCGGGCTTGACCCGGTAGCGGGCGTACCCGACCACCTCGCCGTCCGCCCGCTCCGCGACCACGCACTTCAGCGGCGACCCGCCGCCCCGAGAGGACTCCGGGTCCAGCAGCGCCTGCAGCTCCCAGCCCGGCTGCCGGGCCGGCATCCCGGGCCGACCCGCGACCAGCGCCGCGTAGACCCGCTCGCAGTCGGCCAGGGCCTTGCGCGGATCGACCAGCCGCAGCCGTACGCCGTCGGTCCCCGGTGGCACGGAGAGCCGTACGCGGGTCTTGTCGATCTCCACCGACATCGAGTACGCGGCGGTGCCGTAGCCGAAGCGCCCGTAGATCGCCGGATCCGAGGCCGTCAGCACGGCGACCGGTTCACCACCCGCGCGGAGGTCGTTCAATTGGCGGCGCATCAGGGAAGTCAGCACACCCCGCCTGCGGTGCGTCGGGGAGACGCCCACCATCGTGACCCCGGCGGCGGGGACGAGCGTCCCGCCCGGCACGGAGAGCCGGAAGGAGAAGGCCCCGGCCGAGCCGACGCAGGTCCCGCCGTCCCAGACGCCGAGGGAGCGCTCCGGCTCCGTCAGCGACCTGTAGAGCTCCCGCTCCTCGGGGGATTCGGGCACCCCGCCGAACGCCAGTTCCAGTTGGTCGTACCAGACATCCCACTCATCAGCCTGCAATACGCGCGTCTCAAGAGGCATACGGCCATCCCTATCAGGGCAATCCGTCCCGGTCGATCTCTTTTCGGTCGCCGATGGGCCCATCTCAGGGGGTACCCCTGCGCGCGCACAGCCAGGATGGATAGGGTCCCGAAGCAATGGCCGGAGCACACGTGGAGTCCCTCCTGGCCCGGACCCGCATGATGTGGCACCGGGCACGCACCGCCCTGCGCAAATCCGCCGTCGACTACTTCCGCGGCGACGCCTCCGACTGGCTCGCCTTCGGCGGCCTGCTCCTGACCATCCCGGCCATCGCCTTCGGCACGCTGATGCTGCCCGTGTGGTTCTCGCCCGCCGCGCTCGTCCTGCCGATCGTCGCCGGCGGCCTGCTGCTGCGCCCCGCCAGCCTGCTCGCCCTGTACGCGGCCTCCGCGGCCGCGCTCATCGTCGAGGCCCTCGTCCTCGGCCCGTACACCCAGGGACCCGCCCGGGTCACCCCCGGCACGGTCCTGGTCGTCGCCGCCTGCGGCTTCTTCGGCCTCGTCATCGCCCAGTTCCGCAGCCGCGTCGGCGTGCCCTGGCGGCGCGGCGGCACCATGCTCTTCGACCTGCGCGAACGCATCCGGGTCCAGAGCAAGCTGCCCTCCCTGCCGCGCGGCTGGCACCGGGAGATGGCCCTGCGTCCGGCCGGCGGGCAGTCCTTCTCCGGCGACTTCGTCGTCGCCGCCCGCACGAACGGCGGCCGCACCCTGGAGATCGTCCTCACCGACGTCTCCGGCAAGGGCATGGAAGCGGGCTCCCGCGCCCTCCTCCTCTCAGGTGCCTTCGGCGGCCTCCTGGGGGCGCTCCCCCCACACGGCTTCCTGCCGGCAGCCAACGGCTACCTGCTCCGCCAGGACTGGGACGAGGGCTTCGCCACCTCCATCCACCTCGTCCTGGACCTGGAGACCGGCGACTACGAACTCCTCTCCGCGGGCCACCTCCCCGCCCTCCAGCTCTCCGCCGGCACCGGCCGCTGGCAGGAGATGACCGGCGAGGGCCCGCTCCTCGGCGTCTACGACGGCGCCGAATTCACCCCCGCCCGCGGCAACCTCCGCCCCGGCGACGTCCTGATGCTCTTCACCGACGGCCTGGTCGAAACGGCCGAGCGCGAGATCAGCGAGGGCATCGACCGCCTCACCGGCGAGGCCGACCGCTACGTCGCCGCCGGCTGGGAGGGGGCGACGTGGCACCTCATCGAAAAGGTCGCCAAGGACGTCAACGACGACCGAGCCCTCCTCCTCATCCGCCGCGCAGCCCACTAAACGCGCCCCACTCCCCTTTTGACGCGCCGCTCGCGCGGTGCGGCCCTGGCGGGCCTTACCGGCTTCGCGCCGCTGCGCCAGGCACCTTTTCGACGCGCCGCTCGCACCGCTCGGCCCTAGCGGGCCTCCCGGGCTTCGCGGCGCTGCGCCGGACTCCGTCCGGCGGTGGCGGGTCGGTGTTGCCGCCACTGCCGTCCCGGCGTGCGGCCGGTGGGCGGGTGCGGGTGGTTGGGCCCTGCGGGGGCGAGGTCCCCTACCCGCCCTTCGCCCGTTCCCCGGGGCTCTGCCCCGGACCCGTTGCCGTGTGCGGCGCCGTTGCCGGGGGCCAGCCCCCGGGCCCCCGCGCCTCAATCGCCGGCGGGGCTGGGGATGGCTGGAGTTGCCTCCGGGCAATCCAGCACGCTGTGCTGCACGCGCTGTGCTGCGCACATGCGCGATCCGGCGCCGGCCAAAATCCAGCCCCGCCGGCGTTTGAGGCGCGGGTCCGGGCTGGCCCGGGGAACGGTGGAAGGGCGGGTAGGGGACTTCGCCCCGCAGGGCACCGCTCGCCGTGGCCGGCACCGCCCGCCCCCCGACCGGTAGTCGGGTTTACCCCACCACCGGTCCGCCTGCCTCCGCCATGGTTGCGATCCGCCCGCCCTCCGTAGCGTCGGAGACACGATCACCACCGGGCACGGAAGGCGGCACACCATGAGGCTCCGGCGCAGCAAGCGGCAGGCCGAGCAGCAGACGCAGCAGACGCAGCACACGCAGCAGCCCGGGCAGCCGGGCCGGCCCAGCCAGGCCGAGGCATCGCACGACACCACCGCCGCCGTCGAGCTGCGCTCGGTCCGCCGCCAGTACGGCAGAGGCGCCACCGCCGTACACGCCCTGCGCGGCATCGACCTCAGCCTGCCCCGCGGCAGCTTCACCGCGGTGATGGGCCCCTCAGGCTCCGGCAAGTCCACGTTCCTCCAGTGCGCCGCCGGCCTGGACCTCCCCACCGAGGGCTCCGTCCGCCTGGGCGGCACCGAGATCACCGGCATGAACGAGAACGAGCTCACCGAACTCCGCCGCAGCCGCCTCGGCTTCGTCTTCCAGGCCTTCAACCTCCTCCCCTCCCTCACCGTCGAGCAGAACGTCCTGCTCCCCATGCGCCTGGCCGGCGGCCGCACCGCCTCCCAGGGCCAGGTCCGCGCCGCCGACCTGCTCGCTCGGGTCGGCCTGGAGGGCAAGGGCCGCCGCCGCCCCGCCGAACTCTCCGGCGGCCAGCAGCAGCGCGTGGCCATCGCCCGCGCCCTGGTCACCCGCCCCGACGTGGTCTTCGCCGACGAGCCCACCGGCGCCCTCGACACCACCACCGCCACCGAGGTCCTCGGCCTGCTCCGCAGCGCCGTGGACACCCTCGGCGCCACCGTCGTCATGGTCACCCACGACCCGGCCGCCGCCGCCCACGCCGACCAAGTGCTCTTCCTCGCCGACGGCCTCATCGCCGACCGGCTCCCGCGCAGCTCCGCCGCCACGATCGCCACCCGCATGACGGCGCTGACCGCGCTCGCGCCCGCGCCCGCCGCGCCCCGGTACGCCGGGGCGGTCGCCTGATGCCGCAGCTCCGCCCCCGTTCCAACGGCCTGGCCCGCGCCGTGCTCCGGTTCCGGCCCGCGCCGTGCTCCGGTTCCGGCCCGCCGCCTTCGCCGGCACCTTCGTCGCCCTGTTCCTGGCCGTCGGCATCGTCTCCGCCTGCGGGATCCTGCTGGAGACCGGGGCCCGCGCGAGCACCCCGCCGACGCGGTACGCCGAAGCCCCCGTCGTCGTCGCCGCCGATCAGCAGGCCCGCCTGCGGATGGGCCGCGGCGACGGCGCCTACGAGGTCACCGCCCCGCTCCCGGACCGGGCCCGGGTGGACGCCGCGCTGCTGGAGCGACTGGCTCCGCTGGGGCGGGCGGTGCCCGACGTGCTGTTCCCCGTACGGGACGGAGCGGGCCGCACGCTCGACGCCTCCGGCTGGGGCTCCACCGCCTTCAGCCCTACGGAGCTCCGCACGGGCCGTGCCCCGGTCGGCCCGGGCGAAGTCGTCCTGGGCGGGGCCGACGGCCCGGACCGGGTCACGCTCGACACCCCCGCCGGGCCACGGGAGTTCCGGGTCGTCGGGCGCGCCGACCGGGCGGGAGCGTGGTTCGCCGACACCGAGGCGCGCACCCTGTCCGGACACCCCGAGGCGCTCGACGCCATCGTGCTGTTCGGGGCCGACGCGGCGCGGGCCCGGGCCGTCGTCGACGGCCGCGCCCAGGTGCTGACCGGAGACGCCCGCGCGCTCGACCCGGGGCTCGCGGGGGCCCAGGAGGCGCTGACCGGCCTCGGCGGCTCCTTCGGCGGGATCGCCGCGCTCGTCGCCGTCTTCACCGCCGCGGGCACCGTCGCCCTCTCCGTCGGGCAGCGCTCCCGCGAGTTCGCCCTGCTGCGCGCCGTCGGAGCCACCCCGCGCCAGATCCGCCGTACGGTCGCCACCGAAGCCCTCCTCGTCGCGCCGGTCGCGGGCGCACTGGGCTGCGTACCCGGCATCGCGCTCGCCGCCTGGTGGTTCGGGCAGCTCAAGGCGAAGGGCGCCGTCCCGGCCGGGATCGACCTCGTCGTCTCCTGGATCCCGCTGGTCAGCGCCGTCGCTCTCGGACTGGCCGCCGCCCTGATCGCCGGCTGGGCCGCATCCCGCCGCCCCGCGCGCATCCGCCCCGGCCGGGCCCTCGCCGCGGCCGCCGTGGAACGCCTGCGGCCCGGGTGGATCCGTACCCCGCTCGGCCTCGCCGCGCTGGCCGGCGGAGCCGCCTGCGCGACCCTGGCCGCCACGAGCAGCGGCCCGGACGCCGCCAACGCCGCCCTCGGCGTCGTCATGCTCTTCATGCTCGCCGTCGCCCTGCTCGGCCCGCTCATCGCCCGCGCCTGCGCCGCCCTCTTCGGGCTCCCGCTGCGCGCGGGCGGCGCGTCCGGCGAGCTGGCCGCCGCCAACTCCCGTACCCACGCCCGCCGTCTCGCCTCCGCCATCACCCCGATCGTGCTCGCCATGGCCTTCTCCTCCACCCTGGTCTTCCTCCACACCAGCGAGGACCGGGCCGTACGGCAGCAGCAGGAGGCCGGACTGCTGGCCGACCACGTCGTGTCCATCGGCGGGTCCGACCCGCACGGCGGCACGGACCGGGTGGCCGTCGACGGGGTGACCGTCGACCCGGCGGCCGTCGACCGGGCGGTCGCGGACGGGGCCGTCGCCCTCACCCGTACCGCCGTCCTCACCATCGTCGGCTCCGGCGGCGACCGCACCTTCCACACCGCCTCCGCGCAGGGCGTCACCGGGGACCTCACCAAGGTCCAGGACCTGGGCGTCCGTTCGGGGGACCTCTCCCGGCTCGCCCCCGGCACGGTCGCCGTCGACCGCACCCTGGCTGAGGCCACCCACACCGAGACGGGCGACCGGATCGAGCTGCGGCTGCCCGACGGGACTCCCGTCACCCCCGAGATCGTGGCCGTCTACACCCGAGGCCTCGGCCTCGGCGAGGTCACCCTCCCCGCCACCGACCTGGCCGGCCACACCACCGCCGGCCGCCCCACGGAACTCCTGGTCCGCGGCCCGGCCCCCGAGGGACTCGGCCCGGTGCTGTCCGCCGCCGCCTGGACCTCCGAGCAGAGCGTGGACCGGCAGCTCAACGCCTGGGCCAACACCACCATGGCGGCCGTCCTCGGCGGCTTCGCGGCCGTCGCCGCCGCCAACACCCTGGTCATGACCGTTCTGGACCGCCGCCGCGAACTCCACCTGCTCCGCCTGATCGGCTCCACCCGCCGCCAAATCCTGCGGATGCTCTACTGGGAGGCCCTCCTGGTCGGCGGCACGGGCATCGCCCTCGGCTCCGCGATAGCCCTGGCCACCCTGACCCCCCTGACGAAGGCGATGACGGGCACCGCCCCGTACATCCCGCCCCTCCTCTACGCCTCCTTCGCGACGGCCGCCCTCACCCTGACCCTGGCAGCCACGACCCTCCCGGCCCGCCGAGCCCTACGCCTCAACCGCCCCTGACGTGCGGCGAGCGTCATGCAGCCTCGCCGGCGTTTGAGGCGCGGGTCCGGGCGGAGCCCGGAGAACGGTGGAACCGGGGGTCCCCCCGGACGCAGTCTGGGGGAGGGTCGGGGACTTCCCCCCGCAGGGCCGCCCCCACGCGCGGCGACGCCGTACACCCGCTCCGGCCGCCGAGCCGTCACCGCGCTCCCGGTCGGGCCCGGGCAGCGGCACCGTCCAGCCGGCCCCGCCCGCGCAGCGGCACGGCGGCGACATCGGCCACTCGCTCCCGATTGGCCCGTCCGCCCGGACCGGGCGGCGCATACCGTGCCCTCATGGACCGCACCCTCGCCGCCGATCTGGCCCGCCTCCCCGAGCTCCTCGACGCCACCCGCGACGCCGCCGCCGCGACGCTCGCAGCACTGGACGCGCGTCCCGTCGTACCGGCACCGGCACCGGCACCGCCCCACCCGGCGGAGCCGACCCCGCCGCTCCCCGGACACGGCGCCGGCACCGAGGCCGCCCTCGCGGACTTCGAGGAGCGCTGGGCGCCGCGCCTGTCGGCCTCCGCCGGCCCCCGCTACCTCGGCTTCGTCACCGGCGGCGCCACCCCCGCCGCCCTCGCGGGCGACTGGCTCACCGCGGTCCACGACCAGAACTCCAACTCCGCCCTGGACGGCGGAGGCCAGGACCTCGAACGCGAAACCGTCAGCTGGCTCCGCGAGCTCTTCCAGCTCTCCGCCGCCCACACCGGCACCTTCGTCAGCGGCGCCACCATGTCCAACACCACCGGCCTGGCCATCGCCCGCGAATGGCTCGGCGAACGCCTCGGCGTCTCCCCGGCCGAGGACGGCGCGGCCGCGCTCGGCCCGGTCCGCGTCCTCTCCGGCGCCCCGCACTCCTCCATCGCCAAGGCCCTCTCCGTCCTCGGACTCGGCCGCGCCGCCCTGGTCCCCGTACCGACGCTGCCCGGCCGCGAGGCCGTCGACCCGGCCGCCCTGGACCGCGCCCTCGCCGACGCGCCCGGCCGGCCCGCCGTGGTCGTCGCCAACGCCGGCACCGTCAACACCGTGGACTTCGACGACCTCCGCGCCATCGCCGCCCTCCGCGAACGCCACGACTTCTGGCTGCACACGGACGCCGCCTTCGGCGCCTTCGCCGCTCTCTCTCCAGCCCACGCCCACCTCACCGAAGGCCTCGACGCCTCCGACTCGGTCTGCGTCGACCTGCACAAGTGGCTCAACGTCCCCTACGACAGCGCCGTCCAGTTCACCCGCCGCCGCGACCTCCAGGCCCGCGTCTTCCAGAACGCCGCCACCTACCTCGGCCCCCTGTCCGAGGACCCCGACCTGGTGCACCTCACCCCGGAGAACTCCCACCGGCTGCGCGCCCTCGCCGCCTGGTTCACGCTGCGCGCCTACGGCCGCGAGGGCCACCGCGCGATCGTGGAACGGGACATCGCCTGCGCCCACTCGCTCGGCGAAACCCTCACGCAGGACCCGTACTTCACGCTCCTCGCCTCCGTCCGCCTGAACGTCGTCTGCTTCACCCTCACCCAGTCGCCCACCCCGGCCCGCCTCACGGCCCTGCGCGAAGCCGCCGGACCCGAGGTGTTCGTCACCCCCACGACGTACGCGGGAACCCCCGCCCTGCGCGCGGCGTTCTCCAACTGGCGCACCACGCAAGCAGACGTACGCCGGATCGCGCAGGCCCTCCACACGGCGGCGAAGGAGCTCGGATGACCAACGGCCCACTCACCCTCATCGAGGTGGAGTCCCTCGCCCGCGCCGCACACGAGGGCCAGACCGACAAGGCGGGCCGGCCGTACGCCGAACACCTCGCCGCCGTCGCCGAGGGCGTCCGCGCCCGCGGCGGCACCGCCGAACAGCAGGCGGCGGCCTGGCTCCACGACGCGATCGAGGACGAAGCCCTCACCCCGGACTGGCTGGAATCGGCCGGACTCCCGCAGTCCGTCAAGGACATGGTCCTGGCCGTCACCAAACGCCCCGGCGAACCGGTCGAGGCGTACGCGGCCCGCATCCTTGCCACCCCCGGCGCCCTCCTGGTGAAGGAAGCCGACCTGGCCCACAACGCGGACCCCGCCCGCCTCGCGGTCCTCGACGCCCCCACCCGCGACAGACTGTCCGGGAAGTACGCCTATGTCCGCTCCCTCCTGGGTCTCAGCGCCCCCTGACGCAAAAGCGCCACTGTCTCTTCGTCACGAGACGGATAGCCGGGGCGCGTTGGTGGGAGGATGGACCATGTGGGGGTGCGCACGGCCGTGCCCCGGGCCGACCAGGGGACGACCGAAGGTGTGATCAGAAGTGGCCATTTCGCTGTCAGTAGTGGTTCTGTTGGCGATCATCCTCGTGGTGCTCGTCCGCGGAGGCCACCTCAAGGCCGGCCCCGCGATCGTCGCGGTCCTCTTCGGCTTCTTCCTCGCGTCCAGCTCCATCGCCCCGGACGTCAACCGCTTCCTGAACTCCCTCGCGGACACGATCGCGGGCATCAAGCTCTGATCCGCAGCGACCCGGCGCAGACCTCTTCGCCGCCGCGTTCCGGGCATGAATCTCATGTCGAAGACGGCGCTCATGGTCCGCGATCTGACGCGCCACGGGCACGCTGGTAGCGGTTCGGATCAGCCGACCGTTCTCACGATCCACCAGGAAGGGCCCGTTGCCTCCCAGCCGAGGTCGCTGCCCACTCCACCCGTCACCGACCGCTCCCCAGAAGAAGAGCCATCCGAACGAGAGCTGCTGGACCCGGCGAATCCCGATCTCGTACTCGACGCCGCCCCGCACGCGCGCGATCTCGGCGAGCACCAGCCGGCGGGCGTCCTCCTCGGTCAACATCGCTCGATGGTGCCACGCGCCAACGCCCGCCGAAGGCGGTGACCGCAGCCCCCGGAAACGACGAAGGGCCAGGTCGAGGAAACATCCTCTGACCTGGCCCTTTGCGTCTCTGAGCGGGTGACGGGAATCGAACCCGCGTAGCTAGTTTGGAAGACTAGTGCTCTACCATTGAGCTACACCCGCAGTACGTGTGACCCAGGTCCGGGGACCGTGGCACGAACAGCATCCTAGCGGGTTCCGGCGGGGGATCGCACACGTCTATTTCGCGCCCGCGGAGGGTGGCGGCCGCGCCCGGGCGCGTCTTTCGCCGAAACTCCGCACGGCGGAGGGTCTTCGGGCATGTACCCTACGTGTCGCACCGACGGGGTGTGGCGCAGCTTGGTAGCGCGTCCGCTTTGGGAGCGGAAGGTCGTCGGTTCGAATCCGGCCACCCCGACCAGCAGGAGTAGCGCGCGGGCCCTCACGGAGACCGCGTCGATGATCGCGTTGTGGGCTGATTGCCGCTTGCGGCTACTATGCAAGCTGCGTGCCCGTGTGTCTGATGTACCGGGCCCGATCCGCTGAGAACCGCTAGACCGCGGCGATGAGCAGAGACCCCCAGCAGTCAGCCACAAGGAGACCGAACCGTGAAGAGCGCCGTGGAGACCCTGAACCCGACTCGGGTTCGGCTCACTGTTGAGGTGCCCTTCGAGGAGCTCAAGGACAGCCTCGACGCGGCCTACAAGAAGATCAACCAGCAGGTCACGGTGAAGGGCTTCCGCAAGGGCAAGATCCCGGCCCGCGTCATCGACCAGCGCTTCGGCCGCGGTGCGGTGCTGGAGGAGGCCGTCAACGACGCCCTCCCGAAGTTCTACACCGAGGCCGTGAACGAGGCCGACCTGAACCCGCTGGGCCAGCCCGACGTCGACATCACGGAGCTGAAGGACGGCGAACTGCTGGCCTTCACCGCCGAGGTCGACATCCGTCCCGCGATCGAGATCCCGGACTACTCCGGCATCGAGGTCACCGTGGACGCCGTCGAGGTCTCGGACGAGGACGTCGAGAAGTCGGTCGAGCAGCTGCGCGGCCGTTTCGCGTCCACCAAGGACGTCGAGCGCGCGGCGGAGGACGGCGACGTCGTCACCATCGACCTCGAGGCCAAGGTCGACGGCGAGGTGCTGGAGGACGGTGTCGCCCAGGACGTCTCCTACACCATCGGCTCGGGTGAGCTTCTCGAAGGCATCGACGAGGCCGTCAAGGGCCTGGAGGCCGGTGGCGAGGCCACCTTCACCTCCCAGCTGAAGGGCGGCTCCGCCGAGGGCAAGGACGCCGAGGTCACCGTCAAGGTCACCAAGGTCTCCGCCCGTGAGCTGCCGGAGCTGGACGACGAGTTCGCCGGCATGGCCAGCGAGTTCGACACCCTCGAGGAGCTGAAGGCCGACAGCCGCAAGCGCCTCGAGAACATGAAGCAGTACGACCAGGCCACGCAGGCCCAGGAGCGCGTCCTGGAGAAGCTGCTGGAGCTCGTCGAGGTCCCGATCCCCGAGAAGCTCCTCGCGGACGAGGTCCAGACCCGCAAGCACAACCTCGAGCACCACCAGCTCGGCCAGATGGGCCTCACCATCGAGAAGTACCTGGAGATCCAGGGCAAGACGGTCGAGGAGTTCGACGCCGAGACCGCCGAGCAGGCGATCAAGGGCATCAAGACCCAGTTCGTCCTCGACGAGCTGGTCAACAAGGAGAAGCTGAACGTGAACCAGGAGGAGCTCACCGAGCACCTCATGCGTCGCGCCGCCTCCTCCGGCATGTCCCCCGACCAGTTCGCCCAGGCCGTCGTCGAGGGTGGCCAGGTTCCGATGCTCGTCGGCGAGGTCGCCCGCGGCAAGGCCCTCGCGGCCGTCGTCGAGGCCGCCAAGGTCACCGACACCAACGGTGAGGTCGTCGACCTCTCCGACGACGAGGACGAGGTCGAGACGGCCGCCGAGACCGTCGAGCACATGGTCGAGGCCGACGGCGAGATCGCGGCCGACGAGGCCAAGTAACACCTGGGGTCACCCCCGCTGAGCAGCACCAGAGCACGGCCCGGAGGGCCCGTACGCCATCGCGTCCGGGCCCTTCGGCCTTCCCGCGGAAGGCCTCCCGGAGACCCTCTGTGAGGGGTCTCTGACCTTGCGCTCCGAGCGAACAGTTCGGGAAGCGGGATGGCGTTGTCGTAGCTGCGCGTTAGGGTCCATGAATACGAGGGCACGGGAGTACCCGACGCCGGCGGACATCGTCCGCACGGCAGGTCCGCGCCCCAGAACGAGACGCTGAGACGGCACATGGCCGTCGGAGACGAGCAGGTGGATACGTGACGAATCTGAAGCCTTACGCCGCGGGTGAGCCGTCCATCGGTGGCGGCCTCGGCGACCATGTCTACAACCGGCTGCTCGGCGAGCGCATCATCTTCCTCGGCCAGCAGGTCGACGACGACATCGCCAACAAGATCACTGCGCAGCTCCTGCTCCTGGCCGCCGAGCCGGAGAAGGACATCTACCTGTACATCAACAGCCCCGGTGGCTCGGTGACGGCCGGCATGGCGGTCTACGACACCATGCAGTACATCCCGAACGACGTCGTCACCATCGGCATGGGAATGGCGGCCTCCATGGGCCAGTTCCTGCTCACCGGCGGTACCGCGGGCAAGCGCTTCGCGCTCCCGAACACCGACATCCTGATGCACCAGGGCTCCGCCGGCATCGGCGGCACCGCCTCGGACATCAAGATCCAGGCCCAGTACCTGCTGCGCACGAAGCAGCGCATGGCTGAGATCACCGCGCACCACTCCGGCCAGACCGTGGAGACGATCATCCGCGACGGCGACCGCGACCGCTGGTACACGGCGGAAGAGGCCAAGGCATACGGCCTCATCGACGAGATCATCTCCGCCGCGTCGCTGGTCCCGGGCGGCGGCGGCACCGGGGCCTGATCCCGGCCCCGGCGTACGGGATCCCGCAGGGGAGCTCGCACGCACGCCCGCACCAGGCAAGCCTCAGCCCGCAGAACGCCACCAGGACGGTGAACACCCAGATGCACATGAACAACCTCTCTCCCGCGAGCGGCCTCTACACCGGCGCGCCGGTGGACAACCGCTACGTCATCCCGCGCTTCGTCGAGCGCACCTCGCAGGGCGTGCGCGAGTACGACCCGTACGCGAAGCTCTTCGAGGAGCGCATCATCTTCCTCGGCGTGCAGATCGACGACGCCTCCGCCAACGACGTCATGGCGCAGCTCCTGTGCCTGGAGTCGATGGACCCGGACCGCGACATCTACCTGTACATCAACAGCCCCGGCGGCTCCTTCACCGCGCTGACGGCGATCTACGACACGATGCAGTTCGTGAAGCCGGACATCTCGACGGTCTGCATGGGCCAGGCGGCCTCCGCCGCCGCGGTCCTGCTCGCCGCCGGCGCGCCCGGCAAGCGCATGGCGCTGCCGAACGCCCGCGTGCTGATCCACCAGCCCTCGGGCGGCACCGGCCGTGAGCAACTCTCCGACCTGGAGATCGCGGCCAACGAGATCCTGCGCATGCGGGACCAGCTGGAGAACATGCTGGCCACGCACTCCTCGACGCCGATCGAGAAGATCCGCGACGACATCGAGCGCGACAAGATCCTGACGGCTCAGGACGCGCTGGCGTACGGCCTGATCGACCAGGTCGTCGCGACCCGCAAGACTTCGAACTGAACCTTGCCGCCAGTTGGCGTGGGCACGTCGCGGGATTACGCGATGTGAACCACGTCAAGGGGGCCCCGCACGGGGCCCCCGGCAAGGTACCGTCGGATATGAGGCACCAGGAGCGCTGAACCAGGCGTCTCCCAGGCGAAGGGGAAGCACCTCGTGGCACGCATCGGTGACGGCGGCGACCTGCTCAAGTGCTCGTTCTGCGGAAAGAGCCAGAAGCAGGTGAAGAAGCTCATCGCGGGACCCGGTGTGTACATCTGCGACGAGTGCATCGACCTCTGCAACGAGATCATCGAAGAGGAACTCGCGGAGACCTCCGAGGTCCGCTGGGAAGAACTTCCCAAGCCCCGTGAGATCTACGAGTTCCTGGAGAGCTACGTCGTCGGCCAGGAGCCGGCTAAGAAGGCGCTCTCCGTCGCTGTGTACAACCACTACAAGCGCGTTCAGGCCGGCGAGAACGGCGGCGCGCAGGGCAAGGACGACGCGATCGAGCTCGCGAAGTCCAACATCCTCCTGCTCGGCCCCACGGGCTCGGGCAAGACGCTGCTGGCCCAGACGCTCGCCCGCATGCTCAACGTCCCGTTCGCCATCGCGGACGCGACGGCGCTGACGGAGGCCGGGTACGTCGGCGAGGACGTCGAGAACATCCTGCTCAAGCTGATCCAGGCGGCCGACTACGACGTCAAGAAGGCCGAAACCGGGATCATCTACATCGACGAGATCGACAAGGTCGCCCGCAAGAGCGAGAACCCGTCGATCACGCGCGACGTGAGCGGTGAGGGCGTGCAGCAGGCCCTCCTGAAGATCCTGGAAGGCACCACCGCTTCCGTGCCGCCGCAGGGCGGCCGCAAGCACCCGCACCAGGAGTTCATCCAGATCGACACGACGAACGTGCTGTTCATCGTGGGCGGTGCCTTCTCCGGCCTGGAGCGGATCATCGAATCCCGCGCCGGCGCCAAGGGCATCGGCTTCGGGGCGACCATCCGCTCGAAGCGCGAGATCGAGGCGAGCAACCAGTTCCAGGAGGTCATGCCGGAGGACCTGGTGAAGTTCGGGATGATCCCCGAGTTCATCGGCCGTCTGCCCGTCATCACCTCCGTGCACAACCTGGACCGCGAGGCCCTGCTCCAGATCCTCATCGAGCCGCGCAACGCCCTGGTGAAGCAGTACCAGCGGCTGTTCGAACTCGACGGCGTCGAGCTGGACTTCGAGCGCGAGGCCCTCGAAGCCATCGCGGACCAGGCGATCCTCCGCCAGACCGGCGCGCGCGGCCTGCGCGCCATCATGGAAGAGGTCCTGATGTCGGTGATGTACGAGGTCCCGTCCCGCAAGGACGTGGCCCGCGTGGTCATCACCTCGGACGTGGTCCGCTCCAACGTCAACCCGACGCTGGTCCCGCGGATCGTCCCGAAGGACCAGGGCCCGCACGAGAAGTCGGCGTAGGCGCTGGCGTAAGCATTCGGCAGCACATGCGCACATGAGGAAGGGCGCCCCCGGAGCGGGGGCGCCCTTCCTCATGTGGTGGGCGCGGGCGGCTAGTTCTTGACGCGCGCGGTGTTGTAGAGCTTCGTGTTCAGCTCGGCGGTCTGGGCCAGGGTGTAGCCCTTGCCGCCGGTCATGACCTTGCTGATGTCGATGGTCATCGCCAGGCCCATGGTGCTGTAGTCGGTCCAGATGCACACCGGGAAGGTGATTTCCTTGGGCTCCAGCGGGTTGGTGGAGGGCTTCTTAGAGACGATCTTCATCTCCTGGCACTTCATCAGCGCCCCGCTGAACCCGGCCGGCTTGAAGGTCTCCGGGGACCCGAGGAACTGGACGTCGGAGTCCTTGTTCTTCTCGTCCATGCTGGAGGCCTTGAACATCGCGAACGAGGCGTCGAGGGTCTTCGCGGGGTCCGCGATCTCGCCGTAGTACCCGGTGAAGCTGAGGGTCTTGGTCTCCAGCGGCTTGGCCGGGTCGGAGATCTCGTAGTCCTGGCTGACCTTGGTCGGGTTCTTGATCCCGATCCCCTCGGTCCGCTTCTTCTCCTCGTTGTCCAGCGTGCTCTTGCCGGGCGCATCGCCCTTCTTGAAGTCGTTCACCGTCGCCGGCGGGACGATCTTGTAGCCCTTGGTGGAAGCCGAGACGTCACCGCTGCCGCCGCCCGAGCCCAGGAACCAGTACGCGCCGCCGCCGATCACGGCCACCGCCAGGACCACCGCGATGATCACGCCGGCCTTCGACTTCTTCGGCTGCGGGGGCATCCCGCCGCCGTACGGAGGCTGCTGCTGGTAGCCGCCGTACGGGGCCTGCTGCTGGGGGAAGCCGGGCTGCTGCTGCGGGTAACCCTGCTGCGGAACTCCCTGGGGGGCCTGCTGCGGGTACCCGTAGCCGGGCTGCGCGCCGGGCTGCTGGCCGTAAGGTCCGGGCTGCTGCCCGTACGGGCCGGGCTGCTGCGGCTGCTGCCCGTAAGGCCCCGGCTGCTGCGGCTGCTGGCCCCCGTACGGCCCCGGCTGGTTGTAGCTCATCCCGCGTCCCCCCATGAGGTTGTTTATGCGTCCCACACATCCTGGCGGAAGCCGGAGGCGCTCAGGGCGCCGGGTCCTGGGAAAGCCGGTTTCATGACTGGACTGTTACCGCTCTAAACTGTGGCTCGTGACCGAGAACACGCAGACACCCAGCAGCCCCTACTCCGAACTGCCGACTTCGTACGCGCCGGCCGATGTAGAGGGGAAGCTCTACGAGCGCTGGGTAGAGCGTGGGTACTTCGAGGCGGACGAGAAGAGCGACAAGCCTCCCTTCGCCATCGTCATCCCGCCGCCGAACGTCACCGGAAGCCTCCACCTGGGGCACGCCTTCGAGCACACCCTGATCGACGCCATCACCCGCCGCAAGCGCATGCAGGGCTACGAGACCCTGTGGCAGCCCGGCATGGACCACGCGGGCATCGCCACCCAGAACGTCGTCGAGCGCGAGCTCGCCAAGGAGGGCAAGTCCCGCCACGACCTGGGCCGCGAGGCCTTCGTCGAGCGCGTCTGGCAGTGGAAGGGCGAGTCCGGCGGCCAGATCTCCGGCCAGATGCGCCGCCTCGGCGACGGCGTCGACTGGACGCGCGAGCGGTTCACCATGGACGAGGGCCTGTCCGAGGCCGTCCAGACCATCTTCAAGAAGCTCTACGACGACGAGCTGATCTACCGGGCCGAGCGCATCATCAACTGGTGCCCCCGCTGCCTCACCGCGATCTCCGACATCGAGGTCGAGTACCAGGACGACGAGGGCGAGCTCGTCTCCATCCGCTACGGCGAGGGCGACGCCTCCATCGTCGTCGCCACCACCCGCGCCGAGACGATGCTGGGTGACACGGCCGTCGCCGTCCACCCCGAGGACGAGCGCTACAAGCACCTCGTCGGCACCGAGATCGAGCTGCCGCTCACCGGCCGCCGCATCCCGGTCGTCGCCGACGAGCACGTCGACCCCGAGTTCGGCACCGGCGCCGTCAAGGTGACCCCGGCGCACGACCCGAACGACTTCGAGATCGGTCAGCGCCACGGCCTGCCCAACCTCGCCGTCATGGACGAGCACGCGGTCATCACCGTCCACGGCCCCTTCCTGGGCCTGGACCGGCTGGAGGCGCGTTCCACCATCGTCGCCGCGCTGCGCGCCGAGGGCCGGATCGTCGCCGAGAAGCGTCCGTACACGCACTCCGTCGGCCACTGCTCGCGCTGCAAGACCACCATCGAGCCCCGCCTGTCGCTCCAGTGGTGGGTCAAGGTCGGACCGCTCGCCAAGGCAGCCGGTGACGCGGTCCGCGACGGCCAGGTCAAGATCCACCCGCAGGAGATGGAGAAGCGCTACTTCGACTGGGTCGACAACCTCCACGACTGGTGCATCTCGCGCCAGCTGTGGTGGGGCCACCGCATCCCCGTCTGGTACGGCCCGAACGGCGAGATCGTCTGCGTCGGCCCCGACGAGCAGCCGCCGACCGGCGAGGGATGGACCCAGGACACGGACGTCCTGGACACCTGGTTCTCCTCCGGCCTGTGGCCGTTCTCCACGCTCGGCTGGCCGCAGCAGACCGACAGCCTGGCGAAGTTCTACCCGAACGCCGTCCTGGTCACCGGCTACGACATCCTCTTCTTCTGGGTCGCCCGGATGATGATGTTCGGCCTGTACGCGATGGACGGCACCCCGCCGTTCCACACCATCGCCCTGCACGGCATGGTTCGCGACGAGCGCGGCAAGAAGATGTCGAAGTCCTTCGGCAACGCGGTCAACCCGCTGGACTGGATGGACAAGTACGGCTCCGACGCGGTCCGCTTCACCCTGGCGCGTGGCGCCAACCCGGGTGTCGACGTCCCGATCGGCGAGGACTGGGTCCAGGCCTCCAGCAAGTTCGCCAACAAGATCTGGAACGCCACCCGCTTCGCGATGATGAACGGGGCCACGATCGAGGGCGACCTGCCGTCGGTCGAGGAGATGTCGGCGACCGACCGCTGGATCCTGTCCCGGCTGAACGAGACGGTCGCGCAGGCGGACGCCTTCTACGAGGACTACCAGTTCTCGAAGCTCAGCGAGGCGCTCTACCACTTCGCGTGGGGCGAGGTCTTCGACTGGTACGTCGAGCTGTCGAAGACGACCTTCTTCGCGGGCGGCGAGCCGGCCAAGGCCTCCGCCCGGGTCCTCGGCGAGGTCCTCGACGTCATGCTGCGCCTGCTGCACCCGGTGGTCCCCTTCGTCACCGAGACCCTGTGGACCACGCTGACCGGCGGCGAGTCCCTGGTGATCGCGGACTGGCCGAAGGACAGTGGCTTCCGCGACGCGGCCGCCGAGGCCGAGATCGAGGGCGTCCAGAGCCTGATCCGCGAGGTCCGCCGGTTCCGCACGGAGCAGGACCTCGACGACAAGCAGAAGGTCCCGGCCCGCCTGGACCTGTCCGCCACCACGCTGGCCGCCCACGAGGCCGCCATCCGCCAGGTGCTGCGCCTCCAGCCGGAGGGCGACGCCTTCAGCGCCACCGCGACCCTGCCGGTCGCCGGCGCCACCGTCGCGCTCGACCTGTCGGGCACCATCGACATCCCGGCGGAGCGCAAGCGGCTGAGCAAGGACCTGGCCGCCGCCGAGAAGGAGAAGCAGCAGGCCGAGGCGAAGCTCGGGAACGAGGCGTTCATCGCCAAGGCCCCCGACAACGTCGTGGACAAGATCAAGGGCCGTCTGTCCAAGGCCGAGGCGGACATCACCCGCCTCCAGGCCCAGCTCCAGGCGCTCCCCGAAGCCTGACGGCGCCCGTAGGACGCAAGCGAAGGCCCCCAACGCCGTCGGTCGACGTGGGGGCCTTCGCGGTATCTGTTCCCCGGCGGGGGCCCGGCGTCACAGCAGCCGGGTGCCGAACTTCGTCAGGATGAGCACCGCGACCACGCCGTACGCGGCCAGCGGCACCAGCCAGTGCGGGATCGCCCGAAGCCGGGAGCCGGCCGGGGCCAGGTGGCGGGTGACGTACCAGAACAGCGGGATCATCACCGCCCAGACGACCATGCACCACGGGCACAGCGCCCCGATCACGTACAGGCACTGGCTGATCAGCCACACCGTGAAGGCGAACCCGGCCGCGATCCCGGCCCACAGGCCGCGCCACAGCCACCGGGGGAGCAGTGCCCCGGCGACCAGGGCCGTGCCCAGCCCGGCGAGGGCCGCGAAGCCGGCGAGGCCGAGCAGCATGTTGGGGAAGCCGAGCAGGTTGCCCTGCCAGGTGGTCATCACGTCGCCGCAGCTCAGTACCGCGTTGACGTTGCAGCCCGGGGTGAAGAGCGGGTCCTCCAGGGTGCGGATGCGGTCGTAGGTGAGGACGCCGGAGGCCAGGGTGCCGATGAGGCCGCCGATCAGCAGGAGCAGGGCGGTGCCCCGAGGGGTGGTCGTTCCCCGATCGGCGGTCGTTGCCCCTTGGGCGGTCGTTCCCCGTTGGGTGGTCATTCTCCCGACGCTACGAGCCTCCGAGCGGCCCCGGGTAGAGCGGAAGGCCTCCGGGCGCAAGGACCTCCGGCCTGTCCGAAGTGCCCTAAATCACGTGTTCTCAGGTCCGGGCGGCCCGGATCCGAGGGTGCCGAGCACGGATGATGGAGGGCATGCACGTCATGCCCGCCCTCTCGGCGCCCCACCGGCTCCTGGCCTTCGGCCGCCGGCTCGCGCAGGGATGGGCCGGTTCGCCGCGCGCGATGGACCTGCTCGCGGCTCTCAGCTGCCTGGGCCTGATGGCGCTCGACCTGCCGGGTCTGGCGGCCGCCGACAACTCCCTGAGCGGGCCCGCCGCGGCGGTCGTCCTGGCGCTCGGCTGCTCCACCCTGCTGGTGCGGCGCCGGCTGCCCTGGGTCTCGTACCTCGCCGCGCTGCTCTTCCTCGGCTGGCTGCACGAGCTGACCCTGATCCAGTTCGCGCTGTACTCGGTGGGCCGTTTCCGCGGGCGCCGGGCCGGCGTCCTCGCCACCCTCGGCTACCTCGCCTTCGCGGTGTGCCTGTTCTGCTGCTGGCCGGGCTGGCCGCTGAATCGGGCCGAGACCCTCAGCTCCTTCCTCAGCCTCGTCGTGCCCATCGGGGTCCTCGCCTCGGCCGTGGGCATCGCCGCCTACCGCCACGACCTCGTGCGCGAGCTCGACACCCGGCGCGCCGAGTCCGCCGTTCTGCAGGCCGTCCAGCAGGAGCGGACCTCCGTCGCCCGCGACGTCCACGACTTCGTCGGGCGCGAGCTGACCCTGCTGACGGTCCGCTCCGAGGTGCTGTCGATGCGCTCGCGCGAGACGGCGTACGCGAAGGACTTCGAGGAGCTCGCCGACACCGCCCGCCGGGCCCACCTGGTGCTCAACGAGATCATCGTGCAGCGCGGGGAGCGGGCGGCGACCCCGGGCGTGGAAGGGCTGGCGGCGCTCGCGGAGGAGAGCGGGCGCGCGGGTTCGCCCGTACGCCTCGCCCTGGATCCGGCCGTCCACGGGCTCTCGCCGCTGCGCCAGGCGGCGGTCTACCGGGTGGTGCAGGAATGCCTGACCAACGCCGCCAAGCACGCGCGCGGCGAGACCATCGAGGTGTCCATAGCGGCCGACGGGCAGCAGCTGCGGATCGCCGTCCGCAACGGGCTGGCGCAGCGCAAGCCGACCAGGGCCCCCGTCTCGGCGGGCTCGGGCACGGCGAGCATGGGTGAGCGCGTGCGCAGCCTGGGCGGCACCCTGACGGCGATGCGCACGGAGGACGCGTACGAGGTCCTCGCGACCCTCCCCAAGGGCTGAGCCCGCCGGGGGCCCTAAGCCCGCGCGGGCGCCAGCAGACTGCTGAGCGCGTCCATGTCCTCCACGCAGCGGCCCGAGCCCAGCGCCACGCAGTCCAGCGGGTCGTCCGCGACGAAGACCGGGATCCCCGTCGAGGAGGCCATCCGCAAGTCCAGGCCGGGCAGCAGCGCGCCGCCGCCGGTCAGAACGATGCCGTGCTCCATGACGTCGCCGGACAGCTCGGGCGGGCACTCCTCCAGGGTGGTGCGGACCGCTGCGATGATCGCCTCGACCGGCTCGTCGAGGGCGGCCCGTACGTCGCGTGCGTCGAGGCGGAGCGTCTGCGGCATGCCGCCTACCTTCTCGCGGCCCCGCACCGTGAAGGTGGCGGTCTCCAGCTCCGGCCGGTCCGGCACCGGCCACGCCGAGCCGATGGCGATCTTGACGTCCTCGGCGGTGCGATCGCCGATGAGCAGGGAGTGCTCCTTGCGGACGTGGTCGGTGATCGCCGCGTCCATCCGGTCGCCGGCGACCCGCAGCGACTGCGAGGTGACGATGCCGCCCAGCGAGATGACGGCGACCTCGGAGGTGCCGCCGCCGATGTCGACGACCATCGAGCCGCGCGGTTCGGACACCGGAAGCCCGGCGCCGATCGCCGCGGCCATCGGTTCCTCGATCAGGTGCACGGTCTTGGCGCCGGCCCGGGTGGAGGCGTGGATGATGGCCCGCCGCTCCACCTGGGTGACCCCGGACGGTACGCAGATCACCATGCGGGTGCGGACCCGGCGGCCGGGGACGGCCTTGCGGACGAAGTGCCGGATCATCTCCTCGGCGGCCTCGTAGTCGCAGATCACGCCGTCCTTGAGGGGGCGGATCGCGGTGATGGAGCCGGGAGTGCGGCCGATGGTCTCCTTGGCCTCGGTACCGACGGCCAGCGCGGTGGTGGTGCCCGCCCTGACGGCCACCACGGACGGCTCATTGAGGACGATGCCGTGCCCCCGTGCGTAGACGAGGGTGTTGGCGGTTCCCAGGTCGATCCCTATGTCGCGGCTGGAAGCTGTCTTGTTCGTGCTGGCCTGCGGCATTTATTCCCCTATCTCCTGTCCGCAAGGCTTGCATAACGATCCGGCCGCACCGGCCGCCGAAGGTCCCGATGCGACCGGGCCGAAAGTCCTCCCGGCCCTCGTCCGTAGACTGGGTCCTGTGAGTGAGCAGCAGCCCGAGAGCCACGATGACAGCTTCGACGCCTTCGACCAGATCGTGGCGGAAGAGTCCGACCGCGACCCCGACCTGGCGGTGATCGAGGCGGGCAGCCGCACCCTGCGCACGCAGGCCGGTCCGCCCCAGGGCGACCCGGTGCCCGAAGAGCCCGCCGACCCCGAGGTGGCCGAGGCGCTGCGGGAGGTGGAGCAGGAGCTGGCGGGCCGCTGGGGCGAGACCAAGCTGGAGCCGTCCGTCACTCGGATCGCCGCGCTGATGGACGTCCTGGGCGATCCGCAGCGCGCGTACCCGTCCATCCACGTCACCGGCACCAACGGCAAGACGAGTACCGCCCGCATGATCGAGGCGCTGCTGAACGCCTTCGAGCTGCGCACCGGCCGGTACACCAGCCCGCACGTGTCCTCGGTGACCGAGCGGATCAGCCTGGACGGGGCGCCGATCACCGCCGAGCGGTTCATCGAGACGTACCACGACATCAAGCCGTACGTGGAGATGGTGGACGCCGCCGAGGAGTTCCGTCTGTCGTTCTTCGAGGTGCTCACCGGCATGGCCTACGCGGCCTTCGCGGACGCGCCCGTGGACGCGGCCGTGATCGAGGTGGGCATGGGCGGAACCTGGGACGCCACCAACGTGATCGACGGCGCGGTCGCCGTGGTCACCCCGATCAGCCTGGACCACACGGACCGGCTCGGCTCCACCACCGGCGAGATCGCCCAGGAGAAGGGCGGCATCATCAAGCAGGGCGCCACCGTGATCCTGGCGCAGCAGCCGGTGGACGCGGCGCAGGTCCTGCTCAAGAAGGCCGTGGAGGTCGACGCGACCGTGGCCCGCGCGGGCATGGAGTTCGGCGTCGTCACCCGCGAGGTCGCGGTCGGCGGGCAGCAGCTCACGCTGCGCGGGCTGGGCGGCGAGTACGACGGGATCTTCCTGCCGCTGTACGGCGCCCACATGGCGCAGAACGCGGCGGTGGCGCTGGCGGCGGTCGAGGCCTTCTTCGGGATCGGCGCCGACCACGCGCGGGCCCTGGACGTGGAGACGGTGCGGAAGGCCTTCGCCTCGGTGACCTCGCCCGGCCGCATGGAGGTCGTGCGGCGCAGCCCGACGGTGGTCCTGGACGCGGCGCACAACCCGGCCGGGGCGCAGGTCACGGCGGAGGCGGTGACCGAGGCCTTCGGGTTCAGCCGGCTGGTCGGGGTCGTGGGCGCGAGCGAGGGCAAGGACGCGCGCGGGGTCTTCGAGGCCTTCGAGCCGATCTTCGCGGAGGTCGTGATCACGGAGAACACCAGCCACCGGGCGATGTCCGCCGACGATCTCGCGGCCATCGCGGTCGAGGTCTTCGGCGCCGACCGGGTGCAGGTGGAGCCGCGGCTGGACGACGCCCTGGAGGCGGCGATCACGCTCGCGGAGGAAGAGGCGGAATACGGAGGGGCCGGGGTCCTGGTGACCGGGTCCGTGATCACGGTGGGCGAGGCCCGCCTGCTGCTGAAGAGGGGCTGAGGGATGCGCACGCTGTGTGCTTCGACGCTGATCGCCGAGTTCTTCGTGATCGGCTTCGCCGGGCTGGTCGCGATGAAGGGGGACCTGAGCCAGGCCACGGTCTGGACGGTCTGCGGGATCGCGATGCTGGTGTCGGTCCTGCTGTGCGGGATGCTCTCGCGCCCCGGGGCCGTCCAGATCGGCTGGGCCCTGCAGATCGGGCTCGTGCTCAGCGGCTTCGTCGTCCCGATGATGTTCATCCTGGGCGTGGTGTTCGCGGGCCTGTGGTGGTGCTCGATCCACTACGGCCGCCGCATCGACGAGATCAAGGCCCGCTGGGCCGCCCAGGCGGAGGCCCAGGCCACCGCTCCCACCGAGGCGTAGAGCCGCAGCGCGGCCCGGGAAGGCCCCGTACGGCGGGGGCCCGGGCCCCTGTAGCCTCGTCGGACCGCACCCGTATGCCGCAAGGAGTTACCCACATGACCCAGCGCACCCTCGTCCTCCTCAAGCCCGACGCCGTCCGTCGCGGCCTGATCGGCGAGATCGTCGGCCGCATCGAGCGGAAGGCCGGCTGGACCATTCCCGCGCTGGAGCTGCGCACGCTGGACCAGGAGACCCTGGAAGCGCACTACGGCGAGCACAAGGGCAAGGTCTTCTACGAGCCCCTCATGGGCTTCATGGCGAGCGGCCCGGTCGTGGCCCTGGTCGTCGAAGGGGAGCGCGTGATCGAGGGTGTCCGCCAGTTGGCCGGACCCACTGACCCGATTGCCGCCGCGCCCGGCTCCATCCGGGGCGACTTCGGTACCGTCACCCGGGAGAACCTGATCCACGCCTCGGACTCCGAGGAGTCCGCGGAGCGGGAGCTGAAGCTGTTCTTCCCGGCGCTGTGATCACTCTTTTCTGACGCAACATCAGCCGAATAGCGCTCATGACCTGGGGCGACCGAAGTAATTTCGGTCGCCTTCCGGTATTACCGGGCATATTCGGGAACGCATCGACAGGACACGACGTCACCACTATGGGGGCGGGTATCCGTTCCGGCGGGCTTGCCGGAGTCCCGTCGCGCGGTGTCCGTACTTGCGGCACTACGATGGGCCCTCCACCCACACACCCACCTCGCCGACCTGACAGCAGCCGCTATCAACTGGAAGGCCAGACGCTCCTCATGGGGAACAAGGGGAACAACATGTCGTTCATCGGCCGTGACATGGCGATCGACCTCGGGACCGCCAACACGCTGGTGTACGTGAGGGGCCGGGGAATCGTCCTGAACGAGCCGTCCGTGGTCGCCATCAACACGAACACCGGTGGCATCCTGGCGGTCGGCTCCGAAGCCAAGAAGATGATCGGGCGCACGCCCGGCAACATCGTCGCCGTGCGGCCCCTCAAGGACGGCGTGATCGCCGACTTCGAGATCACCGAGCGGATGCTCCGGTACTTCATCCTCAAGATCCACAAGCGCCGTTACCTGGCCCGCCCGCGCGTCGTGGTCTGCGTGCCCTCCGGCATCACGGGAGTGGAGCGCCGCGCCGTCATCGAGGCGTCCACGCAGGCCGGTGCCCGCCAGGTGCACATCATCGAGGAGCCGATGGCCGCCGCCATCGGTGCGGGCCTGCCCGTCCACGAGGCCACCGGCAACATGGTCGTGGACATCGGCGGCGGCACCACCGAGGTGGCCGTCATCTCCCTCGGCGGAATCGTCACGGCACAGTCCATCCGGGTGGCCGGCGACGAGCTCGACAACGCGATCATCCAGCACATCAAGAAGGAGTACTCCCTCCTCCTCGGTGAGCGGACCGCCGAGCAGATCAAGATCACCATCGGGTCGGCCTACGACCTCGACAAGGACGAGCACACCGAGATCCGCGGCCGCGACCTGGTCTCGGGCCTGCCCAAGACCGTCGTGATCTCGGCCGCGGAGGTCCGCAAGGCGATCGAGGAGCCGGTCAACGCGATCGTCGACGCCGTCAAGACCACCCTCGACAAGTGCCCGCCGGAGCTCTCCGGCGACATCATGGACCGCGGCATCGTCCTCACCGGAGGCGGCGCCCTGCTGCGCGGCCTCGACGAGCGGCTGCGCCGCGAGACGGGCATGCCGATCCACATCGCCGAGGACCCGCTCGACTCCGTCGCGCTCGGATCCGGCAAGTGCGTAGAGGAGTTCGAGGCGCTCCAGCAGGTCCTGGACGCCCAGCCGCGGCGCTGATCCGGCCCGCCGCGTGACGGTGGAACACAAATGATCCGCCGTACGGGTGCTACCGGGCCCGTGCGGCGGATCGTTGATATACAGGCAAGGTCCGGTGCGAGCCCCGGCTCCACCGGAGCGGCTAGGCCGTCTCTGACGACCTGGCCGCACGGGTAACTATGAGGAAGGCACGGCCGCCGCACGTGAGGGACACACGAGAAAGCCGGCTGCTCCTGGTGCTTCTGATCGCCATCGCGTTCGCTTTGATCACGGTGGACATCAGGACGGGTGAGGAGTCTCCGGTCGACGGTGCCCGACAGGCCGCCGCAGCGGTCTTCGGACCCGTCGAAAAGGGCGTGGCGAAAGGCGTCGACCCGGTCGCCAACGCCATAGGGGCGGTACGGGACTCCGGCGAGCGGCACAACCGCATCGCGACGCTGGAGCGCGAGAACGCGGCACTCAAGGCCAAGCTGGGCAGCGACGACCAGACCCGCAGCCGGATCCGCGAGCTCGACGAGATGCTCAAGCGGGCCGGCGCGGGCCAGTACGGGATCAAGGGCGCCGAGGTCATCGCCATAGGAGCGGCCCAGGGCTTCTCCTGGACCGTCACCATCGACGCGGGCAGCAAGGACGGCATCGAGCGCGACATGACCGTCCTCAACGGGGACGGACTCGTCGGCCGCGTGGCCACCGTCGGCCCCGACACCGCCACCGTGGTCCTCGCCAACGACCCCGACTTCACCGTCGGCACCCGCCTGGAGAAGACCGGCGAACTCGGCTTCGCCACCGGTCAGGGCGACCGGGAGCTCTCCGTGCAGATGCTCAACGGCAAGGCCAAGATCAACACCGGCGACCGGCTCGTCACCTTCGGCTCGCGCGGCAACAAGCCCTTCGTGCCCGGCGTTCCGATCGGCGAGGTGATCAAGGTCGACCCCTCGCGCGGCGACCTGACCCGGACCATCTGGGTCCGCCCCTTCGTCGGCTTCTCCCGCCTGGACATCGTCGGCGTCGTGGTGATGCCCCCGCGCGAGGACCCGCGCGACGCGGTCCTGCCGCCCAAGCCCGAAGCGCCCAAGCCCACCCCGACGGTCACCGTCACGGTCACCCCGTCGCCCGGCGCGTCCGCGTCCGGCAAGCCGGCCGAGGACTAGGAGCCGATCATCATGCGTTTCAACCGGATCCTGCTCTCGGGCACGCTCGTCGTGGTCGCCCTCGTCGTCCAGGTCTCCATCCTGGGCCGCCTCCAACTCCCCGGAGCCGTCCCCGACCTGGTCCTGCTCACCGTCGTCGCCCTCGCACTCGTGTACGGGTGCGTGAGCGGCGCCCTCATCGGCTTCGCCGCCGGACTCCTCACCGACCTGGCCCCGCCCGCCGACCACGCCGCCGGCCGCTACGCGCTCGTGCTGTGCGTCATCGGCTACGTCGCCGGCCTGGTCCGCCCCGACACAGGGCGGTTCCGCTCCGCCTGGGGCCCGATGCTCACCGTCGTCGGCGCCGCCTTCGCCTCCACCCTGCTCTACGCGGGCGTCGGCGCCCTGGTCGGCGACACCGCCGCCCGCCACGTCGGGATGACCGGACTGCTGTTCACCGCGGTCCTCTACGACCTGCTGCTCGCCCCCTTCACCGTGCCGTTCATCATGGCCCTGGCCCGCCGCGCGGAGAACGACCCGATGGCCGTCGAGGCCAACGGCGGCCCGCCCGCGGGCAAGGACATCGCCTCCGGCTGGCTGGCCGGCGGCACCGGGCTGCGGATCGGCAGCCAGCGCGGCGGCCTGCGGATGAAGACTGCCCGCAGCCGGGCCAACCGGGCCGGCCGGATAAAGGGCGTCAAGGGAATCAAGGGTGTGAAGAGCGTCAAGAAGCTGTGAGGGAGGAGTCCACGTGACCAACATTCCGGAGACCGGCCGTACCTCCCGGGTGCAGATCCGGCTCGTCATCATCCAGGTCCTCGTCTGCTCGATGTTCCTCACCCTCGGCGGCCGCCTCTGGTACCTCCAGATCCGCAACGGCGCGGAGTACTACCACGAGGCGAAGAGCAACCACGTCCAGCGGGTCGTCCAGCCCGCCGTGCGCGGGACGATCCTCGACGCCCGCGGCGTCGCCCTCGCCGACAACGAGACCCGTCTGGTCGTCTCCACCAGCCGTACCGCGCTGATGAAGATGAAGGACCGCGGCAAGGCCGTCATGACCCGCCTCGCGGGCGTCCTGGACATGACCCCCAAGGAGGTCATGGAGAAGGTCCGCCTCTGCGACTCCCAGACCCCCGCGCCCTGCTGGAACGGCTCCCCGTACCAGCCGATCCCGATCACCCTCGACGCCACCACGCAGCAGGCGCTGCAGCTGCGCGAACGCCCCGAGGAGTTCCCGGGCATCACCGCCGAGCCCGTCGCCGTCCGCCGCTATCCGGCCCCCGGCGGGGCCCGTACGTCCCAGGTGCTCGGCTACCTCTCGCCGGTCACCGACGAGGAGATCCAGAAGGCCAAGGACACCGACTCGCCGCACCTGCGCTCCGACCAGGTCGGCCGCTCCGGGATCGAGCGCACCTACGACAAGTACCTGCGCGGCAAGGCGATGGTCACCTCCTACGAGGTGGACAACCTCGGCCGGGTCATGCACCAGACCGAGTCCGACGCGGGTGTGCCCGGATCCACCCTCGTCACCAGCATCGACGCCCGGGTCCAGTCCGTCGCCGAGTACGAGCTCCAGCAGGCGATGAAGGTGGTCCGCCAGGAGACCGACAAGATCACCGGCCGCAAGTACGAGGCGGACTCGGGCGCCGTCGTCGTCATGGAGGCCAAGACCGGCCGGGTCGTCGCGATGGCCTCCCAGCCCGACTACGACCCCAACGCCTGGGTCGGCGGCATCGCCGCCAAGGACTACGCCAAGCTCACCAGCGAGGGCTCCAACTACCCGCTGCTCAACCGGGCCATCCAGGGCCAGGCCCCCGCCGGCTCCATCTTCAAGGTGGTGTCGGCCAGCGCGGCCGTCCGGGCCGGATACGCCTTCGACGAGAAGTACAACTGCAGCGCCTCCTACAGCATGGGCAACCGGAGCTTCGCGAACTTCGAGTCCAAGGGGCACGGCCCCATCACCCTCGGCGAGGCCCTCAAGTTCTCCTGCAACACCGTCTTCTACGCACTCGGGCACAAGGAATGGAACCGCGACGGCGGCCTCAAGCCCAAGAAGGACGCCCACGACTGGTTCTACCGGACCGCCCGCGAGTTCGGCCTCGGCTCCGAGACCGGGATCGACCTGCCGAACGAGGTCACCGGCCGCATCCCCGACCGCGGGTGGAAGAAGAGCTTCTGGGCGGCCAACAAGGACTCCTGGTGCAAGCAGGGCAAGAAGGGCGGCACCTACGTCGAGCAGATCGCCTACGAGAGCTGCCTCGAAGGCAACCAGCTCAAGGCGTTCGACAGCATCAACTTCGCCATCGGCCAGGGCGACGTCCTCGTCACCCCCATCCAGATGGCCACCGCCTACTCCGCCATCAGCAACGGCGGCACCCTCTTCGACCCCACGGTCGGCAAGGCCGTGATCAGCGCCGACGGCAAGCACGTCCAGATGATCAAGCCCAAGTCGCACGGCAGGCTGCCCATCGACGCCAAGACCGTCAAGGACCTCGACAGGGGCCTGCGCATGGTCGTGGAGCCCGGCGGCACCGCCGCCTGGCGCTTCGGCGGCTGGCCGCTCGACAAGATCCCGATGCGGGCCAAGACCGGCACCGCCCAGGTCTACGGCAAGCAGACCACCTCGTGGCTGGCTACCTACACCGACGACTTCACCATCGTCATGACCATCTCCCAGGGCGGCACCGGCTCCGGAGCCTCCGGCCCGGCCGTCCGCAACATCTACAACGCCATCTACGGCCTCGACATGGCGGGCAACCAGGACGTCAAGAAGGCACTCCTGCTGGGACCCGAGACCAAACTGCCCCGGATCCGCCCCGACGGCGGCATCGATTCCCCCGAGATCCGGCCGTACGTACCGCCGTCCCCGGAAGAGCTGGCGCCGCCCGCGCTGGCCGGCCCGCAAGCCCAGCGCCCCGCGCAGCACGACTGAGTACCGAGGACCGACATGCAGACCGCCAACAAATTCTCCGTGGCCCGGTACGCGCCGGAGCAGCGGGGAGCGATGGCCAAGCTCACCGCCCGCGACTCCGTGGTGCGCCGGCTCGACTGGCCGATACTCCTCTCGGCGCTCGCCCTCTCCCTCATCGGCGCCCTGCTGGTGTGGTCGGCGACCCGCAACCGGACCTCGCTGAACAACGGGGACCCGTACTACTTCCTCTTCCGGCACGCCATGAACACCGGCATCGGCCTCGTGCTGATGGTCGGCACCATCTGGCTCGGCCACCGCACCCTGCGCGGCGCCGTCCCGATCCTCTACGGGCTCTCCCTCGTGCTGATCCTCGCCGTGCTCACCCCGCTCGGCGCCACCATCAACGGAGCCCACGCCTGGATCGTCGTCGGCGGCGGCTTCTCGCTCCAGCCCTCCGAGTTCGTGAAGATCACGATCATCCTGGTGATGGCGATGCTGCTGGCCACCCGGGTGGACGCGGGCGACCTGGCCCACCCCGACCACCGCACGGTCGTCAAGGCGCTCTGCCTGGCCGCCGCACCGATGGGCATCATCATGCTGATGCCCGACCTCGGCTCCGTCATGGTCATGGTCGTCATCGTGCTCGGCGTCCTGCTCGCCTCCGGCGCCTCCAACCGCTGGGTGCTGGGCCTGCTCGGCTCGGGCGTCGGCGGGGCCATCCTGATCTGGCAGCTCGGCATCCTCGACGAGTACCAGATCAACCGCTTCGCCGCCTTCGCCAACCCCGAGCTCGACCCGGCCGGCGTCGGCTACAACACCAACCAGGCGCGCATCGCCATCGGCTCCGGCGGCCTGACCGGCTCCGGGCTCTTCAAGGGCTCGCAGACCACCGGCCAGTTCGTCCCCGAGCAGCAGACCGACTTCGTCTTCACGGTGGCGGGGGAGGAGCTGGGCTTCGTCGGAGCCGGGCTGATCCTGGTGCTGCTCGGGGTCATCCTGTGGCGCGCCTGCATGATCGCCCGCGAGACGACCGAGCTCTACGGGACGATCGTGTGCGCCGGGATCATCGCCTGGTTCGCCTTCCAGTCCTTCGAGAACATCGGCATGACCCTCGGGATCATGCCCGTGGCCGGCCTTCCACTGCCGTTCGTGTCCTACGGAGGATCCTCGATGTTCGCCGTGTGGGTGGCCATCGGTCTGCTCCAGTCGATCAGGGTGCAGCGGCCGATGTCGGCTTGATCGATCGGGTCCCGGGCCGTTTTTCCGCCGCACCCGCCGTTTCCCCTCCCGCCGTCTTCCGTTCAGGACTACGTTCGATTCATGGCGGACACGAAGCGCGAGATCGAGCGCAAATTCGAGTTCAGGAACACCAAGGCCGGACGGCGCGGGGTCCCGGACCTGACGGGCACGGCCGCCATCGCGGCCGTCACCGACCAGGGCACGGCCGAGCTCGACGCCGTCTACTACGACACCCCCGACCAGCGGCTCGCCGCCGACGGGCTCACCCTGCGCCGCCGCACCGGCGGCAAGGACGCCGGCTGGCACCTCAAACTGCCCGTCGCCCCCGGCGTCCGCGACGAGATCACCGCCCCCCTCGGCGACACCGTCCCGGACGCGCTGACCGCGCTGCTGCGCTCCCGCGTCCGCGACACCCCGCTGGAACCGCAGGTCAGGCTCCTGTCCTCGCGCAAGGTCAGCCACCTGCTCGACGCCGACGGCGCCCTCCTCGCGGAGCTGTCCACGGACGCGGTCCGGGCGGAGCGCGCGGACGCCACCGCCGCCTGGACCGAGGTGGAGGTGGAGCTCGCCGACGGAGCCGACCCGGCGCTGCTCGACGCCGTGGAGAAGACCTTCCGCAAGGCCGGCCTGCGGGTCAGCGACGCCCCCTCGAAGCTCGCCCGGGCGCTGACCGAGACCGGCGGGGAACCCCCGGCCCGGACGGCCGGCCCCGGTCCCGCCGAGGACACGGCGGGCGCGCACGTGCTCGCGTACCTGCGCGAACAGCGCGACGCCCTCATCGCCCAGGACCCCGCCGTCCGCCGGGGCCTGCCCGACTCCGTCCACCAGATGCGGGTCGCGACCCGGCGGCTGCGCAGCGCCTTCAAGACCTACCGCCGGGTCCTGGACCCCGCCGAGACCGGCCCGGTCGGCGAGGAGCTGCGCTGGCTCGCCGCCGAGCTCGGGGTCGACCGCGACCAGGAAGTGCTGCTGGAGCGGATCCAGACCCGGCTCGATGAACTCCCGCGCACCCTCGTGCTCGGCCCGGTCCGCGGCCGCCTCAAGATCTGGAACACCGCCCGGCGCACCGGTTCGCGCCGCGCGGCGCTGGCCGCGCTCGACAGCAGGCGCTACGTGGTCCTGCTGAACGCCCTCGACGACCTGCTCGCCGACCCGCCCCTCGGCAAGGCCGCCGACCGGCCCGCCGAGACGGTCCTGTCCGCGGCCGTCCTGAGGGACCACGAGCGCCTCGCCGGCCGGATCGAGGGCGCCCTGTCCATGGACCCGGGCGAAGACCGCGACCTGGCCCTGCACGAGGCCCGCAAGGCGGCGAAGCGCGCCCGGTACGCGGCCGAGGCGGCGGCCCCGGCCCTCGGCAAACCCGCACGCAAGCTGGCCAAGGCGGTGAAGGCGGTCCAGAGCCTGCTCGGAGACCACCAGGACGCCGTCGTCGCCCGTGACGCCCTGCGCGGCCTCGCCGTCCAGGCGGCCGGCGCGGGGGAGTCCTCCTTCACCTGGGGCCTGCTCTACGGCCGCGAGGAGGCGCTGGCCGACCGCCGCGAGCGGGAGCTGCCGCAGGTGTGGGCGGCGGCCGCGGGCCCGGCGGCGGCGGTGCGCGGCTGATCATGCGGGCGGGGGTGCTCCGGGCCCCGGGGTACGCTTGAGAGTCGCCCCCTGCCCGCTTCACGAAAGTCGCGTGATGACCGAATCGGTCTTCCCTCAGCTTGAGGCCCTGCTTCCGCACGTCCAGAAGCCGATCCAGTACGTCGGCGGTGAGCTCAACTCCACGGTCAAGCCGTGGGAGAGCGCCGACGTCCGCTGGGCGCTGATGTACCCGGACGCGTACGAGGTCGGGCTCCCCAACCAGGGCGTCATGATCCTGTACGAGGTGCTGAACGAGCGCGAGGGCGTGCTCGCGGAGCGCACGTACAGCGTGTGGCCGGACCTCGAAGAGCTGATGCGCGAGCACAAGGTGCCGCAGTTCACCGTCGACTCCCACCGTCCGGTCGGGGCCTTCGACGTCTTCGGGCTCTCCTTCTCCACCGAGCTCGGCTACACCAACATGCTGACGGCACTGGACCTCGCGGGCATCCCGCTGGAGGCGAAGAACCGTACGGTCGACCACCCCATCGTGCTCGCGGGCGGCCACGCGGCCTTCAACCCCGAGCCGATCGCGGAGTTCATCGACTGCGCGATCATCGGCGACGGCGAGCAGGCCGTCCTCGACATGACCGAGATCATCCGCGCGTGGAAGGCCGAGGGCCGCCCGGGCGGCCGCGAGGAGGTCCTCCTGCGCCTCGCGAAGACCGGCGGCGTCTACGTCCCGGGCTTCTACGACGTCGAGTACCTGCCGGACGGCCGCATCGGCCGCGTGGTCCCGAACCGCTCCGGCGTGCCGTGGCGCGTGTCCAAGCACACGGTCATGGACCTCGACGAGTGGCCCTACCCCAAGCAGCCCCTGGTCCCGCTCGCCGAGACCGTCCACGAGCGGATGTCCGTGGAGATCTTCCGCGGCTGCACCCGCGGCTGCCGCTTCTGCCAGGCCGGCATGATCACGCGCCCCGTGCGGGAGCGAAGCATCACCGGCATCGGCGAGATGGTGGAGCGCGGCCTCAAGGCCACGGGCTTCGAGGAGGTCGGCCTCCTGTCCCTCTCCTCGGCGGACCACACCGAGATCGCGGACATCGCCAAGGGCCTGGCCGACCGCTACACGGACGACAAGGTGGGCCTGTCCCTCCCGTCGACCCGCGTGGACGCGTTCAACGTGGACCTGGCCAACGAGCTGACCCGCAACGGCCGCCGCTCCGGTCTGACCTTCGCCCCCGAGGGCGGCTCCGAGCGCATGCGCAAGGTCATCAACAAGATGGTCTCGGAAGAGGACCTGATCCGTACGGTCGCGACGGCGTACGGCAACGGCTGGCGCCAGGTGAAGCTGTACTTCATGGTCGGCCTGCCGACCGAGACCGACGAGGACGTGCTGCAGATCGGCGACATGGCGGTCAACGTCATCGCCAAGGGCCGCGAGGTCTCCGGGCAGAACGACATCCGCTGCACCGTCTCGATCGGCGGCTTCGTCCCCAAGCCGCACACCCCCTTCCAGTGGGCCCCGCAGCTCTCGGCCGAGGAGACGGACGCCCGCCTCGGCAAGCTCCGCGACAAGCTCCGCGGCGACAAGAAGTACGGCCGCTCCATCGGCTTCCGCTACCACGACGGCAAGCCCGGCATCGTCGAGGGCCTCCTCTCCCGCGGCGACCGCCGCATCGGCGACGTCATCCGCGCCGTGTACGAGTCGGGCGGCCGCTTCGACGGCTGGCGCGAGCACTTCTCGTACGACCGCTGGATGCAGGCGGCGGAGAAGACCCTCCCCGCCTACGGCGTCGACGTGGCCTGGTACACGACCCGCGAGCGCACCTACGAGGAGGTACTGCCGTGGGACCACCTCGACTCCGGCCTGGACAAGGACTGGCTCTGGGAGGACTGGCAGGACGCCCTCGACGAGACCGAGGTCGAGGACTGCCGCTGGACCCCGTGCTTCGACTGCGGCGTGTGTCCTCAGCTCTCGACGGAGATCCAGATCGGCCCGACGGGCAAGAAGCTGCTGCCGCTGTCGGTCGTGAAGTGACCTGCGGCTGAGGCCGGCCGGCCGCCCGCCCCCTGTATATGCCCTCCACCGGGAACGGTGGGGGGCATATTCATTCGACCGCCGGATTACCGTTCCTGCGGTTGACGTCAATGGATATCCTGGTGGGGTGCTCGGGGGAATACTCCGCGCCTGCTGCCAGGAGGTGGCCCCTATGGCCAAGACCGTGATCGACATCAACGAGGAAGCCCTCGCGCTCGCGATGGAAGCCCTCGGAACCACCACGAAGAAGGACACGGTCAACGCGGCGCTGGAGGAAATAGGAGCACGGCTCCGCAGGCAGCGAGCTCTGGAAGCCCTCATCAAGCTCGACGAAGAGGGCGCCTTCGACAAGGGGCGGGAGCCCGGATTCAAGGCGGAGGTGCGTGGGCCGTGGGGGAGCTGACCGAGGGCGACTTCCTGATCGACACCTCTGCCGCGCACCGGATCACCCTCCCGGGGCCGTTCTCCACATGGCGTCCGGCACTGGCCGCCGGACGCATCGGCATGTGCGCGGTGACCGAGGTCGAGGCCCTGTACTCCGCCCGCTCGGCGGCCCAGTACACGCAGATGCGGCAAGCGTTCACGGACCTGTACGTGTGGCACGAGATTCCGGACGACGTCTGGGCGAGGGTCGGCGCCGCGCAGAGCGCCCTGGCCGAAGCCGGGTGCGTGCGCTCCGCGGGAGTCGTCGACCTGGTCGTGGCGGTCACCGCCGTGCGGCACCGCCTGACGGTGCTGCACTACGACCGGGACTTCGAGACGCTCGCCAAGCACATCGAGCTGCGCACCCGTTGGCTCGCCGAACCGGGCTCCATCGACTGACGGCCGGCCCTTTGGCGCAACGGTCCCGGGCCGTGGTGTGTCCTTAGCGGTATGGAACTGGAGAAGGCGCTGCCGGCGCCGCAGGGGGACGGCTGCCTGGTGGGGGCCGTGAGGATTCCCGTGAAGATCGTGGCGGTGCTGATCGTGCTGCCCCTGCGGGTGGTCTGGGATCTGCTCGTCGCCTGCGCACGGATGCTGAACCGGACCGTTCTCGGGCCGCTGGGGCAAGGGTTGCGGTGGTTCTGCGAGCGGGCCCTGCTGCCGGTGCTGCGGGGGACCGGGTGGCTGATCGGGGCCCTGTTCAAGGTGGTCTTCTACTGGCCCTGGGTGGGCCTCTGGCGGTACGTCATGCGCCCGGTGGGGCAGGCCGTTTACGCGTATCTGCTGCGGCCGGCGGGCCTCGGGCTCTGGCGGTACCTGCTGGTCCCGGTCTGGGAGTACGGGCTGCTGCCCGCCGGGCGGGGCATCGCCTGGCTGCTCGTGGGCGCGGTCCGGTACCTGCTCGTGCTGCCGGGCGGCGCGCTGTACCGGTACCTCCTCGCCCCCGTCGGGCACGGACTGCGGTGGCTGGCCCGGGGGTTCGCGGCGGGTGTGGGCTGGCTGGCCAAGGCGCTGTTCGTCTGGCCGTGGGTCGCGCTGTGGCGGTATCTCGTACGGCCCGTGGTGGTCGGGGCGTGGCGGTACCTGCTGGCTCCGGTCGGGCGGGGGGTGTGGGCGTACCTGCTCGTGCCGCTCTGGCAGCTGCTCGTCGGGGCCTGGCATATGGCGGGGCGGGTGAGCCGGGCGCTGGGGCGCGGGCTGGTGTGGCTGTGGCGGTGGGCCGTCGTGCGGCCGGCCGGATGGCTGCGCCGGCACGTGGTCACCCCGGTCGGGAACGTGCTGCGCGCCGGGTGGGACGTCGGCCGCCGGGCCGCCCGGTCGGTGCACCGGCAGGCGATCGCTCCCGTCGGCCGTGCGGTCGGCGAGGTGTGGCGGACCTCCCGCCTCGCGGTGCGCGAGGCGCGGGCCGACGTACGGCGGGCGCTGTTCGGGGAGCCGCCCCGGGAACCGGCGAGGTCACAGGCGCGTACTCTGGGTAGTAACAGAGCCGCAGGCGACACACCCGCCCCCGAGATCTCCCTGCAGAAAGAGGCAGTGTGAGCCGGAGGGCAGGCGTGGCCGGCCGGCCCCACAGACCTCAGGGCGACGCGCGAGCCGCGGAGCCCCGCACAAGGAGATGAACCACTGGGCAAGCGACAGCCCGAAGGCCCGCCTCCCGCACCGGTAGTGCAGCGCATCCGCCTGCGCTACACCAAGCGCGGCCGCCTCCGGTTCACCAGCCACCGGGACTTCCAGCGCGCCTTCGAGCGGGCCCTGCGCCGCTCCGAGGTGCCCATGGCGTACTCGGCGGGCTTCACCCCGCACCCCCGCGTCTCGTACGCGAACGCCGCCCCGACCGGGACCGGCAGCGAGGCCGAGTACCTGGAGATCGCCCTCGCGGAGCCCCGCGACCCCGCGGTCCTGCGCGAGCTGCTCGACGAGTCGATGCCCGTCGGCCTCGACATCATCGACGCCGTGGAGGCACACACCTCCGGTCTCGCCGACCGGCTGACGGCCTCCGTGTGGGAGCTGCGCCTGGACGGCGTGGAGCCGGCGGCCGTCGAGCGGGCCGTCGAGGCCTTCCTCGCGGCGGAGAGCGTGGAGGTCCAGCGCCGCACCAAGAACGGCATGCGGACCTTCGACACGCGCGGCGCCGTGGTCAGCCTCGAAGTGGTTCCCGTTGCGGCTGCCGCAGAGGCTGATAGGCCGCTGGACAATGCTTGTGCGATACTGCGGCTGGTTGTTCGGCATCTGACACCTGCCGTTCGACCCGACGACGTCCTGTCCGGTCTCCGAGCTGTGGCCGACCTAACGCCGCCGGTCCCCGCTGCGGTGACCAGGCTGGCGCAGGGGCTCTTCGACGAGGAGTCCGGCACGGTGACCGACCCGCTCGCGCCCGACCGCGAGGCTGTCACGACCGCCCCATCCACGGCGGCCGCAACGGCCGACGCGAAGGCGCCGGAAGGTCCCGCCGCGTAAGGATCGTCGTCGTCGCGCAGCCCTGGGACTCGGGAGCCACCTGGGTCGGGCCGCGCACAGACCTGAAGACTTCCGCCAGGCCGTACGGACTACCACGTACGGAACCGGCGGCCATTGAACTGAGCTCCCGTGTGGCGAACGCGCCCCGGAGGCCGGTTCCGCGCTCATTACGCGGAGTCGTGCCGGACCGGAAGTCAGCCGCGGCGCCCGGGAGCGTGACGGGAGAAACCCCGCATGCTCAACAACGAAAACGACAACAACACCACCGCCGCCGACCAGGGCAGCCCGAGCGACAACCTGCCGCCGCGCCGACGCCGGCGTGCCGCGTCCCGGCCGGCCGGCCCGCCCGGCGGCGCCGTAGCCGCCGCCGAGGCCGCCCCCGCACCCGTGGTGGCCGCAGTTCCCGCCGAGGAGTCCGCCCCGGCCGCCGCCCCGGCCCGCACCCGTCGTCGTGCGACCCGCGCCGTGACCGCCCCGGAGGCACCCGCCGCCGAGGTCCCGGTCGTCGAGGCTCCGGTGGCAGCTCCGGTCGTCGAGGCCGTCGAGGAGTCGGCTGCTCCGGCGCCGCGTGCCCGTCGTCGTGCGACCCGCGCCGTCGCCGCGCCTGAGGCGCCCGTCGTCGAGGCTCCGGTGGCCGCTCCGGTCGTCGAGGAGTCGGCTGCTCCGGCGCCGCGTGCCCGTCGTCGTGCGACCCGCGCCGTGACCGCCCCGGAGGCGCCCGCCCCGGAGGCGCCCGCCGCTGAGGCGCCGGTCGTCGAGGCTCCGGTGGCCGCTCCGGTCGTCGAGGAGTCGGCTGCTCCGGCGCCGCGTGCCCGTCGTCGTGCGACCCGCGCCGTGACCGCCCCGGAGGCGCCCGCCGCTGAGGCGCCGGTCGTCGAGGCTCCGGTGGCCGCTCCGGTCGTCGAGGCCGTCGAGGAGTCGGCTGCTCCGGCGCCGCGTGCCCGTCGCCGTGCCACCCGCGCCGTGACCGCCCCCGAGGCGCCCGCCGCCGAGGCCGTCGTGGCCGAGGCCCCGGTCGCCGCCGCCAAGGCCACCGTCACCGTGGCCGACGCCGTGGACTCCCCGAAGCGCGGCGGCCGCCGCCGCGCCACCCGTTCCACCACCGCTCCGGCCGCCGCCGCCGCGCAGCCCGTGGCTCCGGCCGCCGAGGCCCCCGCCGCCGAGGCTCCCGCCCGCGGCCGCCGCGCCGGGCGTCCCGCCGTCGCCGTGTTCCAGGCCCCGGTGTTCGCCGAGCCGATGTTCCAGACCCCGGAGACCGCGGCCATGATGGCCGCGGCCGCTGCCGCCGCCGCCCCGGTCGAGGAGGCCGAGGAGGAGGAGCTCGACCTCGTCGAGACCGAGCTCGAGGTCGAGGCCGCCCCGGCCCCGCAGCCCGCCGGCCGTCGCCGCCGCCGTGGTCGCGGCGCCGCCGCCGAGACCGCCGCGCCCGTGGCCCCGGCTCCGGCCGCCGCCGCGCCGTCCGGCCCGGTCACGCTGGCCGACGTAGAGCTGGTCGAGGAAGAGGCCGAGACCGAGGCCTACGAGGACGAGACCGACGAGTCGGGCGACCGCCCGTCGCGCCGTCGCCGTCGCGGTGGCCGTCGCCGCCGTCGCGGTGAGGCCGCGGACCTCGACGAGTCTGCCGAGGAAGAGGCCGAGGCCGAGTCCGCCGAGGAGGCCGACGAGGCCGACGAGGAAGACGACGAGGAGAACGGGGCCCTCGGCTCCAGCTCCAGCCGTCGTCGCCGGCGCCGCCGCCGTCGCAGCGGTGACGGTGGTACGGACGCCGACGCGGCCGAGGACGACGGTGTGCGCACGGTCGTCAAGGTCCGCGAGCCGCGCCCGGCGCGCGAGCGCTCGGAGTTCGTCGCCGGCTCCGGCTCCACCTCCTCCGACGAGGTCCAGTCCATCAAGGGCTCGACCCGCCTGGAGGCCAAGAAGCAGCGTCGCCGCGAGGGCCGCGAGCAGGGCCGCCGCCGCGTCCCGATCATCACCGAGGCCGAGTTCCTGGCCCGCCGCGAGGCCGTCGAGCGCGTGATGGTCGTCCGCCAGTCGGGCGAGCGCACCCAGATCGGCGTCCTCGAGGACAACGTGCTCGTCGAGCACTACGTCAACAAGGAAGAAGCCACCTCGTACGTCGGCAACGTCTACCTGGGCAAGGTCCAGAACGTGCTGCCGTCCATGGAGGCCGCCTTCATCGACATCGGCAAGGGCCGCAACGCGGTCCTGTACGCCGGCGAGGTCAACTTCGAAGCGCTCGGCATGGCCAACGGGCCGCGCCGCATCGAGGCCGCCCTCAAGTCCGGCCAGTCGGTCCTGGTGCAGGTCACCAAGGACCCGATCGGCCACAAGGGCGCCCGCCTGACCAGCCAGGTCTCGCTGCCCGGCCGCTACCTGGTCTACGTGCCCGAGGGCTCGATGACCGGCATCAGCCGCAAGCTGCCCGACACCGAGCGCGCGCGCCTGAAGACCATCCTCAAGAAGATCGTCCCCGAGGACGCGGGCGTCATCGTGCGCACCGCCGCCGAGGGTGCGAGCGAGGACGAGCTGCGCCGCGACGTCGAGCGCCTGCAGGCCCAGTGGGAGGACATCCAGAAGAAGTCGAAGCAGATCTCGACCTCTTCGCCGAGCCTCCTGTACGGCGAGCCGGACATGACCGTCCGCGTCGTGCGCGACATCTTCAACGAGGACTTCACGAAGGTCATCGTCAGCGGTGACAGCGCCTGGGAGACCATCCACGGCTACGTGAACCACGTGGCCCCGGACCTGGCCGACCGGCTGAAGCGCTGGACCTCCGAGGTGGACGTCTTCGCGACGTACCGGATCGACGAGCAGCTCGCCAAGGCGCTCGACCGCAAGGTGTGGCTGCCCTCGGGCGGTTCCCTGGTGATCGACAAGACCGAAGCGATGATCGTCATCGACGTCAACACCGGCAAGTTCACCGGTCAGGGCGGCAACCTCGAGGAGACCGTCACCAGGAACAACCTGGAGGCGGCCGAGGAGATCGTGCGTCAGCTGCGGCTGCGCGACCTCGGCGGCATCGTGGTCATCGACTTCATCGACATGGTCCTGGAGTCCAACCGCGACCTGGTCCTGCGGCGCATGCTGGAGTGCCTGGGCCGTGACCGCACCAAGCACCAGGTCGCCGAGGTGACCTCGCTGGGCCTGGTCCAGATGACCCGCAAGCGGGTGGGCCAGGGTCTGCTGGAGTCCTTCTCCGAGACCTGCGTCCACTGCAACGGCCGCGGCGTCATCGTGCACATGGAGACCCCGACCGTGGTCGGCGGCGGTGGCAACGGCAAGCGCTCCAAGCGCCGCGGTGGCCAGGCCGGACACGAGCACGACCACGAGATCGAGGCCGTGGACACCGCCGAGGGCGATGACTACGAGATCGAGTCCGAGGCGGAGCTGGCTGCCGAGGTCGCCGCTCCCGTGGCGCTGCCCGAGCCCGCCTTCGTCGCCGACGAGGAGCTCTACAGCAGCCCGGCCGAGGCCGAGGCCGCTGCCGGAGTGAGCGGGCGCCGCAACCGCCGCCGCGCCACCCGCAAGGCGACCGCTCCGGCGGGCGCCCCGCGCGGTGCGGCGACGGACCGTGCCCCGGCGGCCGCGGCTCCCGCGGCCCCCGTGGCCGAGGTGGAGCTCGTCGAGGCCGTGGAGCCCGAGGTCGTCGTCGAGACGGTCGAGATCGCCGAGGCGGTCGTCGCGGAGCCGGTCGCGGAGGAGGCCCCCAAGGGCCGCACCCGCCGTCGCGCCACCCGTAAGGCGACCGCTCCGGCGGGCGCCCCGGCCGAGGCCGTCCAGGCCCCGGAGCCGGTCGCCGAGGCCCCTGTGGCCCCCGTGGCCGAGCCGGAGCCCGAGGTCGTCGTCGAGGCCGAGCCGGTCGTCGTGGAGACCCCGGCCGAGCCCGCCGAGGCCGCGCCGGCCCGTCCGCGTCGCCGTGCCACCCGCAAGGCCACCGCTCCGGCCGGTTCCCCGGCGGGCGCGGAGGCGGCCGTACTGGTCGTCGAGGCGCCGGTCGAGACTCCGGTGGAGACCCCGGCCGAGGCCCCGGCCGAGACCGAGGAGGCCGCCCCGGCGGCTCCCGCCAAGAAGGCGGTCCGCAAGACGGCCGCCAAGAAGGCGACCACGACCGCGGCGAAGAAGGCCCCGGCCAAGAAGGCGGCGGCCGTGAAGAAGACCGCCGCCAAGAAGACGACGACGGCCAAGACGGCCGCCGCGAAGAAGACCGTGACGAAGCGGGCGACGAAGAAGACCGCGGCGGCCGAGCAGCAGACGCTGCCCTCCGTCTCGGCTCCGACCGAGGCCTGATCCGCGGATCCCGCTCCACCCGGCCCCGCCCGGCACCGCATTCGGTGCCGGGCGGGGCTTTTTCCGCAGGATGTACGCCCACGGCGGCTGCGCGCCGCCACAAGGGCGCTGCGCGTCCCCGGTACGGAACGGGGCGGCCGCCGGGGCCACGCCAGGGCGACGTACCCGTACACGGCCCGCGGGCGGCCTCCAACGGGTCACCGACCGGGCGGGCACCGTGCGGTCGGCCCCGGCACAGAGCCCACGGGGGGCGCCGCGCGAAGGCGGGCCGGCCCTGCCGGGCCCCGCTCCGGACCTCGGTTTGACCCCTCCGACCGGGCCCCGTAACCTAGGTCGCTGGCGTGTCTATGCGCACGCCAATCCACTGAGCACCTCACCTCCCGAACCGCCTCGCGGCTCGGGGGAGGCCGGCCTGCGGTTCCGCGGGGCCGGCTGGCTTCAGGGGTTCCCGAACTCGAGTGAGAGAGAGATCCGCGTGTACGCCATCGTGCGCAGCGGTGGTCGCCAGCACAAGGTTGCTGTCGGCGACATCGTTGAAGTTGACAAGATTCCCACTGCCAAGGTTGGCGACACGGTCGAGCTCTCGACCCTGCTCGTTGTCGACGGCGAAGCCGTGACCAGCGACCCGTGGGTCCTGGCCGGCATCAAGGTCCAGGCCGAGATCGTGGACCACCACAAGGGTGCCAAGATCGACATCCTTCGGTACAAGAACAAGACCGGCTACCGCCGTCGCCAGGGTCACCGCCAGCAGTACACGGCGATCAAGGTCACCGGTATCCCCGCGGCTGCGAAGTAAGAGGGACTGAGACATGGCACACAAGAAGGGCGCATCGTCCACCCGGAACGGGCGCGATTCCAACGCTCAGCGGCTCGGCGTGAAGCGCTTCGGCGGTCAGGTCGTTTCCGCTGGTGAGATCCTCGTCCGCCAGCGCGGCACCCACTTCCACCCGGGTTCGGGTGTCGGTCGTGGTGGCGACGACACGCTGTTCGCGCTGCAGGCCGGTTCGGTCGAGTTCGGCACGCACCGTGGCCGCAAGGTCGTCAACATCGTTCCGGCTGCCTGATTTCAGCTCCTGCTGAATCGGTAGTCCGAAGCATCCCGAGGGCGGATCTCAACTCTTCCCGGCGCGAGCCGGGAAGAGAGGTCCGCCCTCGGCGCGTTGTCACATAGACACGTTTAATGGGTAGCAAGGCCTACCCGCCCGGGCTTTCCGGGTTATTCCCGCTGTATCTGGAGGAACAACCATGACCACCTTCGTGGACCGCGTCGAGCTGCACGTCGCCGCGGGTAACGGGGGCCACGGCTGCGCCTCCGTTCACCGGGAGAAGTTCAAGCCGCTCGGCGGCCCCGACGGCGGAAACGGCGGCCGTGGCGGCGACGTCATCCTGGTGGTGGAGCAGTCGATCACCACCCTGCTGGAGTACCACCACAGCCCCCACCGCAAGGCCACCAACGGCAAGCCCGGCGCGGGCGACAATCGTTCCGGCAAGGACGGCGAGGACATGATCCTGCCGGTGCCGGACGGCACCGTCGTCCTCGACAAGGAGGGCAACGTCCTCGCCGACCTCGTCGGCCAGGGCACCACCTACGTGGCCGCCGAGGGCGGCCGCGGCGGCCTCGGCAACGCGGCGCTCTCCTCCGCCCGCCGCAAGGCGCCCGGTTTCGCGCTCCTCGGCGTACCCGGCACCGGCGGCGACGTCATCCTGGAGCTCAAGACCGTCGCCGACGTGGCGCTGGTCGGCTTCCCGAGCGCCGGCAAGTCCTCGCTGATCTCGGTGCTCTCCGCGGCCAAGCCGAAGATCGCCGACTACCCCTTCACCACCCTCGTCCCGAACCTGGGCGTCGTCACCGCCGGCTCGACGGTCTACACGATCGCCGACGTCCCGGGCCTCATCCCGGGCGCCAGCCAGGGCAAGGGCCTCGGCCTGGAGTTCCTGCGCCACGTCGAGCGCTGCTCGATCCTCGTGCACGTCCTGGACACCGCCACCCTGGAGTCCGACCGCGACCCGCTCGCCGACCTCGACGCCATCGAGGAGGAGCTGAAGCTCTACGGCGGCGGCCTGGAGAAGCGTCCGCGCCTCGTCGTCCTCAACAAGGTCGACATCCCCGACGGCAAGGACCTCGCCGACATCGTCCGCCCGGACCTGGAGGCCCGCGGCTACAAGGTCTTCGAGGTCTCCGCGGTCGACCGTACGGGCCTGAAGGAGCTGTCCTACTTCCTCGCCGAGGTCATCGCGAAGTTCCGCGCCCGTGCGCCGAAGCAGGAGGCGACCCGCATCGTCATCCGGCCGAAGGCCGTGGACGACTCGGGCTTCACCATCACCTACGACGAGGCCGAGGACGTGTACCGCGTGCGCGGCGAGAAGCCGGAGCGCTGGGTCCGCCAGACCGACTTCAACATCGACGAGGCCGTCGGCTACCTCGCCGACCGCCTCAACCGCCTCGGCGTCGAGGCGGCGCTGAAGAAGGCCGGTGCCCGTGCGGGTGACGGCGTCGCCATCGGTTCCGACGACGACGCGGTCGTCTTCGACTGGGAGCCGACCATGATGGCCGGCGCCGAGATGCTGGGCCGCCGCGGTGAGGACCACCGTCTGGAGGCGCCGCGTCCGGCGACCACGCGCCGCAAGGAGAAGGAAGCCGAGCGGGATTCCGCGCAGAAGGAGTACGACGAGTTCCGTCCCTTCTGATCGGGCCGTGGCTGAGGGCGACGGCCGGTTACCCGGCCGTCGTCACGGGCTCGTCACAAGATTCCGTTTATCACACGTTCGAGTGACCCGCCTTAAGGCCACCTTTACCACTGTGGCCTAGGATCCACGGGTGACGAGCACCCATACCCCCACAGTTGCCGTCGTCGTGATCGCGTACAACGATGCCGAACTCGTGAGCCAGGCCGTTGCCTCGGCTCTCGCCCAAGGTCCGGTTGTCGCGGAGGTCATCGCGGTCAACGACGCGTCCTCCGACGGCACAGGCGAGGTGCTGGACGAGCTGGCGGCCCGCCACGCCCGCGTGAAGGTCGTGCACCGCACGGAGAACAGCGGTGGTTGCGGAACCCCCCGCAACGACGGGATCGCGGCCGCGACCGCCCCGTACGTCATGTTCCTGGACAGCGACGACGTCCTGCCCCGCGGGGCGGTGGACGCCCTGGTGCGCGCGGCCGGGGAGCACCGGTCGCCGGTCACGGTCGGCTCCTGCGTCCGCCGTGAACTGCCCGAGAGCCGCGACGTGCCCTGGGTGCCCGGCCTGTACACGCCGGGCGAGGTCATCGACCGCCCGGCGGACCGGCCGGAGCTGGTCCGCGACACCCTCTGCGTCAACAAGCTGTACGAGCGGGCGTTCCTGGACATGTACGGGATCCGCTTCCCGGACGGCCGGTTCATCTACGAGGACTTCGTGTTCACCGCCCGCGTACTGGCGGCCCGCCCCCGCATCGCGGTGATCGGCGACCTCGTCTACGTATGGCACGTGCGCCGCAATGCCGCCCAGGTCTCGATCTCCCTGGACCGCAAGGACGTCGGCAACTGGAGCGCGCGCGTGGAGGCCCACCGCGTGGCCTCCCGGCTCATGACCGCGTCCTCGCCCGAGCTGGGCCGGGCCTGCCAGGTCAAGTTCCTGGAGTACGACCTGCGCATGTACCTGCGCGAGCTCGGCCAGGACCCCGGCTACCAGGCCGCCTGGTGGACGCTGACCCGTGACTACGTCGCCGGGTTCGCCGACGCCGACATCGAGGCCGCCGGGGCGCACGCCCGCTGGATCGTCCGGGTGCTGCTCGCCACCGAGGTGCCGCCCGCCCCCGCCGACCTGCTGCGGCTGACGCGCTTCGCCGCCGACCCGCCCCGGCTGCTGCCCCCGTACGCGACCGGCCCGGCCGGAGTGCCGGTCTGGAGCGACACGCTGCCGGTGGAGCTGGACGGGCTGGCCGAGCTGGAGACGGCGGAGCTGCCCGTCACCATCGACGCCGAACCGAGCGGCTGCGCCGGGCTCCGGGTCCAGGTGCACGACCTGTACGGGCGCCTCGCCGCGGCCGGCCCGCGCACCGTCCAGTTGCGCTTCCAGCCCCGGGGCGACGTGGGGAAGCCGCTGGTCGCCGAAGCGGTGGAGCTCGTCCCCGCCGGCGACGGCCACCGGTGGACCGCGGAGCTGCCCTTCCGGCTGACCACGCTGGCGAGCCTCGGGCGGGGCGAGGGCCGGCGGGGCCTACAGGCGTGGGACGTGAAGCTGACCGTGGAGTGCGCCGACGGGAGCTCCGTACTCACCTCCCCGCGCCCCCTCCGCCGCCTGCTCCACCGGCGGGTGCTGCCCAGCAGCCGGTACGGTGTGCTGTTGGCGCAGCCGTACCGCACGACCGGGGGATCCCTGGCGCTGAGGCTCGCGCCGGGTGCCGCGGGTGTCATGAGCCTGGCCCGCCACCGGTTCCACCGGGCCCGCATAGTGCGCGGCTAGGGCGGAGCCCGGCGGGAGCGGAACCCGGCCGGACGGTGCGGCGCCGGACGAGACGTACGAAAGAGATTTGGGGAGACACGCATGACGTTTCTGATCACTGGTGGAGCCGGTTACATCGGGGCGCACGTCGTCCGCGCGATGCTGCTTGCGGGTGAGGAGGTGGTGGTGCTGGACGACCTCTCGACCGGCAACGCCGCCCGTGTCCCGGAGGGTGTTCCGCTGGTGGTCGGTTCCGTGCTGGACCGGCAGTTCCTGGACGAGACCTTCGCCCGGCACCGCATCACCGGCGTGGTCCACCTGGCGGGCAAGAAGCAGGTCGGCGAGTCCGTCGAGAAGCCGCTGCACTACTACGAGGAGAACGTGGGCGGCCTCACCGTCCTGCTCCAGGCCGTGGCCGCGGCGGGCGTGCGCAACTTCCTCTTCTCCTCCTCCGCCTCCGTGTACGGGATGCCGGACGTGGACCTCGTCACCGAGGAGACCCCCTGCCTGCCGCTGAGCCCGTACGGCGAGACGAAGCTGGCGGGAGAGTGGCTGGTGCGCGCCGCGGGCAAGGCCCACGGCATCTCCACCGCGTGCCTGCGCTACTTCAACGTGGCGGGCGCCGCGACCCCCGAGCTCGCCGACACCGGGGTCTTCAACCTGGTCCCGATGATCTTCGAGCGGTTCGACAAGGGTGAGGGCGCCCGGATCTTCGGTGACGACTACGCGACCCCGGACGGCACCTGCATCCGCGACTACATCCACGTCGCCGACCTCGCGGAGGCCCACGTGGTGGCTGCCCGCAAGCTCGTCGAGTGGGGCGCGCAGGGCGAGTACAAGGACCTCACCGTCAACATCGGCCGGGGCGAGGGCGTATCCGTCCGCGAGATGGTCGAGCTGGTGAACGAGGCCACCGGGCACACCGATCCCGCCTACGCGCCCGCGGTCTCCCCGCGCCGCGCCGGCGACCCGGCGAAGGTCGTCGCCTCCGCCGACCGGATCTCGGCGGAGCTGGGCTGGAAGGCCCGCCACGACGTGCGCGAGATGATCGCCTCGGCCTGGGAGGGCTGGGAGGCCCACCGCAAGGCCGGAAACGCGTAGAGCGTACGACGAAGCCGCCCGCCCCGGAATCGACCGGGGCGGGCGGCTTCGTCGTACGCGTCGGGGTCAGCGCTCCAGGAAGGAGAACAGCTCCTCCCACCGGTCGGTGATCTCGACGCTCGAGTACCGCTGCACATTGCGGAAGGCGGCGTCGCCGAGCCGGTCGCGCAGTTCGCGGCCGGCCATCAGCCGGTCCAACTGCGCGGCCAGCTCCATGGTGTTGCCGAGCCGGGCCAGCAGCCCGTCCTCTCCGTGCGTCACGATCTCCCGGACGCCCGGCGCGCAGTCGAAGGCGGCCACCGGCACACCCGCCGCCATGGCCTCCAGCAGGGTGATCGGGAACCCTTCGGCGCGCGAGGCCTGGGCGAAGACGGAGGCTCCGTTCAGCGCGCCCAGCACATCGCTGGTGCTGCCCATCCACTGCACGGAGTCCTCCAGGCCGAGCCCGGCGGCGTGCGCCCGCAGGGTCGCCTCCTCCAGGCCGGCCCCGTAGATCCGCAGGACCCAGTCGGGGTGGTGCGGGGAGGCGTCCGCCCACGCGTCGAGCAGCAGGTCCATGCCCTTCTCGAAGGCGAGGCGGCCGACGCTCGCCACGACCTTCTCGGTGCGCGGGGAGGGGACGGCGGGCATGAACGGCAGCGGGTTCGGCATGCTGGAGACGTTCTCCATGCCCGAGCGGATCCAGAGGTCCGCGTCCTCGGGGGTCAGCACGAGCATGCGGTCGACGTCCCGGTAGTACCGGCGGACCCGCTGGCCCCGGGTGGACTTGTTGCTGGCCTCGAAGGACTCGTGGCTCATGCCGATGACCGTGCAGCCCTTGGTGTCGGCGAGGGCCACCCACTCCATCGCCCAGACCTGGGTGACGATCACCACGGCTCCGGGGCGCGCCGCGCGCAGCAGCTCGCCCAGCCGGTCCGCCTTGGCCCGCATCTTCGCCCGGCGGGCCGCCTGGCGGCGGCGTTCGGGCGCGTTGAGCCGGCCCTTGATGCCGTGCAGCCTGCGGGCCGCCGGCGGGTGGGCTTCGTACAGCGTGGTCACGGCGTAGGGGAGGTCCGCCGGGAGCCGCTGGCGGATCTCCTCGGCGACGGGGGCGATGCCGATGACGTGGACCCGGTGCCCGCGGTCGGTGAACAGCCGGGCCATCTGGTGCGACCAGGTGGTCACGCCGCCGAGCTCGTCCACGCTGTTGGAGACGAGGAAGACGTCACGGCCGCCGACGGCTTCATCCCGGGCTTCCGGTGCTTCCGGGGCGGTGGAAGGCTGCTGGCTCACTTGCCGCTCCTGGTGAAGAACTTCTCGACGATCTGCCGGGCCGCGTCCCCGCGGTCGTACTCGCCGAACTCGGCGAGGAAACGCTGACGCGCCTCGGCGTACTTGGCATCCGCCTCGTCGAAGGCGGCGAGGGCCTGGAGCAGTTCGTCCGCGGTGGCGACGACCGGGCCCGGGGCCTTCTCCTTGAGGTCGAAGTACGTGCCGCGGATGTCGTTCGCGTACTTCTCGTAGTCGTACGCGAAGAACAGCATCGGCCGGTCCAGGACCGCGTAGTCGAACATCACGGACGAGTAGTCGGTGATCAGCCCGTCGGCGAGCGCCAGCAGCGGCGTGATGTCGTGGTGCCTGGACACGTCGATGACCCGGCCCGCCACCGACGACGGCAGCGTGACGCTGTTGAGGTAGTGGGTGCGCACCAGCAGCGTGAAGCGGTCGCCGAGCCGGTCGGCGAACTCCTCCACGTCGAAGGGGAACTCGAAGCCCTCGACCGCGCCGTCCGCGTTCGCCCGGAAGGTCGGCGCGTACAGCAGCACCTTCTTCTCCGGGTCGATCCCGAATTCCCCGGCCAGCGGCCCGCGGACCCGCTCACCGCTGTTCGCCTCGGAGCGGTGGGCCGCGACCAGGGCGTCGTTGCGCGGGTAGCCGGTGCGCAGCAGCACCTCGTCACGCAGCCGGAAGCCCTTGGCGAGGGTGCGGGCGTCGTGCTCGGAGCGGATCAGGAAGTGGTCGAAGCGGTCGACGGCCGCCTGGAAGCGGGCCTGGCCCGCACGGTCCTGCGCCTTGGTGCGGGGCTCGTGGAAGCCCATCCGCTTGAGCGCCGAGCCGTGCCAGGTCTGGATGTACGTGGTCCCGGGGCGCTTGGCCAGCGCCAGCGGGAAGCCCTGGTTGTCGATCCAGTACTCGGCCTGCGCCAGCGCCCGCAGGTAGGCCCAGCTCCAGCGCCGCACCAGGGTGGCCTCCTTGGGGAAGCCGGTGGGCTTGCCGCCCGCGTACGACCAGATCGCCTCGAACTGCACGCCGGAGCGCACCAGCTCCTCGTAGATCGCCTTCGGGCTGTCGCTGTACTGCTTGCCCATGTGGCTCTCGAAGACGACCGTGCCCTTCTTGACGGGCAGCTTCGAGAAGACCTCGTGGTAGACCTTCACCTTCTGCTCGCCCGAGCCGATGTTGCGGCGGGCCCGGAGGGCCCTGCGCAGGCCCCGCTTGACCACGCCGGCGGCCTTGCCGTGCATCGCGCTGTTGATCAGCGTCTGGGTGCGCACGGCGGCGGCGCCCTCGGCGGTCAGGACGTAGGAGAGGTTGCCCTTCTTGGTCATCTCCGGCTCGAAGCGGTCGGAGACCAGCCGGGTCAGCCTCGGACGCACGCGCAGCCGTGCCGCCTTCTCCAGGTCGACGCCGCCGACGGAGACGCGGGTGGTGAGCCGGTCGCCGCCCGCCGTCAACTTCAGGCGTACGTCCCAGACCGCGTCGATGATGCCGAGCGGGCGGACGGTGCTGCCGATGTCGGCCGTGGCCTTCCACTCGATCGTGTCACCGGCGTGGCGCACGGTTGCCACCGGGAAGCTGAAGGAACGGACGCCGATCTGCCGTCGGGCCCGGAACTCCAGCGAGGCCTTCAGCTCCGCTTCGGGGCGGATCCGGCCCAGCGGGTTCACGACGGCGCCCGAAAGGGTGACCGTGCCGCGGCCGTCGTCCTCGTACGCGGTGAGGCGGTTGCCCAGCGTGAGGGAGGTGAGCGGCACCCCGGCGTAGCCCTGGTCGGTGACGTCCAGTATCCGGCGGGCCTCGTCCGCGTCGGGGCCGTCGATGTGCCGGTCGCACCAGTAGACGCGGCCGTCGCGCTCGGCGAGGGGGGAGGTGAGCCGGCCCTGGTTGGTCATGGCGTCGGCGGCGGGCAGGAGGTTGTCCCAGTCCTCCTTGCCGAGCAGGTAGGCGCAGATGGCCTGGAGGTTGGTGACGTTGTCGTACGCGGCCGGGTCGATGCCGGCCAGGTAGCCGTTGGCGAGCCGGGCGAACTCCTGGCGGTAGGCGTCACCGAGCAGGGGTAGGTCCCGCAGGTGGAGCACCAGGTCGTGCTTGAGGAACTTGGCGTCCTTCGCGGACTTGATCTCCGCGTGCCCCTCGGCCGCCAGCAGTTCGTCGACGCGGCGGTGGATCTCCATCCGGTGGACGAAGTTCTCGATCTCGTGGCGCCGGTTGCTGATCGACTTCGCCGAGGCCTTCTCGATCACGTTCCAGTAGTAGACGTGGTTCGGGATGAGCGTGATGCGGCGGGCGGCTACGTAGGCCTGCGCGGAGAACAGCAGGTCCTCGTAGTGGATGCCGACCGGGAACTCCAGGCCCTGCTCCAGGAGGAACGCGCGCCGGTAGCACTTGTTCGTGGAGAGGGTGTCGTAGACCAGCAGGTCCGGGAACTGGGTGATGGACTCCAGCGTGCGGGTGCGCGCGTAGATCCACGGGTACCACTCGGTGGTCTTGCCCCAGCGGCTGTCGAGGTGGACCCGGACGCACATGCCCGAGACCAGGTCGGACCCGGTCCGCTCGGCGGCGTCCAGCATGTTGCGGCAGGCATTGCGTTCCAGCACGTCATCGCTGTCCAGGAACATGACGTAGGTGCCGGCGGCCTGCTGGATGCCGTGATTGCGCGGGGCGCCGCAGCCCCCGCTGTTCTCCGGCAGCCGGAAGGCGCGCACCCTCCCCGGATGCGCGGTTTCGAGCTCCTGGGCGACGGCGTAGGACCCGTCCTTGCTGCAGTCGTCGACGATCACGACTTCGACCCCGTGCAGGGTCTGGTCCAAAACCGACTGGACGGCTGCCGGGAGACGCTCTGCGTCGTTGTAGACGATGACGACCACGGAGACGTCAGGCACGTGCACCTCGATCCCTCTGTTTCATTCCGCTTATCCCGTCAAAGCTACCGTGTGCCGCACTCACCCCCGGCAGGGCAACCACCGGCGTGCATACTTCTAAGGAAGAGGTGAGTGGCAGGTCCGGTCGCCGTAAATCACCCGTTCGGACCGCAGGAAGTGTTCATGAAGCTGTCTGTAGTAGTCCCTTGCTACAACGAGGAAGCTGTCATCGACAGCTTCGACACGGAGATCCGCAAGGTCCTGGACGCCCTCCCCGTCGCGTACGAGGTCTGCTACGTCGACGACGGCAGCCGCGACGGAACCCTCGACAAGCTCCGCAAGATCGCCGCGCAGTACGCCGACCAGACCCGCTACGTCTCCTTCAGCCGGAACTTCGGCAAGGAGGCCGGCATGCTCGCGGGCCTGCGCGAGGCGACCGGCGACGCCGTGGTCATCATGGACGCGGACCTCCAGCACCCGCCCGAGCTCATCGCCACCATGCTCGACTACTACCGGCAGGGCCACGACCAGATCATCGCCCGCCGCACCCGCGAAGGGGACAAGAAGCTCCGCACGGCGCTGAGCCGCCTCTACTACCGGGGCATCAACCGCTGGGTGGACGTGGAGCTCACCGACGGCGTCGGTGACTTCCGGCTGCTGTCCCGACCGGCCGTGGACGCGCTGCTGTCGCTGCCCGAGTACAACCGCTTCTCCAAGGGCCTCTTCTCCTGGATCGGCTTCGACACGGTCCACTTCGACTACCGCAACGCGCAGCGCGAGGCCGGCGAGACGAAGTGGAAGTTCGGCGCCCTGCTGAACTACGGCATGGACGGGCTCATCTCCTTCAACAACCGGCCGCTGCGCATCGGCATCTGGGTGGGCGTGTCGCTGGTGGCCCTGACGGGGCTCTACGCCCTGTGGATCGCCGTCATGGCGATGACCAACGGGGTGGACTCCCCGGGGTACGTCACCCTCGTCGCGATCATCGCGGGCCTGGGCGGCGTACAGATGATCATGCTGGGCCTGATCGGCGAGTACATCGGCCGCATCTACTACGAGACCAAGCGCCGGCCCCACTTCCTGGTGAAGGAGGCCCACGGCGCCGACCGGACGGCCACGTCCACGGACGTCCGGGACGCCCTGGTGCCCGAGGCCCAGGCCGTGATCGCGGAGCGCAGCAACTGATGTCACGCACGAAGAGCGAGCAGCCGGCCACCGACCGGAAGGCACAGCTCGGCCAGATCATCCGGTTCGGCCTGGTGGGCGGGGTCAACACCGGAACCTTCTACGTCCTCTACCTGCTCCTGCACCCGTGGATGCCGTACTTCGCCGCCTACTCCCTCGCCTTCGTGCTGGCGATGGTCGGCTCGTTCTTCATGAACACCTACTTCACCTACCGGACCCGGCCGACCTGGAAGAAGTTCCTGCTCTTCCCGCTGACCAACATCACGAACTACGTGATCCAGTCCGCAGGCCTGTACGCCCTGGTGAGCTGGGCGGGCATGAACACCAAGATCGCGCCGCTGGTTGCGGCCGTCGTGGCCATCCCGTTCACCTTCGTCCTCTCCCGCAAGATCCTCATTCCCGGGACGGCCGGCGCGGCCGGGGAACCGGAGCAGACCCACAGCGCGTCCACGGTCTGAAACCGGAGGGCGGCCGCGCCCGGGCACCCCGTAGATTGGGCGGGCAGGTTCGCAGGTTCGTGTTCGGCGAGGGTCAAGGGTCAGGGGACAGAAGTGTCAGCGGCTAGGCAGGGTGTGCTCGACGCGCGCAGGATCGTGGTCAAGGTCGGCTCCTCCTCCCTGACCACGGCGGCCGGCGGACTCGACGCCGACCGGGTGGACGCGCTGGTCGACGTACTGGCCAAGGCGCGCAGCGGCGGCGAGAAGGAGATCGTCCTGGTCTCCAGCGGAGCCATCGCCGCCGGACTCTCCCCGCTCGGCCTGCGCCGCCGCCCCACCGACCTGGCCCGCCAGCAGGCCGCCGCGAGCGTCGGCCAGGGCCTGCTCGTCGCCCGCTACACGGCCTCCTTCGCCCGGTACGGCGTACGCGTCGGCCAGGTGCTCCTGACCACCGACGACACCAGTCGGCGCGCGCACTACCGCAACGCCTACCGGACCCTGGACCAGCTCCTGGCCATGGGGGCGCTGCCCGTCGTCAACGAGAACGACACCGTCGCCACCGACGAGATCCGCTTCGGCGACAACGACCGCCTCGCCGCGCTCGTGGCCCACCTGGTCCGCGCCGACCTCCTCGTCCTGCTCTCGGACGTGGACGGCCTCTACGACGGGGACCCGGCCCAGCCCGGCACCAGCCGCATCGACGAGGTGCGCGGCCCCGCGGACATCGCCCACGTCACCATCGGCAGCGTCGGCAAGGCGGGCGTCGGCACCGGCGGCATGGCCACCAAGGTCGAGGCGGCGCGCATCGCCGCGGCGGCCGGCATCCCGGTGGTCCTGACCTCGGCCAGCCAGGCCGCGGACGCTCTGGCCGGGCGGGCGACCGGCACCTTCTTCCACTCCACCGGACGCCGCTCGACGGACCGGCTGCTCTGGCTCCAGCACGCGTCGGCCCCGCAGGGACACCTCGTCCTGGACGAGGGAGCCGTCCGCGCGGTGACCGAACGCGGCAGCTCGCTGCTGCCCGCCGGGATCGCCGCGGTCGAGGGCGACTTCGTCGCCGGGGACCCCGTGGAACTGCGCGCGGCCGACGGCCGGGCGGTGGCGCGCGGCCTCGTCAACTTCGACGCCAAGGAGCTCCCGCAGCTCCTCGGCCGCTCCACGCGCGAGCTCGCGCGGGAACTCGGACCCGAGTACGAGCGGGAGGTCGTCCACCGCGACGATCTGGTCCTGCTGCAGGGCTGAGGTTCGGTAAAACCGCCGCGCGGTGAGCCGAGGACTGGTCAACTGTGAGGGGCGGACACGCGTAGCGCAGACAAGGAGGCGGCTGGTGAGACGAGCGCTGACCAGCGTCGGCACCGGGGACGGTGACGTCGGCGGGAGCGGGGAGGACCAGGATGCCTCCCGTCTGTGGCACATCACCCTGAGCGTCTCCGGGAAGCCCGCGCCGCTGTGCGACGTACGCCGCGGGCTGGAGCAGCTCGCCCATGACCACCCCTTCCTGCTGACCAGCCGCTACGCCGACGACCACGCGGAGATCCGCTACTGGGAGGAAGCCCGCGACCTCCACGACGCGGCGGCCGTGGCCCTGCGGCTCTGGGGGGAACACCGGTCCTCGGCGAAGCTCCCGCCCTGGGAGATCGTCGGCCTGGAAGTCATCGACCGCGCGACCTACCACCAACGCGTCGCCGAAGGCTACGGCCCACCCCCGGCCCACCCCATGGGCGTGCACCCCTATTAACGCGGCACTCGCACCACTCGGCCCTGGCGGGCCTCCTGGGCTTCGCGCCGCTGCGCCGGACTCCGTCCGGCGGTGGCCGGGCGGTGCTGCCGCCACTGCCGTCCCGGCGCGGGGTCGGTGGGCGGGTGCGGCTGGGCTGCCCTGCGGGGCCGAGTCCCCTACCCGCCCTTCGCCCGTTCCCCGGGCTCTGCCCGGACCCGGTCCTCAAACGCCGGACGGGCTGAATACATCCAGCCCCGCCGGCGTTTGAGGCGCGGGGTCTGGGGAGGAGCCCCAGGGGGTCCGGGCACAGCCCGGTACCCCTCCTCAGCCCGTCCGGCGTTTGAGGACCGGGGTCCGGGCGGAGCCCGGGGAACGGTGGAAGGGCGGGTAGGGGACCTTGCCCCGCAGGGCCGGCTCACCCGCACCCGCCCACCGGGCCTCGCGCCAGGACGGCGGTGGCGAGCACCCCGCCCGACCATCGCCGGACGGAGTCCGGTGCAGCGGGCCGAGGCCCGGGAAGCGCGCTAGCGCTGAGCGGTGCGAGGGACGCGTCAGGAGGCGGGGGCGTCTCGGGGGGTGGAACCCCATCGGGGCCGGGCCTGGCGGGGATTACCCTGGCGGCATGACCTCGCTCGATGCCACGACCTCGCCCGTGATCGCCACCGCGCAAGCGGCCCGGACCGCCGCCGCGGCCATCGCCCCCCTCCCGCGGTCCGCCAAGGACAAGGCCCTGCTGGCCATCGCGGACGCGCTGGAAGCCCGTACGGCCGAGATCGTCGAGGCCAACGCCGTCGACACGGCGAAGGCCGCCGCCGCCGGCACCAGCGAGACCGTCATCGACCGCCTCACCCTCACCCCCGACCGCATCGCGGCCATCGCCTCCGACGTCCGTGACGTCGCGGCCCTGCCTGACCCCGTCGGCGAGGTCGTCCGCGGCTCCACCCTCCCCAACGGCATCGACCTCCGCCAGATCCGGGTCCCGCTCGGCGTCGTCGGCATCATCTACGAGGCCCGCCCCAACGTCACCGTCGACGCCGCCGCCCTCTGCCTGAAGTCGGGCAACGCCGTCCTCCTGCGCGGCTCCTCCTCGGCCTACGCCTCCAACACCGCCCTCGTCGGCATCCTGCGCGACGCCGTCGCGTCGGCCGGCCTCCCCGCCGACGCCATCCAGCTCGTACCGGGCGAGTCCCGCGACTCCGTCCGCGAGCTGATGCGCGCCCGCGGCCTCGTCGACGTCCTCATCCCGCGCGGCGGCGCCTCGCTCATCAAGACCGTCGTCGAGGAATCCATCGTCCCGGTCATCGAGACCGGTACCGGCAACTGCCACGTCTACGTGGACGCCCAGGCCGACCTCGCCATGGCTGTGGACATCCTCGTCAACTCCAAGGCTCAGCGCCCCTCCGTCTGCAACTCCGCGGAGACCCTGCTGGTCCACCGGGACATCGCCGACGCCTTCCTCCCGCTGGCGCTGGACGCCCTCGCCGACGCCGGGGTGACCGTCCACGGCGACGAGCGCGTGCTCGCGTACGCGGAGGGCTCCAAGGTCACCGCCCTGCCCGCCACCGACGAGGACTGGGCCGCCGAGTACCTCTCGTACGACATCGCCGCCGGTGTCGTGGACTCCCTCGACGAGGCCGTCGCCCACATCCGGCGCTGGACCTCCGGCCACACCGAGGCGATCGTCACCACCTCGCAGGCCGCCGCCCGCCTCTTCACCCAGCTGGTCGACTCGACCACGGTTGCCGTGAATGCCTCCACCCGGTTCACGGACGGTGGCCAGTTCGGCTTCGGCGCGGAGATCGGCATCTCCACCCAGAAGCTGCACGCCCGGGGCCCGATGGGGCTTCCCGAGCTCACCTCGACCAAGTACATCGTCACCGGCGACGGTCACGTACGGTAGTCACTCCTTGAACGCGGTGTGGCCGGATTTCGGCCTACACCCTGCCCAAAGGTGTCTCTCAGGTCTACGCTGGTCTCGTGCCGGACGACGTGGGGGGCAAACCGTTCCCGGACGACGGGGAGCCCGACGACGACCGCGGAGGCGCGGACAAGGACTTCGCCTCCGTGGTGTTCGACGAGGACTTCGTCCGGAACGCCGAGATCCGTGAACCGAGCGCCGCAGAGCGCCAGCGGGCCGGCGACCGGGCGCGCGCCGAGGCGGCCGAGGCCGCCCGCGCCGCCTTCGCCGGCGGCTGGACGGGCGACGAGGACTACGACGCGTACGCCTACGGCGGCGCCGACGGGTACCACTCCGACGACTCCGGCTGGGAGCACGGCCACGGAGCCGGCTCCGCGGAAGGCCCGTACGGCGCCTACGGCGGCAGTCTGCGCCCCTACCGGGGCCGCTCGCCGTGGCTGCGTCCCGTCGCCTGGGTGCTCGCCTTCGTGATGGGCCTCGGCATGATCGCGCTCGCCTTCAGCGCCGTCTACCGCAGCGCGGCGAGCGACGCGGAACAGGCTCCGGCCCCCGCCAGCACCCCAATGGCTGAAGTCGCCGGTGCCGGAGCGTTTATGGACCGCGTCGGCCGCCAACCCTGAAGGTACGACCCCGCTCCCCATCGCCGGAGCGGGGGCTTCTCTGGAGCGGGGACAGCGGGGAGAAGCGATGGCCATGCCAGGAGATCCGCCCAACGGCACCCCCGAGGGTGCCGGCGGGGCCGATGACGAGTTCCGGTCCGACGAGTACCGGTCGGTGGTGTTCGACGAGGACTTCGTCCGGGCTGCCCGGCTCCAGGAGTTCTCCGCGCAGGAGCGCATGGGCGAGCACGCCCGCGCCGTACGGAGCCGCTCGATCTGGTCGAGCGGCGGAGGCCATCCGGGACCCCGGGGCGGCTCCGGGGGCGGGGCGGCCCGGCAGGGCCGGATCATCGTGCTGTGCATCGCCCTGGCGCTCGCCGGCGCCGTCTACATGGGGCTGCGCAATCCTTACGTGCCGCCCGCCGGGGACCCGGCCGAGGCGATGAGCAGCACCGTCGTCCCGCTCGCGCCCTCCGAGCCCGTGCCGGGCGGCCGGCCCGCGGATCTGTACGCGGACGGTCCGGCGGCCCAGTACCGCGTGGGGGCCGCCGGGATCACCTTTCCCGCCGTGCGCCGTACCCGCCACTTCAGCGAGGAGCAGGTCCAAACCGCGCTGACCATCGCCAAGGACTACCTGGTGCAGTCCTCGCTGGACCCCGACGTCCTGTCCGGCGAGGCCTCCCGGCCGGTGCGCGTCCTGCTCGACCCCGACCAGTTGACGCAGTTCGACCAGAGCATGCTCGCCCCGGCCGGGAACGGGCGGCACGCCATCACCGGCTGGCTGGTCCGCTTCGACCGGGCGACCGCCGTGGTGGCCGACACCCGGGTCCGGGTCAGCGGGGTCCTCACCGCCGCGGAGGCCGCCCCGAACGCGCTGGAGGTGACCTCCGACCACACCTTCGTCTACGCCGTGCGCCCGGCCACCGGCCAGCCGGCCGCGGCGGACGGGGCCTCGCTCTTCACCGTCCGCCGGGAGCTGCGGCTGCGCTTCGACCGCGACGACCTCACGGCCCGGCGGGCGGAGCTCGTCTCGGCCTACGTGATGGCGGGCCCGCAGGACTGCTCCGCCGACCCGGCCGGAGGCTTCCGCCCGCTGACGGCCGGGGCCGGGCCGACCACCACCGGCCCGGCCCCGACCGACCCGTACGCCAGCGGCAGTCCGCGCCGTACGGCCGGGCTGTGCGGGGTCCTCGCGCCGACGGCCACGCCGGAGGCGGCGGAGCCGCCGCGGTCGCAGTCCCCGGCGTCCCCGGCCGCCCCGGAGCAGGGCGTCAGCCCTGCTCCGTAGTCCCGCCCTTGCCGGTGTCCTTGCCGGTGCCCCGGTCCTCGCCGCTTCCGCCGGCGCCCGTGGCGCCGCCCGTGGCACCCATACCCGAAAACCTGTCCCGCAGCTTGCCGCCCAGGTCCGCCGTACCGCCGGCGATGTCGCCGACCAGCTTCATCAGCGGGTCCTTGCTCGTGCGCACCGTGTCGGCGTAGTGCGCGGCGGACTGCCGGAAGGAGTCGGTCACCGAGGTGTCCTTGTCGTCCTCGCGCCGCGGGTAGTGGCCGTCCATGATCCGCTGGTGGTCCCGGCTCTGCGACCACTTCTTCAGCTCGGACGCCCGCACCGTGGTGAAGGGGTGCGTCCGGGGCAGCACGTTGAGGATCTTCAGGACGGAGTCGCGCAGATCGCCGCTCTTCTCGTACTCCTCGGCCTGGGCGAGGAACGCGTCGACATTCATCTCGTGGAGGTGGTTGCCGCCCGCGAGCTTCATCAGCCCGCGCATCGAGGCGTGCACGTCCTGCCCCACCAGCAGGCCCGCCCGGTCCGCGGACAGCTCCGACTTGCGGAACCACTCGCGCAGCGCCGTCACGAGCCCCATGATCGCCACATTGCCCAGCGGGATCCACGCGATCTTGAGCGCCAGGGTCGTCAGGAACAGCAGGATCGTGCGGTACACGGCGTGCCCCGACAGCGCGTGGCCCACCTCGTGGCCCACCACCGCCCGCATCTCCTCCTCGTCGAGGAGCTCGACGAGGCCCGTGGTGACCACGATGATCGGCTCGTCCAGCCCGATGCACATGGCATTGGGCTTCGGGTCCTGCTGGACGTACATCTGCGGGACCTTCTCCAGGTCCAGGATGTAACAGGCGTCCAGGAGCATCGCGTGCAGGTGCGGGAACTGCGTCTCGCCCACCCGGACGGAGTCCGACAGGAAGAGCAGTCGCAGACTGCGCTCGGGCAGCAGCCCGCTCAGCGTTTTGAAGACCGTGTCGAAGCCGGTCAGTTTGCGCAGGGCCACGAGCGCGGACCGGTCCGCCGGATGCTCGTACGCCCGTGAGGAAATACCGGGGAACCTCTTGCGGTCCCGCGCCGGTGCCTTTTCGAATCCTGTCCCCGTCATAGCGCCCTCCCCGTTGATGTGTGCGGCTGGCCGCCCGTCTATCCTCTCCAACGCCTGAGTCGGCGTGAGCGTGCCCCAGGCCCCCGCATACGATGTGAGCGAAGTCTCCACCCGCTCCCCGACCCGATAGGTACCTGCCTGATGAGCCTCGCCTCCACCGCCCACAACCTGGTCGTCCTCGCCTCCGAGGGAGCCGAGAAGCACGGCGGCAACCACGACAGCCTGAACCCGTACCTGACCGGTGGCGCCGCCTTCTTCATCCTCATGCTGATGCTGTGGGTCACCACGCGCCTGAACCGGGACCGCTGAACCCCAGAGCGCCCAGTCCGTCGAGTACGTCGCGTACGTGCCCGTAGGCGGGTCCCTGCCGCGCCACCGGGCCAGTAGGCTCTGCGCTCATGGGAGAGCAGGAAATGCCTACCGGCCCGGTCAAGCGCAGGCTCGGCGTGATGGGCGGGACATTCGACCCGATCCACCACGGACACCTGGTGGCCGCCAGTGAGGTGGCCGCGCTGTTCCACCTCGACGAGGTGATGTTCGTACCGACCGGCGAGCCGTGGCAGAAGTCGCAGCGGGCCGTGTCGTCCGCCGAGGACCGGTATCTGATGACGGTCATCGCGACCGCCTCGAACCCGCAGTTCTCGGTGAGCCGCATCGACATCGACCGCGGCGGCCCCACTTACACGATCGATACCCTGAGGGACCTGAGCGCCCTCAACGGCGACGCCGACCTCTTCTTCATCACCGGCGCCGACGCCCTCGCACAGATCCTGACCTGGCGGAACGCCGAGGAGCTCTTCGCCCTCGCGCACTTCATCGGCGTCACCCGGCCGGGCCACGTGCTCACCGACGACGGCCTGCCCGAGGGGGGCGTCTCCCTCGTTGAGGTTCCGGCGCTGGCGATTTCGTCCACGGACTGCCGTGCCCGCGTGGCCAAGGGGGATCCTGTCTGGTACCTCGTGCCCGACGGCGTGGTCCGCTACATCGACAAGCGTGAGCTGTACCGGGGAGCCTGAGCTTCCGGAGAGAGGGGCCCCGCGGTGAACGACCGACACGAGCCGTACGACCCGTATGCCGGCCAGGAGCAGCAGCTCGTCGGCTACGACGCGTACGGGCGGCCGGTGTACGGCCAGGTGCCCGCGCAGCCCGCCCAGGAGCCCGCGCCCCCCTACGGCCAGCAGCAGTACGAGCAGGGCTACGGCTACGACTACCAGGGGTACGGCCGGCAGCAGTCCCAGCAGCAGCCCCCGCAGTACTTCCCGCCGCAGCAGTATCCGCAGGCCTCCCAGGCCCCGCAGTACGGGTACGACACCCAGGGCATCCCGCAGTACGACACCCAGGCCACCCAGCAGTGGATCCCGCAGCAGGCCGCCCCCGAGGCCCCGGCGCAGGCGCCCGTGCGGGCCCCCGCGCCCGAGCCGGAGTTCCGTCCCGCCGCCGCGCAGGTCCCGGAGCCCCGACGGGCCGACGGGCCGGGCGGGCAGGGGCCCTCGTACCAGACCGAGCAGTTCGCCTTCATCGACCAGCCGGACGAGGACTCCGAGGACGTCATCGACTGGCTCGCCTTCACCGAGAGCCGGACCGAGCGCCGCGAGGAGGCCCGCCGGCGCGGCCGCAACCGGGTGGTGGCGCTGATCGTCGTCCTGGCCCTCTTCGTGGTCGCGGGCCTCGGCTACCTCTGGTACGCGGGCAAGCTGCCGTTCCTGGAGGGCCCCGGCGGGGCGTCGAACGGCGCGGCCGCCACGGGGCCGCAGAAGCGCGACATGATCGTCGTGCACGTGCACAACACCAAGAAGGGCGGCACGTCCACGGCGCTGCTCGTCGACAACGTGACCACCAAGCAGGGCGCCACCGTCATGGTGCCGAACACGCTGAACGTCACCAAGGACGACGGCACCACGGCCGCGCTGGGCAAGGCCGTCGAGGACGGCGGTCTGGGCGTACGGGAATCCCTCGACTCGGTCTTCGGCACCCGCATCGGCGGCACCTGGCGGCTGGACACCCCCTTCCTGGAAAACTTCGTGGAGCTGGTCGGCGGCATCGAGGTCGACACCGACGTGGCCGTCCCGGCGGACGACGCGGCGAAGGTGCCCGCCGTCGGCCAGGGCCCGAAGCAGAGCCTGAGCGGTGCGATGGCCGTCGCGTACGCCACGTACCAGGCGCAGGGCGAGCCGGAGGCCAAGCAGCTCGACCGGCTCGGCAAGGTCCTGCTGGGCCTGCTGCGCAAGGTGCCCGGCGATCCGAAGTCGGCGGCGATGACCGTGGAGACCACCGGGCAGATCCTGGACCCGGCGCTGAACGCGCAGACGCTGGGCGCGCTGCTGGCCAAGCTCGGCGAGCACGCCAAGGTGGGCGCGTACCGCACCGACGTGCTCGGGGTGAAGCCGGACGGCGGCCTCACGGACGAGGCGAACAAGAAGGTGGTCAAGGAGGTCCTCGGCGGCTCCGTCACGGAGGCCCAGCCCGGGGCGCTGCCGAGGGTCGGTCTGAAGGACGCCACCGGCGACGACAAGACGAACACGGCGGCGAAGGCGGCCCTGCTCAACGGCGGCTACACGCTGGTGGACGGCGGCAAGGCCGACAAGACCGCGCCCGCCTCGCAGATCACGTACCAGGACGACGCGCAGCGGGACAAGGCGATCGAGGTGGCCAAGACGCTGGGACTGCCCGAGACGGCCGTGAAGAAGGCCGAGAACGCGGTGAACGCGGACGTCGTGGTGACGCTGGGCAAGGATTACAAACCGTCCTGACCCCTTCCGAGGCCTACTGCGGCCTGCTCCGGCGGCGCCCTTCGGGCGCGGCTCCGCCCGCGCGGCACGCTGCGCGCGGGCGGTGTCGGCGGTACATGAGACCCTTGTAAGGATCTGCCCGCCAACCCGAAAGCATGGCCAGTGACCGCCACGGACCGCTCCATCGAGCTCATCACCGCCGCCGCCCAGGCCGCGGCCGACCGGCTCGCGCACGACATCATCGCGTACGACGTCAGCGACGTGCTGTCGATCACCGACGCCTTCCTGCTCGCTTCGGCCCCCAACGACCGCCAGGTCAAGTCGATCGTCGACGAGATCGAGGAGAAGCTCCAGAAGGAGCTGGGCGCCAAGCCGGTGCGCCGCGAAGGCGACCGCGACGCGCGCTGGATCCTGCTCGACTACATCGACATCGTCGTCCACGTGCAGCACAGCGAGGAGCGCGTCTTCTACGCGCTGGAGCGCCTGTGGAAGGACTGCCCCGAGATCGACCTCCCCGAGGACGCCAAGCTCACCAAGGGCAAGGCCGAGGAGCATGCCGCCCTGCGCGCCGCGCAGGGTGACGACGAACTGGACGGTGATCTGTTCTGAGCACGGCGAACGACGGTACGACCGCGACCAGCAACGACCGGACCATCCGCAAGATCGTCCTGTGGCGGCACGGCCAGACCTCGTGGAACCTGGAGCGCCGCTTCCAGGGCTCCACGGACATCGCGCTGACCGAGGCCGGTGTGGCGCAGGCGCGCCGTGCCGCCCGGCTGCTCGCCTCGCTGAAGCCCGACGCCATCGTCGCCTCGGACCTGCGGCGCGCCGCCGCCACGGCCGCCGAGCTGGCGGCCGTCACGGGTCTGGCGGTGAAGCACGACGAGGCGTTGCGCGAGACGTACGCCGGCGAATGGCAGGGCCTCACGCACGACGAGATCCTCGGCAAGTACGGCGACCAGTACGCGGCGTGGAAGCGCGGCGAGGCGGTCCGCCGCGGTGGCGGCGAGCTGGAGACCGAGGTCGCCGACCGGGCCGCGCCGGTGGTGCTGGGACACGCCGACCGGCTGCCCCCCGGCGGCACGCTCGTGGTGGTCAGCCACGGCGGCACCATCCGTACGACGATCGGCCGTCTGCTGGGCCTGGACTCGTACTACTGGGAGGGCCTGGGCGGGCTCTCCAACTGCTGCTGGTCCGTCCTCGGCGAGGGCGCGCGCGGCTGGCGGCTGATGGAACACAACGCCGGCACGCTGCCCGAACCGGTGCTCGGCGACGACGACTGAGCCCACCTCGGAGCGGCTCCCACCCGGATTTCACTTTCCGGCTGGTCACAGGCTAGAGTTCTTCTTGTTCGCAGCGCAGAACACCGGAAACGGGGGGAGCGTCGCGGAGAGCGGGGCTATAGCTCAGTTGGTAGAGCGCCTGCATGGCATGCAGGAGGTCTGGAGTTCAATTCTCCATAGCTCCACAATCAAGATCCCGTCCCCAACAGGGGGCGGGATCTTTGCTTTTGTCCACAGCTGCCCGAGCGAGCACCGGCATGGCAGAATCGGACCGCCGGAGGGGGACGACGACGGCCCGACGCGGGAGGGAGTCGCTGACGGATGGGTGCACACCGGCGGCGGTGCGACTGGTGCAACAACGGCACGCCGATCGTGCGGGACATGGAGCCGGTCAACCCCGACTACCAGTACTGGTGCGAGGAATGCGCGCGGGCGCTGATCATAAAAGGCGACCCGATCGAGACGTACCGCGAGCTGGAGGGCGAACCGATCTACGGGCGGCTGCTCGACGAGCACTGCACGCTGAAGCGCTTCTACCAGTTCGCGCGGGCGTGACGCGGAGACATGTAACGAATCGCCACCAAACGGACATGGCCCGGGGCCTGCGGAAACCGATTTTTGGACCAGGGCCATCACCGTGTAATGTTTGGGATGTCGCCAAGGGGGACCGGAAACGGGCCACGAAGCGGCAGGCAAGACAAGGGGCTATAGCTCAGTTGGTAGAGCGCCTGCATGGCATGCAGGAGGTCTGGAGTTCAATTCTCCATAGCTCCACAGTGAAGAAGCGGGCCACCCCGCACGGGTGGCCCGCTTCTCGTTGTGCGTCCACCGGCCGGAAGGGCAGAGCGTCCCTGGGGGCCGCTGCGGTACCCTGACGCCATGCGTGCCGTACGCCTTCTGCTTACCGAGCCGCGCTGAACAGTTCCGACCCCACGAAGCGGTCGGCCCCGGCGCGGCGCCCCCTCCTGTGCGAGGGGTTTTTTCGTTTGGGCAGCAGAGACGGCAGAGACGATCGATGGAGCTTCAGGAATCATGAGCGAGACGAACACCCCGGCCCCCGAGGTGGCCGAGGCGCACCGTTACACGGCTGCCATGGCCGCCGACATCGAGGCACGCTGGCAGGACGTATGGGACGCGCAGGGCACGTACGAGGCCCCGAACCCGACCGGTGACCTGGCCGGAGACCCCGTGGTCGCGGCGCGGCCCAAGAAGTTCATCATGGACATGTTCCCGTACCCCTCGGGTGCGGGCCTGCACGTCGGCCACCCGCTCGGGTACATCGCCACCGACGTCTTCGCCCGCCACCAGCGGATGACCGGCCACAACGTCCTGCACACCCTGGGCTTCGACGCCTTCGGCCTGCCGGCCGAGCAGTACGCCGTGCAGACCGGCACGCACCCGCGCGTGTCGACCGAGGCGAACATCGAGAACATGAAGGTCCAGCTGCGCCGGCTGGGTCTGGGCCACGACAAGCGCCGGTCGTTCGCGACGATCGACCCGGACTACTACAAGTGGACCCAGTGGATCTTCCTGCAGATCTACAACTCCTGGTACGACGCGGACGCCGCGAAGGCCCGCCCCATCGCCGAGCTGGTCGCCGCCTTCGAGAACGGCTCCCGTGAGCTGCCGGGCGGAGCCTCCTGGGCCGCGCTGAGCGCGGGCGAGCGGGCCGACGTACTGAACGAGTACCGGCTGGCGTACGCCTCGGACGCGCCCGTCAACTGGTGCCCCGGGCTGGGCACCGTACTGGCCAACGAGGAGGTCACCGCCGACAACCGGTCCGAGCGCGGCAACTTCCCCGTCTTCAAGTCCAAGCTGAGCCAGTGGAACATGCGGATCACGGCCTACGCCGACCGCCTGATCGACGACCTGGACGCGCTGGACTGGCCCGAGGCCATCAAGCTGCAGCAGCGCAACTGGATCGGCCGCAGCGAGGGCGCGCGCGTCGACTTCGCGGTCGGCGACGGCGACGCCATCACCGTCTTCACCACCCGGCCCGACACGCTGTTCGGCGCCACCTACATGGTGCTGGCGCCCGAGCACGAGCTGGTCGCGAAGATCGTCCCGGCCGAGTGGCCCGAGGGCACCCACCAGCTGTGGACCGGCGGCAACGCGACCCCCGGCGAGGCCGTGGACTCGTACCGCAAGCAGGCCGCCGCGAAGTCGGACGTCGAGCGGCAGGCCGAAGCCAAGGACAAGACCGGTGTCTTCACCGGCGCGTTCGCGGTCAACCCCGTCAGCGGCGACCAGGTCCCGGTCTTCATCGCCGACTACGTGCTGATGGGCTACGGGACCGGCGCGATCATGGCCGTCCCGGCGCACGACAGCCGTGACTTCGAGTTCGCGCGCGCCTTCGAGCTGCCGATGCGCTGCGTCGTCCGGCCCACGGACGACCGCGACGCCGACCCGCTGGAGTGGGAGGACGCCTTCTCCTCGTACGACGGCACCATCGTCAACTCGACGGGCGAGGGCGTCTCGCTGGACGGTCTGGGCGTGGTCGAGGCCAAGGCCGCGATCACCGACTGGCTGGCCGAGCGCGGCATCGGCGAGGGGACTGTCAACTTCCGGCTGCGCGACTGGCTGTTCAGCCGCCAGCGCTACTGGGGCGAGCCCTTCCCGATCGTCTACGACGAGGACGGCGTCGCCTACCCGCTGCCCGAGTCGATGCTGCCGCTGGAGCTGCCGGAGGTCGAGGACTACTCGCCGCGCACCTTCGAGCCGGACGACGCGACCTCCAAGCCGGAGACCCCGCTGTCCCGCAACGAGGCGTGGGTCAACGTCGAGCTGGACCTGGGCGACGGGCGCGGGGTGCGCCCGTTCCGGCGCGAGACCAACACCATGCCGAACTGGGCCGGCTCCTGTTGGTACGAGCTGCGCTACCTGGACCCGAACAACTCCGAGGCGCTGGTCGACCCGGCGATCGAGCAGTACTGGATGGGGCCGCGCGAGGGCCAGCCGCACGGCGGTGTCGACCTGTACGTGGGCGGCGCCGAGCACGCGGTGCTGCACCTGCTGTACGCGCGCTTCTGGTCCAAGGTGCTGTTCGACCTGGGGCACGTCTCCTCGGTGGAGCCGTTCCACAAGCTGTTCAACCAGGGCATGATCCAGGCGTACGCGTACACCGACTCGCGCGGTGTGTACGTCCCGGCGGCCGAGGTCGAGGAGCGGGACGGCGGCTACTTCTACCAGGGCGAGCCGGTCAAGCGTGAGCACGGCAAGATGGGCAAGTCCCTGAAGAACGCCGTCACGCCGGACGAGATCTGCGAGGAGTACGGCGCGGACACCCTGCGCCTGTACGAGATGGCGATGGGCCCGCTGGACGTCTCGCGCCCCTGGGACACCCGGGCCGTGGTCGGCCAGTACCGGCTGCTGCAGCGCCTGTGGCGCAACGTGGTGGACGAGGAGACGGGCGCCGTCACGGTCGTCGACGCGGAGCCGGACGAGGCCACCCTGCGCGCGCTGCACAAGGCGATCGACGGGGTCGGCGGCGACATGGCCGGCCTGCGCTTCAACACCGCCATCGCGAAGATCACCGAGCTGAACAACGCCCTGACGAAGGCGGGCCGGCCGCTGGAGCGCTCGGTCGCGGAGCGGCTGGTGCTGCTGGTGGCCCCGCTGGCGCCGCACATCGCGGAGGAGCTGTGGCAGCGGCTGGGCCACGGCGAGTCGGTCGTCCACCAGGACTTCCCGGTCGCGGACCCGGCGTACGTCGTGGACGAGAGCGTCACGTGCGTCGTCCAGATCAAGGGCAAGGTCAAGGCCCGTCTGGAGGTGTCTCCGGCGATCTCCGACGCCGAGCTGGAGCAGCTGGCGCTGGGCGACGAGGCGGTCGTGGCGGCGCTGGGCGGGGCGGAGATCCGCAAGGTGATCGTGCGCGCGCCGAAGCTGGTGAACATCGTCGTCTGACGTCTCCGTCTGACGCGAGTAGGGGTAATCCCGTACGGGCAGGTTGGGGGTTCGATTGGAACCCGCGGCCTGCCCGTGGCGTTTACGGTGGAAGGGACGTAAACGGCTGGGGAAGGGACCCTCATGGAGGCGGCTTTTATCATCGTGGCCCTGGTGCTGCTGTTCGCCTTTCTGGGGCTCGGTGTCTACGTGACGACGAAGGTGGTCAAGGCTGCCGCGCGCGGCGTGGACCGGACCATCACCCAGGCCCGCCGCACCGTGGAGGACACCACCCTGAAGGCCCGCAGCTTCGGCCAGGTCGGTGTCGCGGGCGCGCTGGCCACGCTGCGGCTGGACCTGCGGAACTCGATGCGGGCGACGCAGCAGGCGCTGCACGACGGGGTCCAGACGGACGCCTCGCTGAAGGAATCGATCGGACTGTTCGAGCGGCTGAGCGTGCACGGGCACGAACTCGACGACGAGCTGAGGCGCCTGGAGGCCGAGCCCGACCGCCAGCGCATCGCGGCGGTCCTGCCGGACCTGCGGGAGCGCACGGCGCAGATCACGCAGGCGGCGGACTCGCTGCGGTGGGCGGCGCGCGACCGGGCCCGGCGCTTCGCGGAGGAAGACCTGTCGCACCTGTCGGCCCAGATCGACGTCGAGTCGGGCGCCCTGCGGGACTGGTCCAGCGCACCGGCCGACGACCTCTCCCAGCCGACTCCCACGTGGACCACCCCCCAGCCCGCCGCCCTCTCGGAACCCGCCCCGACCCCCGAGTACCCCTGGCAGAAGACCCGCCGCCCGGAAACGACGACCTGAGCCGGGCGGAGTCCACCCTCGCGGAGCGCGGGGGCTTCGGGCGGTCTGGTGTTCGCCGTGCCGGGTCCGGGCGGAGTCCGGGTGCCTTCCGTCGGTCCGGTGCTTGGGGACCTGGGTCTGGGGCGGAGCCCCAGGAGCTTTCAGCCGGTCCGGCGTTTGAGGACCGGGTCCGGGCGGAGCCCGGGGAACGGTGGAAGGGCGGGTAGGGGACCCAGCCCCGCAGGGCCGAGCATCCGCCGCCGCAGCCGGCCGACCCCTGGGCGGCAGCCCGCCCGCGGACTGGCCGCAGCCGGGCGGGGCCGGGGCGGCAGCCCGGGTTACAGGCCGGGCGGGGCCGGGGCGGCACCTTGGGTTGCAGGCCGACCGGGGCCCGGCCGGAGCCAAGACGGAGCCCGGCTACGGAATACCCTGGAGCCGCGGCCGGAGGCACACCGGCAGACCCGGGCTGCCGGAACACCCCCACTGCCGGTAACCTCCGCCTCATGTCCCGCCATGTCGCGATCGTCACGGATTCCACGGCCTACCTGCCCCAACCGGCCATGGCGCGGCACGGAATCATCTCCGTCCCGCTGACCGTGGTCCTCGGCGACGAGGCCCTGGAAGAGGGCACCGAGATCTCGGCCAGGAGCCTCGCCCTGGCCCTGCAGAAGCGCCGCTCGGTCACCACGTCCCGCCCCAGCCCCGAGGACTTCGTCCGGGCCTACCGGGCGGCCGTGGAGGCCGGCGCGACCGGAATCGTCAGCCTGCACCTGTCTGCCGAGTTCTCCGGCACCTACGACGCGGCCGTGCTCGCCGCGAAGACCGCTTCGGTGCCCGTCCGCGTCGTCGACACCGGCATGGTCGCCATGGCCCTGGGTTTCTGCGCCCTGGCCGCGGCGGAGGTGTCCGAGGCCGGGGGTTCCCTCGACGAAGCCGTCGCCGCCGCCGAGAAGCGGGCCGCAGGCATGTCCGCGTACTTCTACGTGGACACCCTCGACTACCTCCGCCGCGGCGGCCGCATCGGGGCCGCGCAGGCCCTCCTCGGCTCCGCGCTCGCGGTCAAACCGCTGCTGACGCTGGACGGCGGGCGGATCGAGATGCTGGAGAAGGTGCGTACGGCCTCGAAGGCCATAGCCCGCCTGGAGGAGCTGGCCGTCGAGCGGGCCGGGTCCGGCCCCGTCGACGTGGCCGTGCACCACCTCGCGGCCCCGGAACGCGCGGAGAAGCTGGCGCAGAGGCTCCGAGAGCGGATCCCCGGGCTCGTCGAGCTGCACGTCAGCGAGGTCGGCGCGGTGATCGGCGCACACACCGGGCCGGGGTTGCTCGCGGCGGTCGTCTCTCCGCGCTGATCACCGGATCGTGTGAGGGAGATATCCACAACGGCCCGGCCATCCACCGGAATTGAAGCTTCCGAACGCGTGTCACGGCACGGCCCTACCGTCGTGCCATGACTCTTCGTACGCGCACGTCAGGTCCCGCCGGCGCCACCAGTGGCCCCGGCCGTCCCCGCCTCTCCGACAGCCGTCTTCGCCATCGCCGTGGACAGCGCCCCGGCCGCCCCGATCCCGAGGTGGTGCGGCGTCGGGCCGAGGCTCTGCTCGGGCCGGGCCGCCCACCGGGCGCTCCGCCGCCGGGCGGTGCCACCCCGGCCGAGCCCGCACTGCCGGGGGACCGCTCCGTCGGGGCGGTGGCCGAGCCCGAGGCGGCGACCCGGCCGGATCCGCTGGTCAGGCCCGAGCCGGAGGGCTGGGCCGAGGCACCTGCCCGGGGCGACGTACAGGCCGGAGCCGAGGCACCTGCCCGGGGCGGGGCGGCTCCAGCCGAGGGCGGGGAGGTGCCGGGCGGGGCCTTACGGTGGCTCGCCGTACGGGAGCGGCTGCCCTTGTGGCTGCAAACCCGTTGTGGGGTTGAGCCGCGCACGGTGGCCGCCGTCTCGGTGGTGCTGGTGGTCGCGGTCGGGTTCGCCGCACAGCAGTACGGGGCGGCCCGGCCCCGGCCGGTGACCGCACCAGCCGTGGTGGCACCCGCGGTGGCGGCCGCGCTGCCGGCTCCGACCGTGGCGCGGGCGGGCCCCGGCACCGCTCCGATCCTGGTGGACGTCAGCGGCAAGGTCCGTGACCCCGGGGTGCGCAAGCTGCCTCCCGGCTCGCGCGTGGAGGACGCCTTGGCCGCCGCCGGGGGCGTGCGGCCCGGGGCGGACACCACCGGGCTGAACCGGGCCCGCGTCCTGATGGACGGCGAGCAGGTGCTGGTGGGCGCTCCGGCCCCGCCGCCGATGGCGGGCAGGGGAGGTCCCGCCTCCGGACCGCTGAGCCTCGGTACGGCCACGGCCGAGCAATTGGACGGCCTGCCGGGGGTGGGCCCGGTCCTCGCGCAGCACATCGTGGACTTCCGTACGGCGCGCGGGGGCTTCCGCTCGGTGGAGGAGCTCCGGCAGGTCAACGGCATCGGCGAGCGCCGGTTCGCGGATCTGCGCGAGCTGGTGCGGCCATGAGCCGGGACGCCGGAACGGGGCAGGGTTCGGCCGGGCCGGGTCCACGTGAGCGGGTTCCGACGGATCTGGGTCGGAGCGGGCGGGAGCAGGCTGCGCCGGATCCGGCTGGGCAGGGTCCGGTCGGGTGGGGGGTCGGGGATGTCGGGCCGGTGGATTTGCGGCTGGTGGGGCCGGCTCTCGCGTTGTGGGGGGCGGCCGCCGTAGCGCTCGGGGCGCCCGTGGGCCGGAGTGCCGTGGCGGCCGGGCTCGGGGCGGGTGCGGCCGGGCTGCTGATGCTGGTCGGCCGCAGACGCTCCGCGCCGGTCCGGACGGCCGTGGCGGCGGTCCTGTTGTGCGCGGCCGCCGGGGCCGGGGTGGCGGGGCTCCAGCGGGCCGAGGCGCGGGCCGGGCCGGTTCCGGAGCTGGCCCGGGACCATGCCCGGGTGCTGGCGGATCTCACCGTGGGCTCCGATCCGCGGACGGCCCGGACCGGGAGCGGGCCGCCGGTGGTGGTGCTCGACGCGGTGGTGACCCGGGTGACCGGGCCCGACGGGGCCGAGACCCGGGTGTCGACCCCGGTGCGGGTACTGGCGGGGCATCCGGGGTGGGCCCGGTTGCAGCCCTCGACCCGGGTCGAGGTGGCGGCCCGGCTGGCCCCGGCGCGGAGCGGGGAGCGGGACGTCGCCCTGCTCCGTCCGGCCGGGGACGCCCCACCACGGGTGACCGGCGGCCCGGACACCGCGCAGCGGATCGCCGGGCGGTTGCGGGCCGGGCTGCGCGAGGTCACCGACGGGCTGGCCCCGGACGCCCGGGCCCTGCTGCCCGGGCTGGTGGTCGGGGACACCTCCCGGGTGGAGCCCGACCTGCACGATGCGTTCCGCGCCACCGATCTGCTGCACCTGCTGGCCGTCTCCGGCTCCAACCTGACCGTGGTGCTCTTCCTGCTCATCGGGGCCCCGGCCCGCGCGCAGCAGGCCGAGCGGGGCGGGCTGGCGCCGCGCCTGGGGCTCTCGTTGCGGGCGACCGCCCTGTGCGGGGTGGCGCTGACCCTGGCCTTCGTGGTGGTGTGCCGGCCGGAGCCCAGCGTGCTGCGGGCGGCGGCCTGCGGCTCCGTCACCCTGCTGGCCATCGCCACGGGGCGGCGCAGATCCCTGATCCCGGCGCTGGCCGCCGCCGTCCTGCTGCTGGTGCTCTACGACCCGTGGCTTGCCCGGAGCTACGGCTTCCTCCTCTCCGTCCTGGCCACCGGGGCACTGCTGACGCTGGCTCCCCGGTGGAGCGAGGCCCTGGTGCGGCGCGGGATGCGGCCCCGCCTGGCCGAGGCGCTGGCCGCCGCGGCGGCGGCCCAGGCGGTGTGCGCACCGGTCGTCGCGGTGCTGTCGGCCCGGGTGAGCCTGGTGGCGGTGCCCTGCAACCTCCTGGCCCAGCTCGCGGCGGGACCCGCGACGGTCCTGGGGTTCGCCGCGCTGGCGGCGGCCCCGGTGTGCCGGCCGGTGGCCGAGGTGCTCGCCTGGTGCGCGGGCGTGCCCGCCGGGTGGATCGCCGCCGTGGCCCGGGGCGGGGCGCGGCTGCCCGGGGCGGAGCTGGGCTGGCCCGGCGGGGTGGGCGGAGGGTTGCTGCTCGCCGCGGCCACCTTGGCGGCGGTGCTGCTCGGCCGGCGGTTCCGGCGTGGGCGATGGCTCGCCTCCGCCCTGGCCGTGGTGCTGCTCCTCGCCGTACTGAGGCCGCCACTGGTCACTCGTACGGTCAAGGGCTGGCCGCCGCCCGACTGGATCTACGCCCAGTGCGCCGTGGGCCAGGGGGACGCCGCGGTACTCGCGGTCGGCCCGGGTACGGCCGTGGTGGTGGATGCGGGCCCCGAGCCGGGGCCGGTGGATGCCTGTCTGAGGGAGCTGGGTGTGAGCCGGGTGCCGCTGATCCTGCTGACGCACTTCCACGCCGACCACGTGGGCGGGTTGACGGGGGTGCTCAGGGGCCGCTCGGTCGGTGTGGTGCAAGTCACCGGGCTGGAGGAACCGCCGGGGCAGGCCGCGTTCGTGCGGCGGACGGCGGCGGCCGCCGGGGTTCCCGTCGTCCACGCGGTGGAGGGGGAGCGGCGCCGGGCCGGGCCGCTCGAGTGGCAGGTGCTGTGGCCACCGGCCGGGGACGCTCCGCCCGAGGGCCCCAATGACGCGAGCGTGGCCCTGCTGGTGCGCGGCGCGGGCCTGACCCTGCTCCTGCTGGGCGACCTCGAACCGGGCTCCCAGCAGGCCTTGCTGAGGAACCATCCGGAACTGGGGCCGGTCGACGTCCTCAAGGTCGCCCACCACGGCAGCGCCCATCAGGATCCCGGACTGTACGAGCGGATCCGGCCACGCCTCGCGATCGTCCCCGTGGGCGCCGGGAACAGGTACGGGCACCCCGCGGCGGGTACGCTCGCCCGGCTGCGGGGGCTGGGCGCGGCCGTACTGCGCACGGACGAGGACGGCTCGGTGGCCGTCACCGGCAGCGGTCCGGGGCTGCGGGCGTTCCCGGCCATTCGGCGACGGGCCCGGCACGGGCATACCAGGAGTGACCACTCCGTTTGCCCACAACCCGACAGCATGATCGAATGCGTTTTCGCCAGAGCGGTCCAAGCCCAGACAGCACGGGGGTGCATAAACCATGTTCAGTCGCAGACGGGGGATGGAGACGGCGGGAAGCGCCAGTTCCCAGACATCCGCGACACTGACGCTTCCTCATACGGCGCGGCTGCTCAGCTGCCGGGTTCTCGACACGGTCCACCAGCCGGTCCGGCAGGCCAAGTTCGAGGTGACCGACCCGATAGGCCGACGGATCGTCAGCGGGGAGACCGACCCGTACGGCGGGTTCACGGCGGCGGTGCCGGCGGGCGAGTACCGGCTGTCCGTCACGGCCGAGGGCTACGCGCCCTTCCACGGGGCGACGCTGGTGGGGGACCCGGCGCAGCCCGGCACCGGGGAGATCGTCCTGGATTCGGTGGACCCGCCGCTGCTGCCGCAGCCGGGCCACTGGGAGCTCGACCCGGGGCATTCGTCGATCGGGTTCTCGGCCCGGCACATCGGCTTCGCCCGGATCAACGGACGGTTCAACACCTTCGCCGGCGCGGTGCGCATAGCCGACCGCATGGAGGACTCCTCCATGCACGTGATCATCGACGCGGCGAGCATCAACACCGGGTTGCGGATGCGGGACGACCACCTGCGCTCCGCGGACTTCCTGGACGCGGCCCGCCATCCGACGGTGGAGTTCTACAGCGAGCGGTTCATCCACCGCAGCGGCAGCCGCTGGTCCGTGGCGGGCGCTCTCACCCTCCACGGGGTCAGCCGGTCCGTCACCCTGGACACCCAGTACCTGGGTCTGGGTACGGGGCTGGAGGGCGAGCCGAGGGCGGCCTGCCGGGCGACGGCCGAACTGAACCGCGAGGACTTCACGCTGAACTGGCAGTCGATCCTGGCGCACGGGATCGCGGCGATCGGTTCGAACGTGGAAGTGGTCCTGGACGTGCAGGTCGTGCACAAGGCCTGACCGGGTGGGGTCCAGCGGCTACGGGGCTTCGAGCCAGCCGTCGTACTCGGCGGCGAGTTCGTCCAGGGCCGTGGCGTCCAGCCGTTCGCGCGGGTCCTCGACGACCACGAGCCACTGGGCGTCCTCGGCGTCGTCCTCCCCGGCGAGGGCGTCGCGGACCAGCTGAGGTTCCTCCGGGAGGCCGAAGCGGTCGACCACCTCCCGCGCCACCTCCTCGGCGGTGTCGCGGTCGGGCAGGACCAGTACATGTCGCACGTTCACCCGGACATTCTCGGCTACGGGGGAGGGGGCCGCGGAAGGGGGGCGTGCAGGGGGGCCGGGGCGCGAGGGTCTGTCAGTGCGGCGTGGGATGCTGGAGCCGATGGCCACCAGGAAGAATTCCACCGACGATCCGCTCGCCCCGATCACCCTCGCGGTGGGGCAGGAGGACCTGCTGCTCGACCGCGCCGTGCGGGAGGTCGTGACGGCGGCGCGAGCCGCGGATGCCGACACGGACGTGCGTGACCTCGCCTCCGAACAGCTTCAGCCCGGCACCCTGGCCGAGTTGACCAGCCCCTCGCTCTTCTCGGAGCGCAAGGTGCTGGTGGTGCGCAACGCGCAGGACCTCTCGGCCGACACGGTCAAGGAGGTCAAGGCGTACCTCGACGCGCCGTTCGAGGAGATCGCCCTCGTCCTCCTGCACGCGGGCGGCGTCAAGGGCAAGGGCCTGCTGGACGCCGCGCGCAAGGCGGGTGCCCGGGAGGTCGCCTGTCCGAAGATGACGAAGCCGGCGGACCGGCTGGCGTTCGTGCGGGGAGAGTTCCGGACGCTGGGCCGTTCGGCCACGCCCGAGGCCTGCCAGACGCTGGTCGACGCGATCGGCAGCGACCTGCGGGAGCTGGCGAGCGCGGCGGCGCAGCTGTGCGCGGACGTCGAGGGCACGATCGACGAGGCCGTGGTGGGCCGCTACTACACCGGCCGGGCCGAGGCGTCGAGCTTCACCGTCGCCGACCGGGCGGTCGAGGGGCGCGCCGCGGAAGCCCTGGAGGCCCTGCGCTGGTCCCTGTCCACCGGGGTGGCTCCGGTCCTGATCACCAGCGCGCTGGCCCAGGCGGTACGGGCGATCGGGAAGCTGGCCTCGGCCCCGAGGGGGGCCCGTCCCGGGGACCTCGCGCGTGACCTCGGCATGCCGCCGTGGAAGATCGACCGGGTCCGGCAGCAGATGCGGGGGTGGTCGGCGGATGGTGTCGCGGACGCGTTGCGTGCGGTGGCCGATGCGGATGCGGGGGTCAAGGGCGGGGGCGACGACCCGGAGTACGCGCTGGAGAAGGCGGTCGTCGCGGTCGCCCGGGCGGCGCGGACCCGCCGGGGCTAGCCCCGGGCCCCGGAACCTGGCCCCAGTTCCCGGTGGGGACCAGCTTCCGGAGCCGAGCCCCGAGCCCCGAGCCCCGGTAGCGATTGCAGGGGTCGATCTGCCGACGCCGGTGTGTGGGTGCGGGTGGTGAGCCCTGCGGGGCTGTCCCCTACCCGCCCTTCGCCCGTTCCCCGGGCGCTGCCCGGACCCGGTCCTCAAACGCCGGACGGGCTGGATTGGCGTTGCCCGGGTCTGGTCCTCAAACGCCGGACGGGCTGGATTGGCGTTGCCCGGGTCTGGTCCTCAAGGGCGGGACGGGCTGGATTGGCGTTGGCCGGGTTTGGTCCTCAAGTGCCGGACGGGATGGATTGGCCTTGGCCTGAGTTGTATGGGGCTGGGTGGTCAGTGGGCCATTGCGTGGGGTGATGTGGGGTCGGGGTGGCCGGGGGGGAGGAGGAGGGGGGTGGCCAGGGCAAGGGCCAGGGCCGGGTAGGCGAGGGTGGTGAAGTCGGCTGAGGCCAGGGCGGCTATGGCTAGGGCCGCGCCCAGTTCGTGTGAGGTGCCGACCAGACCCGACGCCAGGCCGGTGTGGGCAGGGGCCACTTCGGACAGCGCCGAGGTCGTGGCGCACACGAATGCCGCGCCGAGTCCGAGGGCCAGCAGGGAGAAGCCGGGGACCAGGCCCGACCAGAGGCCGCCCAGGGAGGTGAGCGCCGCGCCCGCGGCGGCCAGGGTGAACGCCGCCGCGCCGACCGGGCGCCAGCCGAAGCGGGGGAGCAGCCGGGAGCCCAGGTGGGCGCCCGCGGTGGCGGCCACCGCCGCCGGGAGGAAGGCCAGCCCGGTGACCAGGGGGCTCCGCCCGAGGGAGTGCTGGATGTGCAGGGAGCTCAGGTAGAACCCCGTCACGAGCAGGCCCGCCGCCCCCAGCATCACGGTGCTGCCGCCCAGCAGGGAGCGCCGGCCCGGCATGGCGGGGGGCATCAGCGGGTTGGTGGAGCGGCGTTCGGTCGCCACCAGGAGGGCTCCCGCGGCCAGGGCGCCGAGGATCGGGAGCCAGGAGCGTTCGGTCAGCCCGTAGACGAGTGCGGCCGCGGCCAGGGTCGGCAGGAGGATCGCAGGCACGTTCATCGGTGTCCGGCGGCCCGGACCCGCCGCGTGGCCGGTGTGGCGGAGCCGGCGGCCCAGCAGGAGGGGGACCCCGAGCAGGGCGAGCACTCCGACGGGCAGGTTGAGGTAGAAGATCCAACGCCAGCCGGGGCCGTCGGTGAGGATCCCGCCGAGCAGGACCCCGAGGGCCGCGCCGGTGCCGCCGATCGCGGCCCAGGCGCCGAGGGCGCGGTGCCGGGCGGGGCCCTGGAACAGGGTCGTGACCAGGGACAGGGCCGCCGGTGAGAGCAGGGCCGCACCGACGCCTTGCGCGGAGCGGGCCGCGATCAGCGTGGCGGCGTCCGTCGCGAGCCCGGAGGCCGCCGAGGCGGCGGTGAAGAGGGCCAGCCCGGTCAGAAAGGTCCGCACCGCGCCGAACCGGTCCGCGAGCCGCCCGCCGGCCATCAGGAGGGCGCCGAAGAACAGGGTGTACGCCGTGACGACCCAGGCCAGGCCGGCGCCGGAGAGGGAGAGGTCGGCGCCGATGGCGGGGAGGGCGACGTTCACGACGGTGACGTCGGCGATGAGCATGAACTGGGCCAGGCAGAGGAGGGTGAGGAGGAGGCCACGGCGTGGGTGTGGGTGTGAGTCCTGGTTCCGGTCGTGGTCGCGGTCGGGGGCGGGCGGGGCGTGTGAGGGCATGGTGGAGCCGCTCCTAAACTTAACAGGGGTGTTAGGGATTGAGTATGCGGCTTCGCCCGGGGAATGTGAACACTGGTGTTAACTTTGTTGGCATGGTCTCCGACGCACCCCGCCCCCGCCGCGCAGACGCCGAGCGCAACACCGCCGCGATCGTCGATGCCGGACTGGACTGTTTCCTCGCCGATCCGCAGGCGAGCATGGCCGCCGTCGCCCGTGCCGCCGGAGTCAGCCGCGTCACGCTCTACTCGCACTTCCCGACCCGCGAGGCCCTTCTCGACGCTGCCCTCGACCGGGCTGTCGACGAGGCCGCCGCCACCTTGGAGGCGCTCGACGGTGAGGCCGAAGAGGGCGGGGCGGAAGAGTCGCTCGCGCTACTCATCCGCAGCTCGTGGCGGGTTCTCGATCGGCACTCCGCGGTGTTCGCGGCCGTCTCCGCGGCACTGCCGCCCGAGCGGCTGCGCGAGCGCCACGACCGGATCCTCGCTCCCGTCCGCCGGCTGATCGCCCGGGGCCGGGAGAGCGGCGAGCTGCGCGCCGACCTGTCCGCGGACTGGCTGGTCACGGTCGTCTACAGCCTGGTCCACGCGGCCGCCGCCGAGGTCCAGGCCGGGCGGATGACCCCCGCCGAGGCCCCGGAGGTCCTCACGGCCACCGTCCTCGCCGCCGTCGCGGTCCGCCCCGCCGCGCCCGAAGGGTCCCCGAGGCAGGCCTGAGGCCTGAGGAACTCCCGTACGGCTCGTGGATGGTTGGGAACCCGTCCGGGCCCGGAGTCCCGTGCCGCCGGGAACACTGAGCGGTCCGGAGTCCCGTCCCGTGCGGTCCGGAGTCCCAGAGGGGAAGGAGTCCTCGGCCGCCGAGAGCCCTGTCCGGGCGGAGTGCCGTGCGGCCGGGAGGTGAGTGGGGCGGAGTTAGTTCTGTTCGGGCCGATTCCCGTGCGGCCCGAGTCCTGGGCGGCCCAAGGCCCGTACGGCCCGGAGCCCCGTGCGGCCCAAGGCCCGTGCGGCCCAAGGCCCGTACGGCCCAAGGCCCGTACGGCCCGGAGCCCCGTACGGCCCAGAGCCCCGTACGGCCCGGAGCCCCGCCAGCGCGGGTATGTCTGGGGGGCCCGCACCAGGTGCCGGGCATGCCGAAGGCCCCGGCTGCTGCCCTGGGGAAGGGAGGCGGCCGGGGCCTTCGGTTACTTCTGGGGTTGCACCGCACCCGCGTGGCGAACGCTTCGTGTGCGGCGCGGAGTGCCGGTCGGGAGCGGGAGAGAGGGCCCGCTGGATCCCTGCCCGGCGATCACATCAGGGGCTCAGCCCTGAAGGGAGGCAACCTTGATCGCCAGCGCCGACTTCTTGTTGGCGGCGGCGTTCTTGTGGATGACACCCTTCGAGACGGCCTTGTCGAGCGCGCGGGAAGCGGCGCGGGAAGCCACGGTGGCCTTCTCGACGTCACCGGCGACGACGGCCTCACGGGCCTTGCGGATGGCGGTCTTGAGCGAGGACTTGACGGCCTTGTTGCGAAGGCGAGCCTTCTCGTTCGTCTTGTTGCGCTTGACCTGGGACTTGATGTTCGCCACGAAAGAGCCTTTGCAGGTTCAGAGATTTGATCTTCGGATTGTGTCCCGTAGAGCTAGAGGGCACACGAGACACAGCTGCTCAGGTTACCAGCTGCCTTCCGACCGGCCCAAACTGAGCGCACTCCCCGGTTCATGGGACCATGGGAGTCTGCGTATAGATCCGACTAGACCCGACCAGATCTGGTTTCGCGCAGACCGACGCCCACACTTCGTTCCGACTGCGACCCGAGAATCAGGACACTGCGTGCCCGCGATCCCCAGCCACGTGCCCGAGCCGAGCCGTACCGACCCGGCGCTGATCCGCAATTTCTGCATCATCGCGCACATCGACCACGGCAAGTCGACCCTTGCCGACCGGATGCTCCAGCTCACCGGTGTGGTGGACTCGCGGCAGATGCGCGCCCAGTACCTCGACCGCATGGACATCGAGCGTGAGCGCGGCATCACGATCAAGTCCCAGGCTGTCCGGCTGCCCTGGGCGCCGAACACGGGCGAGGACATGGGCAAGACCCACATCCTCAACATGATCGACACTCCGGGGCACGTCGACTTCACCTACGAGGTCTCGCGCTCGCTGGCGGCCTGCGAGGGCACGGTCCTCCTGGTGGACGCGGCCCAGGGCATCGAGGCCCAGACCCTCGCCAACCTGTACCTGGCGATGGAGAAGGACCTCGCGATCGTCCCGGTCCTGAACAAGATCGACCTGCCGGCCGCCCAGCCGGAGAAGTTCGCCGAGGAGCTGGCGAACCTGGTCGGCTGCCAGCCCGAGGACGTCCTGCGCGTATCGGCGAAGACCGGTCTCGGCGTGGACGTGCTGCTCGACAAGATCGTCGCCACGGTCCCGGCCCCGGTCGGTCCCAAGGACGCCCCGGCCCGCGCGATGATCTTCGACTCCGTCTACGACTCCTACCGCGGTGTCGTCACGTACGTGCGTGTGGTCGACGGGCAGCTCAACAAGCGCGAGCGCATCCGGATGATGTCCACCGGCGCCACACACGAGCTGCTGGAGATCGGCGTCTCCTCCCCGGAGATGACCCCGGCCGACGGCATCGGCGTCGGCGAGGTGGGCTACATCATCACCGGCGTGAAGGACGTACGTCAGTCCAAGGTCGGTGACACCATCACCAGCCTGCACAACGGCGCGACCGAGGCCCTCGGCGGCTACAAGGACCCGCGTCCGATGGTCTTCTCGGGCCTGTACCCGCTCGACGGCTCGGACTACCCCGACCTGCGCGAGGCCCTGGACAAGCTCCAGCTCAACGACGCCGCGCTCGTCTACGAGCCGGAGACCTCGGCGGCGCTCGGCTTCGGCTTCCGCGTCGGCTTCCTCGGCCTGCTCCACCTGGACGTGGTGCGCGAGCGCCTGGAGCGCGAGTTCGGGCTCGACCTGATCGCCACCGCGCCGAACGTGGTCTACCGCGTCGTCATGGAGGACGGCAAGGAAGTCTCCGTCACCAACCCGAGCGAGTTCCCCGAGGGCAAGATCTCGGACGTGTTCGAGCCGGTCGTCCGGGCCACCCTGCTCGCGCCCTCCGAGTTCATCGGCGCGATCATGGAGCTCTGCCAGCAGCGCCGCGGCACCCTTCTCGGGATGGACTACCTCTCCGAGGACCGGGTCGAGATCCGCTACACCCTCCCGCTCGCGGAGATCGTCTTCGACTTCTTCGACCAGCTGAAGTCCAAGACGCGCGGCTACGCCTCCCTCGACTACGAGCCCACCGGCGAGCAGTCCGGCAGCCTGGTCAAGGTCGACATCCTGCTGCACGGCGACAAGGTCGACGCCTTCTCCGCCGTCTGCCACAAGGACGCGGCCTACGCCTACGGCGTGCGGCTGGTCGCCAAGCTGCGCGAGCTCATCCCGCGGCAGGCCTTCGAGATCCCGATCCAGGCGGCCGTCGGCTCCCGCGTCATCGCCCGAGAGACCATCCGCGCCATCCGCAAGGACGTCCTCGCCAAGTGCTACGGCGGTGACATCTCCCGTAAGCGGAAGCTGCTGGAGAAGCAGAAGGAAGGCAAGAAGCGCATGAAGATGGTCGGCTCCGTGGAGGTCCCGCAGGAGGCCTTCATCGCCGTCCTCTCCAGCGACGAGTCCGGCGGCAAGAAGAAGTAGCCGCCGCGACCGTCCTCGGACGCGAAGCAGGCCCCCGTGCTCCGGCGCGGGGGTCTGTTTCGTTATGAATCGGCGCCCCGGGGCCTCTTACGCGCCAGGCGGAGGGCCCCTAGTCTGATCACTGATCGTTGGTTACTCGCCAGTTTTTCTGGCGTTCGGATGCTGCCAAGCCCTGACTCAGCCACCCACCCTGACCCACCACCCGGTCAGTCAGCCCCTGTGCGAACAGGCCCCTGCCGCGTGGTCCGGAGGATGTCCGTGAGCGACACACAGACCTTGATCGAGAACCGCCCGCCCACCGTGGCGACCCTCTTCCTGGAGCGTGTCGCCGCCACGCCGAACGGCGAGGCCTACCGGTACCCGGTCCCCGCCGCCGATGGGCAGGGCGGCCCGGACGACTGGAAGTCGCTCAGCTGGGGCCAGGCCGCCGAGCGGGTTTTCGCCATCGCGGCCGGACTCGTCGAGCTCGGGATCCAGCCGGAGCAGCGCGTGGCGCTGTCCTCCAACACCCGGGTGGAGTGGATCCTCGCCGACCTCGGCGTGATGTGCGCCGGCGGCGCCGTGACGACCGTCTACCCGAGCACGAACGCCGAGGAGTCGGCGTTCATCCTCTCCGACTCCGAGAGCCGGATCCTGATCGCGGAGGACGCCGGGCAGCTGGCCAAGGCCCGTGAGCGCCGTGCCGACCTGCCCGAGCTCGCCCACGTGGTGGTCGTGGAGGCGGCCGACGCCGTAGCCGCCGAGGGCGACCCCGAGGGCTGGGTGCTCTCGCTGGCCGACCTGGAGGCGCGCGGCCGCGAGTACCTGGCCAAGCACCCCGAGGTGGTCAAGGAGCGGATCGCGGCCATCACCGCCGACCAGCTCGCCACCCTCATCTACACCTCGGGCACCACCGGGCGGCCCAAGGGCGTGCGGCTGCCGCACGACAACTGGTCGTACATGGCCAAGGCCACCGTGGCCACCGGTCTGATCACCAAGGACGACGTCCAGTACCTCTGGCTGCCGCTCGCGCACGTCTTCGGCAAGGTGCTGACCTCCGGCCAGATCGAGGTCGGCCACGTCACCGCGGTCGACGGCCGCATCGACAAGATCATCGAGAACCTGCCGATCGTCCAGCCGACCTACATGGCGGCCGTTCCGCGCATCTTCGAGAAGGTCTACAACGGGGTCGCGGCCAAGGCCAGGGCCGCCGGCGGTGCCAAGTACAAGATCTTCCGGTGGTCGGTCGACGTCGCCCGCGAGTACGCCAAGGTCACCCAGGACAACTTCCGCCGCACCGGCCGTGCGAGCGCCCCCTTCGGCCTCACCACCAAGCACAAGATCGCCGACGCGCTCGTCTACTCCAAGCTCCGCGAGGCCTTCGGCGGCAACTTGCGCGCCGCCGTCTCCGGCGCCTCCGCCCTCGCCCCCGACATCGGCTACTTCTTCTCCGGCGCCGGCATCCACATCCTGGAGGGCTACGGGCTCACCGAGTCCAGCGCCGCCTCCTTCGTCAACCCCGGCGAGGCCTACCGCACCGGAACCGTCGGCAAGCCGCTCCCCGGCACCGAGGTCCGCATCGCCGACGACGGCGAGGTCCTCCTGCGCGGCCCCGGCATCATGCAGGGCTACCACCAGCAGCCGGAGAAGACCGCCGAGGTGCTGGAGGCCGACGGCTGGCTGCACACCGGCGACATCGGCGAGCTGTCGGCCGACGGCTACCTGCGCATCACCGACCGCAAGAAGGACCTGATCAAGACCTCGGGCGGTAAGTACGTCGCCCCGGCGGAGATCGAGGGCCAGTTCAAGGCGCTCTGCCCGTACGTCTCCAGCATCGTCGTCCACGGCGCCGACCGGAACTTCTGCTCCGCCCTCATCGCCCTCGACGAGCCCTCGATCCTGGTCTGGGCCGCCGAGAACGGCCTGGAGGGCAAGACGTACTCCCAGGTCCTGGCCGCCCCCGAGACGAACCGGCTGATCGAGACCTACGTCCAGACCCTCAACGAGGGCCTCCAGCGCTGGCAGACGGTCAAGAAGTTCCGGCTCCTGCCCCGCGACCTCGACGTGGAGCACGGGGACCTCACCCCGAGCCTCAAGCTGAAGCGGCCGGTCGTCGAGCGCGAGTTCAAGCACCTCATCGAGGAGATGTACGAGGGCTCCCGGGAGGCGTAGCGCGGCGCGGCGCGGGTGCGCAGCACGAGGCGCCGCGCGCGACCGTAAACGACCTTGGGGCAGTGCGGGACAATGGGCGCATGCCTTCCGCACTGCCCGACGGTGAACCCATGCCCGAAGACGGCTCGCTGCCGCTCCACGCCCTGGCGGGAGCCGGGGAGCGGCCGCTCGGGTTCTACCTGCACGTTCCGTACTGCGCCACGCGCTGCGGGTACTGCGACTTCAACACCTACACGGCGACCGAGCTGCGGGGCACCGGCGGTGTGCTCGCCTCCCGGGAGAACTACGCCGACACCCTGATCGACGAGGTCAGGCTGGCCCGCAAGGTCCTCGGGGACGACCCCAGGGCCGTACGGACCGTCTTCGTGGGCGGCGGCACGCCCACGCTGCTGCCCGCCGGCGACCTCGTACGGATGCTCGCGGCCATCCGGGACGAATTCGGGCTGGCCGAGGACGCCGAGGTCACCACCGAGGCCAATCCGGAGTCGGTGAACCCGGAGTACCTGGCGGAGCTGCGCGCGGGCGGCTTCAACCGGATCTCCTTCGGCATGCAGAGCGCCAAGCAGCACGTCCTGAAGGTGCTCGACCGCACGCACACCCCCGGGCGGCCGGAGGCCTGCGTCGCCGAGGCGCGGGCGGCGGGCTTCGAGCACGTGAACCTGGACCTGATCTACGGGACGCCGGGGGAGTCGGACGAGGACTGGCGGGCGTCGCTGACGGCGGCGCTCGGCGCCGGGCCCGATCACATCAGTGCCTATGCGCTGATCGTGGAGGAGGGCACCCAGCTCGCGCGGCGGATCCGCCGGGGCGAGGTCCCGATGACGGACGACGACGTTCACGCGGACCGGTACCTGATCCTCGACTCGGTGATGGCCGAGGCGGGGTACTCCTGGTACGAGGTCTCGAACTGGGCCACCTCCGAGGCCGGGCGCTGCCTGCACAACGAGCTGTACTGGCGCGGGGCCGACTGGTGGGGGGCCGGGCCCGGAGCGCACTCGCACGTGGGCGGGGTGCGGTGGTGGAACGTGAAGCACCCGGGCGCGTATGCGGCGGCGCTGGCGGAGGGGCGGTCGCCGGGGGCGGGTCGTGAGCTGCTCTCGGAGGAGGACCGGCGGGTGGAGCGGATCCTGCTGGAGCTGCGGCTGGTGGACGGGGTGCCGCTGTCGCTGCTCGCGGCGGCGGGGCTGGCGGCCGCTCGCAAGGCCCTCGCGGGCGGGCTGCTGGAAGCCGGGCCGTACGAGGCGGGGCGTGCCGTGCTGACGCTGCGGGGGCGGCTCTTGGCCGACGCGGTGGTCAGGGACCTGGTCGACTGACCCCGTCCGGGGTGGGGCAGCCCTGCGGGGCCGTCCCCTACCCGCCCTTCCACCGTTCCCCGGGCTCCGCCCGGACCCGTTGCCGCGTGCGGCGCCGTTCCCGGGGGCCAGCCCCCGGACCCCCGCTCCTCAAACGCCGGAGGGGCTGGATTTTCGCCTGCGGCGGCCATATCCAGCCTCGCCGGCGTTTGAGGCGCGGGGTCTGGGGCGGAGCCCCAGGGGGTCCGGGCGGAGCCCGGGGAACGGTGGAAGGGCGGGTAGGGACGGCCCCGCAGGGCTGTCGTGCCCGGCTATGCCGTCACGTGGTCGATCAAGTGCTCCACCGCGCCCAGGAGGGTGGGCTCCAGGTCCTTGTACGAGGTCACGCGGGACAGGATGTGCTGCCAGGCGGCTCCGGTGTTCTCCGGCCAGCCCAGGGCCCGGCAGATGCCCGTCTTCCAGTCCTGGCCGGGCGGGATGACCGGCCAGGAGCGGATGCCGAGGGCGGAGGGCTTCACCGCCTGCCAGACGTCCACGTACGGGTGTCCCACGATCAGGACGTGCGGGGAGGTCACGGAGGCGGCGATGCGGGACTCCTTGGAGCCCGGGACCAGGTGGTCCACCAGGATGCCCAGCCGGGCGTCGGCGGCGGGGGCGAAGTCGGCGACCACCGACGGGAGGTCGTCGATGCCCTCCAGGTACTCCACCACGACGCCCTCGATCCGCAGGTCGTCGCCCCAGACCCGTTCGACCAGTTCGGCGTCGTGGCGGCCCTCCACGTAGATCCGGCCCGCCCGGGCCACCCGCGCGCGGGCCCCGGGGACGGCGATGGAGCCCGAGGCCGTACGGGCCGGGGCGACCGGCCCCCGGACCGGGCGGGTCAGGGTCACCACCGCGCCGTCCAGGAGGAAGCCACGGGGTTCGAGGGGGAAGACGCGGCGCTTGCCGAAGCGGTCCTCCAGGGTGACCGTGCCCGCCTCGCAGGCCACCACCGCGCCGCAGAAGTCCGTACCCGCCACCTCGACCACCAGATCGGGATCGGCCGGCACCTCCGGGACGGGCTTGGCGCGCTTCCACTGCGGGGTCAGGTCGGGGGAGTACTCACGCATCCGGCCGAGGGTAGGAGAGCGGGCCGCCTCAGGTGTCCGACACGCCGAAACGGGCCGCCAGTGTGTCGCGTTGGGCACGCACGAAGGCCGCGTCGACCACCGCTCCGTGACCCGGCACGTACAGAGCGTCGTCCCCGCCCAGGGCGAGGAGCCGGTCCAGGGCGGCCGGCCACTGCCGGGGCACCGCGTCCGGACCCGCCTGCGGCTCGCCCGATTCCTCGACCAGGTCGCCGCAGAAGACCACCTCGCGGGCTCCGGGCACGAAGACGGCCAGATCGTGCCGGGTGTGCCCCGGGCCCACGTTCGCCAACAGCACCTGCACCCCGCCGAGGTCGAGGGTCCACTCGCCCGACACCAGGTGCCGGGGGAGCACCAGCAGGTCCGCCGCCTCGGCCGCCTCGGCCTCCGCCAGGCCGTGCCGGACCGCGTCGGACCGCAGCTCGTCCCGGCTCACGGAAAGCAGGGAGTCCAGCCCGACCGGACCGTAGACCTCGGCCCCCGCGAACGCCGCACCGCCCAGTACGTGGTCGAAATGTCCGTGTGTGAATGCGAGATGGGTCACGCGCCGGCCCGCCAGCCGCTCCGCCTCGGCCCGCACCAGCGCACCTTCCCGCAGGCAGGACCCCGGGTCGATCAGAAGGGCGGAATCCTCGCCCACCACCAGGCCCACGGTGCAGTCCCACACCGGCAGGCGCTTGCGGCCGGCCCGTTCTGTGAGCTGTTCCCAGCCCGCCTCTTCCCAACGCACGTCCATGCCGCGACGCTACCTTGGCGGGCCGCCCTTGCTGCGGGCGTACCACCCCGCCGTACACTGACCGGGGGATCTCTGGCACTCGAACGCTCAGAGTGCCAACAGACCGAGCCGGTTTTCGCAGCAGGAGCCGGCCGGAGCAACGGACGACGGAAACGATGGAGGTGTGCGCGATGCTCAGCGAACGCAGACTCGAAGTGCTGCGCGCCATCGTCCAGGACTACGTCGGGACGGAGGAGCCGGTCGGCTCCAAGGCGCTCACCGAGCGGCACCGGCTCGGCGTCTCGCCCGCCACCGTGCGCAACGACATGGCCGTGCTGGAGGACGAGGGCTACATCGCCCAGCCCCACACCAGCGCCGGCCGGATCCCCACCGACAAGGGCTACCGCCTCTTCGTCGACAAGCTGGCGGGGGTCAAACCGCTGTCGACGCCCGAGCGCCGGGCCATCCAGAACTTCCTCGACGGGGCCGTGGACCTCGACGACGTCGTCGGCCGTACGGTGCGGCTGCTCGCGCAGCTCACCCGGCAGGTCGCCGTCGTCCAGTACCCGTCGCTGACCCGGTCCACCGTCCGGCACGTGGAGCTGCTCTCGCTGGCCCCGGCCCGCCTGATGCTCGTCCTCATCACGGACACCGGCCGGGTCGAGCAGCGGATCGTCGACTGCCAGGCCCCCTTCGGGGAGGCCTCGCTCGCGGACCTGCGGGCCCGTCTCAACAGCCGGGTCGTCGGCCGCCGGTTCACCGACGTGCCGCCGCTGGTGCAGGACCTTCCGGAATCCTTCGAGAACGAGGACCGGGTGACGGTGCGAGCCGTCCTCGACACCCTCCTCGAAACGCTGGTGGAGGAGGCGGAGGAGCGGCTGATGATCGGCGGCACCGCCAACCTCACCCGCTTCGGACACGATTTTCCCCTGACGATCAGGCCGGTGCTCGAAGCGCTGGAGGAGCAGGTCGTGCTCCTCAAGCTGCTGGGCGAGGCCAGTGAGTCGGGAATGGCCGTAAAGATCGGGCATGAGAACGCCTACGAGGGACTGAACTCCACGTCCGTCGTCTCGGTCGGCTACGGTTCGGGCGGCGAAGCAGTCGCCAAACTCGGCGTGGTCGGACCGACCCGCATGGACTACCCCGGAACGATGGGAGCGGTACGCGCAGTGGCACGTTACGTCGGACAGATCCTGGCGGAGTCGTAAGTGGCCACGGACTACTACGCCGTTCTCGGCGTGCGCCGCGACGCATCGCAGGACGAGATCAAGAAGGCATTCCGGCGGCTCGCACGCGAGCTGCACCCGGATGTGAACCCCGATCCCAAGACGCAAGAGCGTTTCAAGGAGATCAACGCCGCCTACGAGGTCCTCTCGGACCCGCAGAAGAAGCAGGTCTTCGACCTCGGCGGCGACCCGCTGTCCTCCTCGGGCGGCGGCGGAGCCGGCGGCTTCGGAGCGGGCGGCTTCGGCAACTTCTCCGACATCATGGACGCCTTCTTCGGCCAGTCCTCGCAGCGCGGACCGCGCTCGCGGACCCGCCGCGGCCAGGACGCCATGATCCGCCTCGACCTGGAACTGGACGAGGCCGCCTTCGGCACGACCAAGGACATCCAGGTCGACACGGCCGTCGTCTGCACCACCTGCTCCGGCGAGGGCGCCGCCCCCGGCACCTCCGCGCAGACGTGTGACATGTGCCGCGGCCGCGGTGAGGTCTCGCAGGTCACCCGGTCCTTCCTGGGCCAGGTCATGACCTCGCGGCCCTGCCCGCAGTGCCAGGGCTTCGGCACCGTGGTCCCGACCCCGTGCCCTGAGTGCGCGGGCGACGGCCGGGTCCGCTCCCGCCGCAGCCTCACCGTCAAGATCCCGGCGGGCGTCGAGAACGGCACCCGGATCCAGCTCGCGGGCGAAGGCGAGGTCGGCCCCGGCGGCGGCCCCGCCGGCGACCTGTACGTGGAGATCCACGAGCTGCCGCACCCGACCTTCCAGCGGCGCGGGGACGACCTGCACTGCACGGTCACCATCCCGATGACCGCGGCGGCCCTGGGCACCAAGTGCCCGCTGGAGACCCTGGACGGCCTGGAGGAGATCGACATCCGGCCCGGCACCCAGTCCGGCCAGGCGATCCCCCTGCACGGCCGGGGCGTCACGCACCTGCGCGGCGGCGGCCGCGGCGACCTGATCGTCCACGTCGAGGTCACCACCCCCGGCAAGCTGGACCCGGCGCAGGAGGACCTGCTGCGCCAGCTGGCGAAGCTGCGCGGCGAGGAGCGGCCGCTCGGCCAGTTCGCGCCGGGCCAGCAAGGCCTGTTCAGCCGCCTGAAGGACGCCTTCAACGGGCGCTGAGCCGCGCGCGGAGCAGCGTACGGGCAGCGTACGAGAACACCTGCGAGCCCGGTCCGGGGATGCCCCGGACCGGGCTCGCGGCATGGCGGACGGCAGGGCGGCGGCGGTATTCAGGCACCCCGCTGAAGGGGACTATGCCAGGCGAATGCCGTGATTCGGTCCCATGAGCGGGACATGGCACGATGCAGCTCATGTCCTCCGCACCGAACGGTCTCTTCGCGTACCCGATCGTGCAGGCGCCCATGGCGGGCGGCGCGTCCTGCCCGCCGCTCGCGGCCGCCGTGTGCGAAGCGGGCGGACTGGGCTTCCTCGCCGGCGGCTACAAAACCGCCGACGGCATGTACCAGGAGATCAAGCGGCTGCGCGCGCTCACCCGCCGCCCCTTCGGCGTCAACCTCTTCCTGCCGCAGACCTCTCACGTGGACCCGGCGGTCGTGGAGGCCTACCGCGGGCACCTCGCCAGCGAGGCCTCCTGGTACGAGATCTCCCTCGCCGACGAGGACATCATCGGCACCAGCGACGACGGCTACGACGCCAAACTGGCCATTCTCATCGAAGACCCGGTACCCGTGGTCTCGTTCACCTTCGGACTGCCCTCGCCCGCGGCCTTCACCTGCCTGCGCAAGGTCGGTACGTACACGATCGCCACCGTCACCACCGTCGAGGAGGCCCGCGCCGCACAGGCGGCCGGCGCCGACGCCGTCTGCGTCCAGGGCATGGAGGCGGGCGGCCACCAGGGCACCCACCGCGACGACCCGCAGGGCGACGGCACGGCCGGGGTCGGCCTGCTCGCGCTCGTCGCACAGGTACGCGAGGCCGTGGTCCTCCCCATCATCGCGGCGGGCGGCCTGATGCGCGGCTCGCAGATCGCCGCGCTGCTCGCCGCGGGCGCGGAGGCCGCGCAGCTCGGCACGGCCTTCCTGGCCTGCCCGGAGTCCGGCGCGCACCCCCTGCACAAGAAGGCGCTGACCGACCCGCTGTTCGTCCGGACCGAGCTCACCCGGGCCTTCTCGGGGCGGCCGGCCCGCGGGCTGGTCAACCGGTTCATGCGCGAGCACGGCCCGTACGCCCCGGCCGCGTACCCGCAGGTCCACCACCTGACCGCGCCGCTGCGCAAGGCCGCCGCCGCGGCCGGCGATCCGCAGGGCATGGCCCTGTGGGCGGGCCAGGGGCACCGGCTGGCGCGGGCCCTGCCGGCCGGCGAGCTGGTGGAGGTGCTCGCGGCGGAACTCGGCGCGGCCCAGCACGTGTTGAAGACAATGCAGATGAGGAGTGCGTCATGACCGCCCCGGTGTTCGTGGTCGAAAAGGTTCCCGCGGGGCCGGAGTTCGTCCTGGACGGCCCCGAAGGCCGCCACGCGGTCGCCGTGAAGCGGCTGGCCCCCGGAGAGGCCCTCGTGCTGACCGACGGCCGGGGCGGCTGGGCCGAGGCCGTCGTGACCGCCGCCGAGGGCAAGGACCGCCTCGTCGTCTCCGTGTCCGGGGTCTTCGAGGAGGCGGAGCCGGCCGTCCGGATCACCGTCGTCCAGGCCCTGCCCAAGGGCGACCGGGGCGAGGTCGCCGTCGAGACCATGACGGAGACCGGCGTCGACGCGATCGTGCCCTGGCAGGCCTCGCGCTGCATCACCCAGTGGCGCGGCGACCGGGGCGCCAAATCCCTCGCGAAGTGGCGGGCCACCGCCCGGGAGTCGGGCAAGCAGTCCCGCCGCGTCCGCTTCCCCGAGGTCGAGGAGGCGCTGTCGACCAAGCAGGTCGCGACCCTGCTCGCCGGGGCCGACCTCGCGGTGGTCCTGCACGAGGACCGGGACGCCCCCTCGGGCGCGCTGGCCACCGCGGACCTGCCCGCCCGGGGCTCGATCGTCCTGGTCGTCGGACCCGAGGGCGGGGTCTCCCCGGACGAACTCGCCGCCTTCGCCGCGGCCGGGGCCCACCCGTACCGGCTGGGCCCCTCGGTCCTGCGCACCTCCACGGCGGGCACGGCCGCGGCGGCCGTCCTGCTGGCGAGGACGGGCCGCTGGTCCTGACGGGACGCCGGCCCTGACCGGTCCGGCGGGCGGCGGTGGATACGATGCCGGAACCGATCACCCGTCACGAAGGGCTCAGCACATGGCCGGGGAACCGCAGGCCGACTGCCTGTTCTGCAAGATCGTCGCGGGGAACATTCCCGCGACGGTCGTCCGGGAGACGGACACGACCGTCGCCTTCCGCGACATCAACCCGCAGGCGCCCACCCACGTCCTCGTCATCCCGAAGGCGCACTACCCCGACGCCGCCTCCCTCGCGGCCGCGGAACCCGGGCTCGCCGCCGACGTCCTGAGCGAGGCCGGCCGCGTCGCGGCCGACGAGGGGCTCGCCGACCGCGGCTACCGGCTCGTCTTCAACACCGGCGCGGGCGCCGGCCAGGTCGTCTTCCACGCCCACGCGCACGTCCTCGGCGGCCGCGGCTTCGAATGGCCCCCGGGATAAACCGTGTCCGTACGAGAACTCGTGGTGCTCGGCACCGCCAGCCAGGTGCCCACCCGCCACCGCAACCACAACGGCTACCTGCTGCGCTGGGACGGCGAGGGCATCCTCTTCGATCCAGGCGAGGGCACCCAGCGCCAGATGCTCCGCGCCGGGGTGGCCGCGCACGACATCAACCGGATCTGCGTCACCCACTTCCACGGGGACCACAGCCTCGGACTCGCCGGGGTCATCCAGCGGATCAACCTCGACCGGGTCCCGCACCCCGTCACCGCCCACTACCCGGCCTCCGGGCAGAAGTTCTTCGACCGGCTGCGGTACGCCACGGCCTACCGCGAGACCGTACGGCTCGCCGAGGAGCCGGTGGCCGAGGACGGGATCCTGGCGCGCGCGGACGCCTACACCCTGGACGCCGTACGGCTCTCGCACCCGGTGGAGTCCTTCGGCTACCGGGTCACGGAGCCCGACGGCCGCCGGATACGGCCCGAACTCCTCGCGCTCCACGGGATCAAGGGGCCGGACGTGGGCCGGATCCAGCGCGAGGGCAGCCTCGGCGGGGTCACCCTCGACGAGGTCAGCGAAGCGCGCGCCGGACAGCGGTTCGCCTTCGTCATGGACACCCGGCTCTGCGAGGGCGTCGAGGCGCTCGCGGCGGGCGCCGACATGCTCGTGATCGAGTCGACCTTCCTCGACGAGGACGTCCAGCTGGCCACCGACCACGGGCACCTCACCGCCGGGCAGGCCGCCCGGGTGGCCCGGGACGGCGGCGTGCGGCACCTCGTGCTGACGCACTTCTCGCAGCGCTACACCGACCCGTACGAATTCGAACGCCAGGCCCGCGCGGCGGGCTTCGAGGGCGAGCTGACGATCGCCGCCGACCTCGTACGGGTCCCCGTGCCGAAGCGGGCCGGATAGCGGGTCCGACCCCTGGGGGCCCGGGGCCCTGCGGGGCTGTCCCCGACCCGCCCTTCCCCCGTTCCCCGGGCTGCGCCCGGACCCCCTGGGGCTCCGCCCCAGACCCCGCGCCTCAAACGC